>JADGNY010000235.1 GCA_017883235.1 Thermoanaerobaculia bacterium | reverse complement strand
CGCAGGCTACCCCAAACCGCAGAGATTGAGGAGAACGCATGCACGAACCACTCAATACGATCCTGAACCTGATCTTCCGATGGGCGCACGTGGTCGCTGGCATCGTGTGGATCGGACACCTGTACTTCTTCAACTGGGTGAATGGATATTTTCAGCCGACGATCGACGGGCCGACGAAGAAAGCGGTCAATCCCGAGCTCCTGCCTCGCGCCCTCTTCTGGTTCCGATGGGGCGCGGCGTGGACCTGGATCACCGGCATCCTGCTCGCCGGCATCGTCTACTACCAGTCAAAGCAGGAACTGTTCGAGAGCGGCTTCCAGGACCTCAAGGGAAGCAATCCGTGGCTCTGGCTGGCCATCCTGCTCGTGACGCTGGCGGTCGGATTCGTGATCTACAACGCGATCATGAAAGCCCTGTCGAACAAGAACGTGGCTGCGGCGATCTGCCTCGTGCTTTATGCCGGTGTCTGGCTGCTGCTGGAGCATGTCGGTCACTATGGTGGCCGCGCTCTCTACGCTCACGGCGGAATGATCTTCGGCACGATCATGGCCCTCAACGTCTGGATGGTGATCTGGCCGAACCAGAAGAAGATTATCTCCGCGCTCAAGGCCGGCACGCCTCTGGCCGCCGACTCGCCCGAGGTCAAGATCGCCGGCCTGCGCTCGCGGCATAACACTTACATGTCGGTCCCCCTGGTTTTCTTCATGATCAGCTACCACTACGGCGCGACGATGTACAGCAATCCCGCCCGCGACCTCTGCGCGGCCGGAGTCGTCGTCATCGGGTTTGTCGCGACTTGGTTGATGTACAAGAAAGCGGCGAAGGTAAAAGGCTTCTGAAAATTTGGGTTGCTGGGTTGCAAAGTTGCTGGGTAACTCAGCAACAGAGCAACCCAGCAACCATGTAACCTCTCCATGCGCATTCTCCAGATCGACGCCTTCACCAGCGCACCGTTCAAAGGCAATCCCGCCGCTGTCTGCTTCATGGACGGCGCGCGGGATGACCGTTGGATGGCCAATGTCGCGGCGGAGATGAATCTCGCCGAGACGGCCTTTCTCTCGCCGCGCGAGGATGGCTGGTCGCTTCGCTGGTTCACGCCGGCGGTCGAAGTCGACCTCTGTGGGCACGCCACGCTGGCCTCGGCGCATGCGATCTGGAGCGAGAACATCAGCGCGGACGCGGTGCTGCGCTTTCACACCCGCAGCGGCGTGCTGACGGCGAAACGGGACGGCGGTTTCATCGAGCTCGATTTCCCCGCCAAACGGGAGGAGACGATCGCCGCTCCCGCCGGTCTGCTCGATGCCCTCGGCACGACCAATGCGGCCTATGTCGGCCGTAATCAGTTCGACTACCTCGTCGAGCTGCCGTCGGAAGCCGAGGTCCGAGCCCTCAAGCCGGATCACTCCGTCCTGCGGCAACTGCCGGTGCGCGGCGTCATCGTCACCAGCCGCGGCAGCGGCGAATACGACTTCATCTCCCGATTCTTCGCCCCCGGCTCCGGCATCGACGAAGACCCGGTCACCGGCTCATCGCACTGCTGCCTCACGCCATACTGGTCGCAAAAGCTCGGCAAGACGGAGATGAACGCCTACCAGGCCTCGCCGCGCGGAGGGGCGATCCGCGTCCGCCTCGACGGCGATCGCGTGAAACTCGCCGGCCACGCCGTCACCGTGCTGCGCGGCGAGTTGCTGGTGTGATCACCATCGGGCTCGCGGACGACCTCAACATCCCGCTCTACCGATCGCTCGGCTTCGTCGAGATCGAACCGTACCGCTTCAACCCTGTCGAAGGGACACGTTTCATGGAGCTTGCGCTGTAAACGGGGTTGCGCGGTCTCGGGGGAGTACTAATGTGGCACAGACACTCTTGTCTGTGCCGGAGCTTGGCAGGCTTTCGATCTCACTCCCTGATTCGCCACCCGGCACAGACAAGAGTGTCTGTGCCACATCGGTCCTGCTTCTTTGCACCTTCCTGCCAGAGGACTTGTCTGTGTGGTGCCGTGATACCGCGAGACCCCGTAACCTCGCAACCGCGCAACCTCGCAACCCCAGATAGAATCCCCCCCATGAACCGCCGCAAATTCATCGGTGCATCCGCCGCCCTCACCGCACTCTGGAGAACGCCCTCGCTCTTCGCGCAGCGCGAGCAGAGCTCCGACGCACCGCCGCCCACCTCCATCGCCGCGCTGACGTCCATGCGCGATCAGGCCCGGCCGATCACGAACGACGAGCGCCGCGCGCGCATCGAGAAGGCGAAGCGGCTCATGGCGCAGCACAAGATCGGCGCACTCGTCCTGACCGGCGGCACCTCGCTGGTCTACTTCGCGGGCATGCGCTGGGGCGGCGGCGAACGGCTCTTCGCCTGCGTCATTCCGGTCAAGGGAGAGCCGTTCTTCGTCTGCCCTGCCTTCGAGGAAGACCGCGCCCGCGAGCAGATTGCTGTCGGCCCGTTCGGGGCCGATCACGCCGACGTCCGCACATGGAACGAAGACGAAAGCCCCTACGCGCTCGTCGCCCGAGGACTGAAGGATCGCGGCATCGCAACCGGCGCGATCGGCATCGAAGAGACGACGAAGCTCGTCTGGAGCGACGGCATCGCCTCCGCGGCACCACAGGCGAAGGTCGTGCTCGGCACCGCCATCAGCGCCGGCTGCCGCATGATCAAGGATGCGCACGAGATCGAGCTGATGCAGGTGGCGAATACCGCCACGCTGAAGGTCTACAACGCCGTCTACCAGGCCATCCAGCCCGGCATGACGCAGCATGACGTCTCCAACCTGATCTCGCAGGCCTACCGCCGCGTCGGGTTCCCGGGCGAGGCAAGCGTGCAGACCGGCCAGTACACCGCGCTTCCCCACGGGTCATCAACGCCTCAGACCATCAAGGAAGGCACCATCATCATGATCGACGATGGCTGCACCGTCGAAGGCTACCAGTCCGACATCACGCGGACGTTCGTGCTCGGCAAAGCAACAGACAAGATGAACAAGGTCTTCGACATCGTCCGGCGCGCCCAGAATGCGGCGCTCAAAGCCGCGAAGCCCGGCGCCCCGCTCGAATCGATCGACGCCGCGGCTCGCGGTGTCATCGTCGACGCCGGCTACGGCCCCGGCTTCAAGTACTTCTCCCATCGCCTCGGACACGGCATCGGCATGGACGGACACGAGTGGCCGTATCTGGTGAAGAACAACATGTTCGGATGGGCCCGATCGCTGCGCGCCCAACCGGGGATGGCCTTCAGCAACGAACCGGGCATCTACATCCGCGGCGAGTTCGGCGTGCGGCTCGAAGACGACATGCACATCACTCCCGACGGCGCGAAGTTGTTCACACCCCAGTCCGAGTCGCTCGAAAAGCCGTTCTGAGACGAATCACACGTTGGACTGTCACCTTCCGGAGACACTGAAGTGCCTTTCTGGAGATATCTGAGTCCCTTGTAAACAATTCCGAGCCGCATTTTGCGACTCCCGAGTCTCATTTTGCGACTCCGAGTCCCTTGCATGCGACTCC
>JADGNY010000069.1 GCA_017883235.1 Thermoanaerobaculia bacterium | reverse complement strand
TCACGAACTGCGGCATCGTCCCGTGTTGGGCCTGCGCCACCCAGGATTCCCCGAGCACGGCCACCGTGGCGGCGGAGTCCTCATTCTGCAGCGAGGTCCAGAGAGCCCGGATGGCCTGGCCTGGTTCGCCGCCGTCGGCCGGCAAGGGTTTGCCGGCGCCATAGTCCCCCATGAATGGCACGTCGAACGTGATCCGGCACGTATCACCGCCAGTGGCGCCCCCGGTTCCGCTGACCGTGCCGCTGACGCGACCGTTTTTCACGGTACCGCCTGTGAAGGTCCAGTCGCCGGTGCGCAAAGATCCTGAAGGCCCGAGGCCTTCCAGATCGCCGGTCTTGTCGATGGAGAGAGTGATGACGTTGTAGGCGTTCTTTGGGCCGCTGCTCATGCCATCCAGCTCGGCTGACGGATCCAGGAACAGGTCTGGGTGGAACCCGCCCAGCGTGAGATTGGACACGCACACTAGTGTGGCGGGCTCCTTGTCCTTGAAGAACAAGTGGCCCTGGAGCGCAACGCCGTCAACGAACTTCACGGTGTGCGTCTTGTCGAAGGTGCAACTGCCCGACACGTTGCCGAGCGCCCCTTTGGGCGCGGGAGATGACGCTTGCGCTGCCAATCCGGCCGGCACCGAACAAGCGAGCACGACGATGGCGAACGTGACGATGGTGATTGGCTTCATCGTGGTCTTCGCTCCGGAGCCTAACATGCGACCGCGTCAGCGGGGTGGTGGGCCCGAGTTGAAGCCGAGCGTCGTCCAGGCATCACCGGTGACGTTGTCGATCGAAACGCGCGGCTGCGCCGCACGGCACAGATACTCCATCCTGACGTGGAGCGAAGCGACACTGTCAGGATCTCCGGTTCGACCGCGCCGGCCCTGCCGATGGGCGACTACCGAGCGGTCTGACCGGAGATCCTGACACAGAGATCCATCCTGACGTGGAGCGAAGCGACACTGTCAGGATCTCCGGTTCGACCGCGCCGGCCATGCCGATGGGCAACTACCGAGCGGTCTGACCGGAGATCCTGACGGTGTCGCTGCGCTCCACGTCAGGATGAAGTGTCTTGGCAGTAGACTTTACGCATGAAAAATATGAAGGTCGGGATCCTCGGATCGGGAGATGTCGGCAAGTCATTCGCCCACGCGTTCGGTGCGCTCGGACATGAGGTCACCATCGGCTCGCGATCACCGGAGAAGCTGGCCGAGTTCGTCAGCGGCGAGGGGGACCGGGTCCGCAGCGGAACGTTCGAGGGGGCGGCGCGCGCCGGCGATCTCATCGTCCTGGCGACGTACGGTGTGGCCACTCATGAGGCCATCAGCATCGCCGGCAAGCGGCACTTCGATCACAAGGTCGTCATCGACGCCACGAATCCGCTCGACTTCAGCGCCGGCGCGCCGCGGCTTTCGGTCGGCCATACCGACTCCCTCGGTGAGCAGATTCAACGCGCGCTGCCGGATGCGCGCGTAGTCAAGGCGTTCAACACCGTAGGCAACGGGCTGTTCTTCAAGCCGCAACTGCCCGGCGGACCTCCCGACATGTTCATCGGCGGCAATGACGCCGATGCCAAGAAACTCGTCTCCCAAGTCTGCGACGCCTTCGGCTGGGGCGTGATCGACCTCGGCGGGATCGAAGCCGCCCGCCATCTCGAGCCGATGTGCATGGTCTGGGTCCTTCACGGAGTGCTTTCCGGTTCCTGGGTGCACGCGTTCAAGATGCTTCACAAATGAACCGGTTTTCAGCCATAAAACCCGCCCGTTCACCTCTTTGCAACAGCCCGGACCGGCGACGGTAGTAGGATGGCCCTGCCGCAACGACAGATTCGGAACATCATTCGAATGAGGTCTCTCATGCGCAAACTTGCAGTCGCCTTCCTCTTTCTCCTTTTCGCTTCCACATCTCTCAACGCGCAGTACTTCGGGCGCAACAAGGTCCAGTGGGAGCACTTCGACTTCAAGGTTCTGAAGACGGAGCACTTTGATATTTATTACTACGATCGTGAAGCGGACGTGGTGAACGACGTCGGCCGCCAGGCCGAGCGCTGGTACACGCGGCTCTCACGGACGTTCAATCACACGTTCAACCGCAAGCCGATCGTTCTCTACGCGAACTCCGCCGACTTCCAGCAGACGACGACCACCTCGGAGCTGATCGGCGAAGGGACGGGCGGGTTCACCGATCCGTTCATGAACCGCATCGTCCTGCCGCTGACGGGCGACTACGCGGAAAACGATCACGTCCTCGGCCACGAGATGGTGCACGTCTTCCAGTTCGACATCGCCGCGAGCATCACCAACAACCGGCGGCGTTTCAATCTGGAGATGATGCCGCTTTGGATCGTCGAAGGGATGGCCGAGTACTTTTCCAAAGGCCGCGTCGACCCGCTGACGGCGATGTGGATTCGCGACGCCGAGGTGCACAACCATCTTCCGACCCTCCGCCAGCTCGAGCGCGATCCGTACTACTTCCCGTATCGCTACGGGCAGGCCGTCCTGGCGTACATCGGCGGCCGCTTCGGTGATGACGCCGTCGTCCGCTACTTCCTCGCCGCCGGCATGACCAATCCGGAGGCCGCGTTCGATCGGGCCCTCGGCGTTCCGGCCAAACAGCTCTTCACCGACTGGCAGGAGGCGGCTCACGAGCTCTACGCTCCGATCGTCGCCGACCGACCGTCCGAGCCCGGCACGCCGCTCATCGGCAGCAAAGCGGGGGTACGCGGCAACCTCAACCTCGGTCCAGCCTACAGCCCTGACGGCAAGTACATCGCCTTCCTCTCCACGCGCGCCATCTTCGACATCGATCTCTTCCTCGCCGATGCCCAGACCGGCAAGGTCCTTCGCCGCCTGGCGTCGAGCGACCGCAACGGACATTTCGAGTCGCTCCGCTTCATCGACTCGGCCGGCAGTTGGTCCGCCGATTCACGGCGCCTGGCCTTCGTCACCTTCCAGCACGGCGACAACTACCTCGGCATGGTCGACGTCGATTCCGGCAAGGTCTCGACCGTGCGCGTCCCCGGCATCGATGCCATCAGCAGTGTTGCCTGGTCGCCCGACAACAAGACCATCGTCCTCTCCGGCCAGGCCACCGGCGTCTCCGATCTCTTCCTCTTCGATACGGAGACGATGGAAGTCCATCGACTGACGAACGACAAGTACGCCGACCTGCAGCCGGCCTTCTCGCCGGACGGCAAAACGATCGCCTTCGTCTCCGACCGCGGGACCGGTCCCGAGGCAAACCTCGAGCAACTCTCCTTCCAGGGGATGCGGATCTCGACGATCGACGTCGCCAGCGGTTCGATCAAGACCCTGCCGCTCTTCTCCAACGCCAAGAACATCAACCCGCAGTACGGCCCTGACGGCAGCATCTACTTCATCGCCAATCCCGAAGGGCTGGCCGACATCTATCGCTACACGCCGGACGGACGCGTCCTCCGCATCACCCGCGTGCAGACCGGCGTGGCCGGCATCACGGACATGTCACCGGCGATGACGGTGGCGTTGCGGACGGGCGATATCGCTTTCTCGCTGTACGAGAGCGACAACTACAACATCTACAAGCTGGCGGCGAACCCGCCGTCGATCGCCGTGGCCATGACCAATACCGCGCCTTCCACCGCACGCGCCGGCCAGCTTCCGCCGCTGCGCGGGACCGGATCCACGATCACCGCCTACCTGCAGAATCCCGCCGAGGGATTGCTGCCGGAGAATACGGTCTTCTCGCAGTCCGGCTATCATTCCGGTCTTCACATCGCCTACCTTGGCCCGCCGACGATCGGCGTCGGCGTCAGCTCGTTCGGAACCGGCGTCGGCGGCAGTGTCAGCGCCTACTACACCGACATCCTCGGCTACCACAACGTCGGAATCACCTTCCAGGGTGGCGGGACCTCGGGTGTCGGCACGGTTGGCGATCAGGTCGCGGGGGAGGTCTTCTACCTCAACCAGAGGCATCGTCTGAACTGGGGCATCGATACGACCCACCTGCCGTACGTCGCCGCATTCACGTCCGTGCTACCGCCGGTTGTGTTCAAGGGCCAGCTCGCCGACGTCGTGCAGCAGGAACGCGATATTCAGCGCTTCGATGACGTCACCGGCGTCGTCCAGTATCCGTTCAGTCAGACCCGGCGTATCGAAGCCAGCGCCGGCTTCCAGCACGAGGCGTTCAAGTCGGAGGTCGAGACGGTCTTGATCGTCAATAACACGATCGTCGCCGATGACGTCACCCCCAACCCGTTCAACTTCACGCTGAACCTTACGCATGTCGGCGCCGCGTTCGTCGGTGATAGTTCGGTGTTCGGCTTCCTCTCGCCCGTGCGCGGGACGCGCTATCGCTACGAGGTTTCGGCGCTCTCCGGCGATCTCAAGTTCGAGACCGCGCTGGCCGACTGGCGGAAGTACTTCTTCATGAATCCGATTACCTTCGCGGTGCGCGGCATCCACTACGGTCGCTATGGCAAGGATTCTGATACCTATCTCAATGCCAGAACCAGTGGTACCGGCGTTCAGCTCGGACAAATCTCTCCCCTTTACATCGGGCAGGACACACTGATCCACGGGTATAACGTCAACTCCATCGGCCTCGATGAGTGTGTACAGACGCCCGGCTCGACGAGTTGCCCGGTCTTCGATCGTCTCGTCGGCTCGAAGATCGTCGTCGGCAACGCCGAGGTTCGCGTCCCAGTGTTCGGAAACAAGCAGTTCGGTCTGGCCAGCGGCTTCATCCCGACGGAGCTGTTCGGTTTCGTCGATGCTGGTGCCGCGTGGTCGACGAATGATGGTTGCCGCACGCTGGCAAACCTGCCCGCGAATGCTCTGCCATCCAACTGTAAAGTAAAGTGGACGTTTTCAAACAAGAACGCCACAGACCGCGTGCCGGTGGTCAGCACGGGCGTCGGCATCCGCCTGCTGCTGGCCTACATTCCTCTGGAGTTCTACACCGCCAAGCCGTTCCAGCGGCCGGGGCGCGGATGGGTGACCGGATTCAACATCGCCCCGGGCTGGTAGTGCCGATCAATCCCGCCGAGTTCGAGCGCCTCGTGGCCGAGGCGCTCGACTCGCTCCCCGAGCGGTTCGCGGACCTGCTCGACAATGTCGTCGTCGTGGTCGAAGAGGAGCCGAGCGCGTCCGATCGCGACGTGCTCGAACACTCCCATAGCGAGTTGCTCGGTCTCTACCGCGGCACGCCGATGACCCGGCGGTCCTACGATTCCTTCCGCCTCCCCGACCAGATCGCCATCTTCCGCGGCCCCATCCTGCGCGTCACCCGCGGCCCGCACGAGGCAAAGCAACAGATCCGCGAGACCGTCATCCACGAGCTGGGACACTACTTCGGCCTGGATGACGATGAGATGGTGTTCTGATTCGGCCTCTGAAAGGCAGTTCGCTGCCTCTGGAAGGAACTTCACTGCCTCCGAAAGGCAGTTCACTGCCTCTGAAGGCGGTTCACTGCCTCTGAAGGTAACTACAGAGGGGGTTCAAGATCAGGACCTGTTCGCTGCACACCGGCGGCGTAACGCGACACACCGGCGGTGTAACACGACACACCGGCGGTGGAACACGACACACAGGCGGGGAACACGACACGCCGGCGGAGGAACACGACACGTGGGCGGAGGGACACGACACACCGGCGGAGGGACACGACACGTGGGCGGTGGAACGCGACACCAGGGCGGAGGAACCCGACACACAGGCGGAGGAACGCGACACGCGGGCGGAGGAACGCGACACGCGGGCGGGAGGAACGCGACACACACGCGGAGGAACGCGACACACACGCGGAGGAACGCGACACACACGCGGAGGAACGCGACACGCGGGCGGAGGAACGCGACACGTGGGCGGAGGAACACGACACACTGGCGGAGGAACGCGACACGCGGGCGGAGGAACGCGACACACTGGCGGAGGAACACGGGAAGATCTTGAGCTCGCGCCTCCCTCCCCTCGAGAGCCCTTCTCCCCCGCGCTTTCCAGCGGGGGAGAAGAGCCTGCCCTGAGCGAGCGAAGCGAGTCGAAGGGTGGCGAAGCCGGATGAGGGGGCGGTGCTTGCTATGTCCCGACCGGCATCCACGGTTTGGTGCGGCTACGCAGCGCTGTGAGTCACCATTTCTGGTGATTGAGGCGCATCTCGACTGCCCAATCGCCCGAATCGCCGGGACCGATGTGGCACAGAAACAGAGGGGTTCAAGATCAGTACAGAGGGGGTTCAAGATCACGATCGAGGGGGTTCAAGATCAGGATCGAGGGGATCAAGATCAGGACGCAGAAGGATCAAGATCAGGACGCAGAAGTACTCCGCGCACTCCGCGCCTCCGCGTGAGTCCTTCAGGCCGGAAGCACACGCCGGGCTCTCAATCCCTCGGAATATGAAACGGCACCTCTTCCCGCTGCGCGCTCTCGTACTCGCGCTCTTCCTCGGTCACATCACTCTCGTCTTCGATCTGGTAGTCGCGAATATCTTCCATTACATCCTCCCGCCGAACTGCGCGGCCTCGGTGGAGCCGGCCAGCGCGGTCGTCGATGACTGCCCGTTCGAGATCACTTTCATCACCTCGTCGAAGTAGCCGGTGCCGACTTCGTGCTGGTGTTTCGTGGCCGTGTAGCCATGCTCCTCGGCCGCAAACTCCGACTGCTGCATGCGCGAGTAGGCGGTCATCCCTTCCTGGCGATACTGCCGGGCCAGCTCGAACATCGAGAAATTCAGAGCGTGGAAGCCGGCCAGCGTGACGAACTGGAACTTGTAGCCGAGCGCTCCGAGCTCGCTCTGGAAGCTCGCGATCTCGCTGGCGGACAACTTCTTCGCCCAATTGAACGACGGCGAGCAGTTGTAGGCCAGCATCTTTCCCGGATACTTCGCGTGGACGGCATCGGCAAAGCGGCGCGCTTCCTCGATGTCCGGCATCGACGTCTCCATCCACAGCAGGTCGGCGTACGGCGCGTAGGCGATGGCCCGCGCGATCGCGGCATCGACGCCGCTCCTGATCATGAAGAAGCCTTCCGCCGTCCGCTCGCCGGTGAGGAAGGGATGATCGCGCTCATCGATGTCGCTCGTGAGCAGCGTGGCGCTGTCCGCGTCCGTCCGTGCGATGACCAGCGTCGGCACGCCCATCACGTCCGCGGCCAGGCGCGCCGCCGACAACGTGCGGATGAACTGCGACGTCGGCAGCAGAACCTTCCCGCCGAGGTGACCGCACTTCTTCTCCGAGGCAAGCTGGTCCTCGAAATGAACGGCCGCGGCGCCGCATTCGATCATCAGCTTCATCAGCTCGAACGCGTTCAAACATCCGCCGAAGCCCGCCTCGGCGTCGGCCACGATCGGCGCGAACCAGTGCGTGCCGTGCTTCCCCTCGCTGTGATCGATCTGATCGGCGCGCTGTAAAGCCTGATTGATCCGCTTGACCACCTGCGGCACGGAGTTGGACGGATAGAGACTCTGGTCCGGATACATCTGCCCGGCCAGATTAGCGTCGGCGGCCACCTGCCAGCCGCTGAGGTAGATGGCCTTGAGACCGGCCCGCACCTGCTGGATGGCCTGGTTCCCGGTCAGCGCGCCGAGCGCGTTGACGTACGGATCCTCATGCAGCAGATCCCACAGACGGTTTGCCCCCATCTCGGCGAGCGTCTGTTCGATGTCGATCGAGCCGCGAAGACGGACGACGTCGTCCGCGGTGTAGTCGCGCGTGATGCCGTCCCACCGCGGGTTGTTTTCCCAGTCGCGCTCGATCTGCCTCGGGTCGCGTACAGCCTTCAGCTTCACCATCGTTACTCCTTTTCGTGGGTCAAAAGCTCCTCGTACGCCGGGAGCGTCAGGAAATCGGCCAGTTCATCGTTCAGGATCAGGTCGTCGAAGATCGCCGCCGCCGCGCCGAGGTGCGGGCGCGATCCGATCTTCTCCAGCTCTTCATCGCGGATCGTTCGATACAGCTCCGGCGTCACGTCACGCCCGTCATCGAGACGGCAGTGGTGATGAATCCACTGCCACAGTTGGGTGCGCGAGATCTCTGCCGTGGCCGCGTCTTCCATCAGGTTGTAGAGCGGCACGCAGCCGAGGCCGCCGAGCCACGCCTCGAGGTAGAGGATGCCGACGTTGATGTTCTGACGTACCCCGTTCTCCGTGATCACGCCCTCGGGGGCGCGCAGAAGATCGGCCGCCGTGACATGCACATCGTCGCGATTGACGTCGATCTGATTCGGTCCCGGCATGTGGGCGTCGAAGATCTGCTTCGCGATCGGCACGAGTCCCGGATGGGCAACCCAGGTGCCGTCGTGCCCGGCGCGCACTTCGCGCAGCTTGTCAGCGACGACTTTCGCCATCGCAGCGTCGTTCGCCGCGGCGTCGTCTTTGATCGGAATCTGCGCCGCCATCCCGCCCATGGCGTGGATGCCGCGCCGGTGGCAGGTCTTGATCAGCAGCGCAACGTACGAGGCGAGAAAGTGCTTCTCCATCGTCACGCTGCCGCGGTCCGGCAGCACGACATCGCGCTGCGCGCGGAGCTTCTTGATGAAGGAGAAGATGTAATCCCAGCGACCGCAGTTCAGTCCGGAGGAGTGATCGCGGAGCTCGTAGAGGATCTCGTCCATCTCGAACGCCGCCAGGATGGTCTCGATGAGCACCGTGGCCCGGATCGTCCCGTTGGGAACGCCGAGGGATTGCTGGGCGTGGACGAAGACATCGTTCCAGAGCCGCGCCTCGAGATGCGACTCCATCTTCGGCAGATAGAAATACGGCCCGGTCCCGCGCGCCATCGCTTCCTTCGCGTTGTGGAAGAAGTAGAGCCCGAAGTCGAAGAGGCTGGCCGATATCGGTTCACCATCCACGCTCAGATGCTTCTCCAGCAGATGCCACCCGCGCGGCCGGACGACGAGCGTGGCCGTCCTCTCGTTCAACGCGTACTGCTTCGCCCCGGCAGAGAACGAGATCGTCCGCCGCACCGCGTCGCGCAGATTCAACTGCCCTTCGATGTTGTTCGCCCAGGTCGGCGCGTTGGCGTCTTCGAAATCCGCCATGAAGACGTTCGCCCCGCAGTTGAGCGCATTGATGATCATCTTCCGGTCGACCGGCCCGGTGATCTCCACACGCCGGTCGAGCAGATCCGCCGGAATCGACGCCACGGTCCAGTCGCCCTCGCGAATGGCCTTCGTCTCCGGCAGAAAATCCGGCAGCTCCCCCGCGTCGATCCGCGTCTTCCGAACCTCGCGTGAGGCCAGCAACTCCTCGCGCCGCGAATTGAACCGCCGATGCAGATCCGCCACGAACGCCAGCGCATCCGCCGTCAGAATCTCATCCCATTCCGGTCGCTGCTCTCCACGTACTTCGATACCGTTCATCGTGTAAAGCAGTTGAGCACGGAACGCGCCAAGTTGATACCCCTCTGCATGTTACGCAGTCAAGGGTTGTGAAGATGGGTGTGTAAGGTTGTCAACGTTTGTAAAGAGGCTACTGCACGGCGAGGATGACCTTCTCTGCGTCTTCCAACTCCGGCATGCGGCGGAGGTAGCCGCATTTCTCGATGAGGAGGCGGGCTTGCTTCAGATCTTCGCGGGCCGCCGCGAGATCTTCGCGAAAGAACAAGCGTGCGCGGTAGAGGTGGACATCAGCGAGATGGAGCCGCATTGGGCCTCGCTCGGCGATTTGTTGGGCTTCGTCGAGGTCCCGCCGTGCCTCGGCGGTCCGGGCCAGCATCACCCACAGCCACGCGCGGGTTAGAAGAGATGCTGAAATCCAACTCTGATCGCCATATTGGCGGAATCCATTGACGGCGGCGTTGATGTGCGCAGCGAGTTCTGAATTCCCTCTGTCCAATGAAGGTTCGAGCACTGTGCCGTAGAGCACGGCGCGGCCTAGGGTGAGGTGGTTAAGCGCGATGTCGAGGAGTGAGGCGTCGTTCGCTTCTCCCCACTCCAGCGTGTGGGTTGCCCGCTGCTCAAGGGCTTGCAGCACTTCGCGGTGAAGTGGTTTCTTACCGCCGTCGAATCCAATCAGGCGCGCGCTTGAATCGGCGTGCTCCCAAAGAGCACGCTGCGCCGCTACGCGCTCAGCATCAGCGAGTAGAAGATCGCAGAACCAGAAGCCTTGCAACGAATAGAGAAACGGGTAGTTCGGCTGCGTTTCTCGCTGCATGGCCTCCGACTCTTCGAATTGCTCACGCGCCTCAATTGCCCGTCCCGCTTGGTGCAGGGTGTAAGCGCACTTAGCGCGCTTTGTGATGCGCTGGAAGGTTTTGCCACTCAGTTCGGCATAGGACACACTCTGCTCAGCCTCTCGCACGGCAGTTGCCACGTCACCCAGAGTCAGGTCGAGTCCACTGAGGTTGCCAGAACGCACTGCGGCACTTTCCCAATTCTGTTCGCGAATGGCAGCGTCAATTGATACTTGCACAGGCTCCCGCGCTTCCGTTAGCCGGCCAAGAGCCTGGAGTCGGTAGGACGCTAAGCTCAGCAACCATGCTTGTGCCTCTTCAGATAGCGCCTCTGCTGGCCGTGTCCAAGGTGCTACGAAGAAACAGCCAATGGCGGCTAGGTCTGCGCCCATGGCTCCGAGCTTTCTGCTGCTGAAAAAAGCGTGTGGCCCGGAAGTGTTGCGCACGATGCGACCTCTAAAGACCTCATCACACGCCTCTTGATATCGCCCGGCGTGGCATCCGTGTGTGATAGCTTGATAAAGCGGTTGGAGCCCATCGAGGCCCTCCGGCCAGTAGGGTACGCTGCCTCGCAGGTGCCCGAACAAACGCGAGTGTGCCTCTCGCCATGCCTCTTGCGCCTTATCGCGAAGGCGCCAACCGAAGTATTCTCGGATCAGCGGGTGAGCGTCGAGTGACTTATGGTCGTAGACAGGAGAGAGTGAAGTCTCGACTAGGCTGGGTTCTCCGAGTTGGTAGCCCCGGGATACGGCGTTGTTTGCCTCTTCCTCGCTATAGCCCAGAACGCGTCGGGGCTCCCACAGTTGCTCCTCGACGAGGCCGAGTTGCACTAGGCGTTTGGCTGCCAGGTTCCACTGGGCGTCGTTTAATGGAACGAGGACGTCGGTGAGGCCAGTGATGACAGGTGCCTGCCGCAACGCAGCGAGGCAATCAGGCGTGGCGGGGCGGTCGAACAGGCCGGTGAGCCGCATGATCGCCAATTCCGCCCGGCCGCAATCTTTCTCAAGCCAGCGCTCATAAGCCTCCATCACATGAAAGGCATGACCTCTGGTTTCCTCGTAGTCGGCCTCGGACAGCGATACGAGGTCACGTTTGCGGATATCGCCGTCGTGGGCCTCGGCGAGGTACTTGCCAAGCAGCGTGAGGGTAAGGGCGTGACCTTTGACGTCCTCCGCAAGTTGTTCGCGATCGCTCGGAGTCCCCTTAACGCCGAGATTCTTTAGCAACTCGGCTCCCGCTTCTTTTGAAAGCTTGGCGAGCCGCCATTCTGGCGCGGTGGTCTCGTGCCAGGTATTCAGCTCGGGCAGCTGCTGGCGGGTCGTGACGACGCACAAGCCGCGGTTGTCCACCGCCAGCCCGCGAAGGAGGGCACGTAGCGCGTAGTCCTGCAGATCGCCGCTTTTTGCTTCCTGCAACGGCTCAAGGCCATCAAGGATGAGGAGATTTCGATGCTCGGAGATCAGTCGGGCGAGTCGCTCTCCCTTCTGCCATGCGCCGGCGTTGCTGGCGGCGAGATCGCCATCGCCGAAGAACTCAAGCGCTTCCCTGACGAAAATATCCGCCGAGGCGGCCTTGTCCGCGCCGGTAGCGTCGCCCTCGGTACGCGTCCCCTGACTATAGAACGACCAGTCGAAGTAGCTTTCGATACCGACGTGGTTTTCCTTTGCCAGAGTGTTCGCTGCCCACCGTGCGACCAGCGACGTTTTCCCGACGCCACCCCAAGCGACGATCGTGACCACGTTCTTCTTCTGAGTGCCGCTCCAGGCATCGTCGAGAGCCTTCAGCTCTTCCTCGCGGCCAACAAGCAGGCTAGAGCCTGGAGTACTCCCTCGAAAGAGCTTCGAAACCGCAATCTTCGGCGCAATGGGGAAACGGCTCACCGGCGCTGCGCCGGCGGATTCCGATGAGCCTACCTGGGGTTTCGCGCGAGACGAATCAGCTTCGCGCAGACTTCACTGAAGACGGCCTGACGGTGTGGTTTATCGAGCCGGTCCAGCGGCTTCGAGACGTCGTGTGCGGCCTGATATGTGGCGATCTCTGTTTGCTCGTACAGGCAGGAGCTGAAGTAGATCCAAAAGACCGTGACTCCTTCTTTCTGCGCGGCCACGAGTAGCAAAGGTAATTCGTGACTGGCGATGAAATCCGAGGCCAGGAAGTTCTGACTCACGAGCAGTACTGCTATCTTCGCTGAAGCCAGCGCAGCGTTGACCTCGTCTTTCCACTTCGCTCCGGGGTCGATCTTCTTGTCGTCCCAGACGTCGACGATACCGTCGCGAATCGCGGGAGCGAGCATCGTCTTGAACTCTTCGAAGAGTCTCTTGTCCTTGTGGCTGTAGCTGATGAAAATCTTGTCCCGTGCTGTCTTGGCCATGATTCCTCGTCTGAATCTACGATCCGAGCATCAGGAATACCACCAAGCAGGAGTTAAGAGAAGCCCTGGTGAGACAATAGCCAGACAAACCATGTCCACCCTCGGCACCAAAGTCCGATCCATCCGCCGCCGCGAGCACCTCACGCAGACCGATCTCGCGGCCAAGCTGGAGATCTCGCCGAGCTATCTCAATCTCATCGAGCACAATCAGCGGCCGTTGCCGGCGCATCTGCTGGTCAAGGTCGCGCAGGTGTTGAAGGTCGATCTCGACTCGTTTGCGGACGACGATCACTCGCGGCTGGCGGACGATCTTCAGGAAGCGTTCGGCGATCCGATGTTCGAGGAGCATCCGCTGACGACTTCGGACATGCGTGAGCTGTCCGAACATCCCGCCACGGCCCGCGCCGTGCTGGCGCTGTATCAGGCCTATCGGTCGACGGTCGAGTCGACGCGGGCGCTGGCCAGCAAGGTCTACGACGGCGACGACTTTCGCGGCATCGATCCGGCGCATCTGCCGTCGGAAGAGGTGAGCGACGTCATCCAGCACAACCTCAACTTCTTCCCGGAACTGGAAGAGATCGCAGGGAGGGTGACCATCGACCGGCAGGATGCGTATCGGTCGCTCGTGCAGCATCTGCGCGAACGGCACCGCATCGAGGTGGCCATCGTTCCGGTCGGACGCGACCGCGCGGCCACGCGGCGGTACGACCCGGAGCGGCGGGTGTTGTCATTGTCCGAGGTCCTGCCGCCGTGGAGCAGGCAGTTCCAGCTCGCCCATCAGCTCGGGCTCATCGAGGCGGCCGACGTGATCGACGCCATCGTGGTCCGCTCGAAAGAGTTTCTGACGACGCCGGAGTCGGCCAAGCTTTGCCGCATCGCCCTGGCCAGCTACTTCGCCGCCGCGCTGCTGATGCCGTACGACGATTTCCTGCGCATGGCCGAGCAGGTGCGCTACGACATCGAGTTGCTGCAGCATCACTACACTGCCAGTTGGGAGCAGGTCTGCCACCGCCTGACCACGCTTCGCAATCCTTCCCGCCCCGGCGTTCCCTTTCACTTCGTGCGCGTCGACATCGCCGGCAACATCTCCAAGCGCTTCAGCGGCACCGGCATCCGCTTCGCCCGTTTTTCCGGCTCCTGCCCGCGCTGGGATGTGCACGCCGCCTTTCTCACGCCCGGGCGAATCCGGACGCAGCTCTCGAAGATGCCCGACGGCACCGCCTACTTCTGCGTGGCCCGCACCATCCGCAAGAGCTTCGGCTTCGCCGCCGGCGATGCGTTGATGGCGGTCGGCATCGGCTGCCCGGTCGATGCCGGGCGGAAGCTCGTCTACGCCGACGGCTACGACCTCGACAACCTCGACGCCGCCGTCCCCATCGGGACCAGCTGCCGCCTCTGCGAACGTCTCGATTGCGAGCAGAGGGCCTTTCCTCCGCTACAGCACGGCTTCACGATCGATGAGAACGTGAGGGGGGCGTCGTTCTATGCGCCGGCGGTGGCGGCGACAGTGCCGATCAGGAAAAAGAAGAGGTAGTTGCGGTCTCGCGGTCGTTCCATTGATCCCACCACGAGACCGCGCAACCGCGGTTACGAAACCGCCGCTTCCTTCGCGCAGTACTCATTGAACGACGCCGCCAGCTCGGAGGCGATGTCGTGGGCGGCGCGGCCTTCGATCTGCCAGCGCTCGATCATCTTCACCAGCTCGCCGTCGCGGAAGAGGGCCAACGAGGGGGATGAGGGGCGGTATCCGACAAAGTACTCGCGGGCGCGGGCCGTCGCCTCGCGGTCGTTGCCGGCGAATACGGTGATCATCCGGTCGGGGCGGACCCCGTTCTCCAGCGAGAGTGCGATGGCGGGGCGGGCTACTCCGGCGGCGCATCCGCACACCGAGTTCACCACCACCAGCACGGTACCCTTCTTCTCCTTCAACACCGCATCGACTTCCTGCGGCGTCCGTGTCTCTTCAAATCCGAGTTGCGTCAGTTCCGCGCGCATCGGAGCAGCAATCTGTTCGTCGTACATAGGTTTCCTCCCGGCGTTATGAAAGGTGAATCGTAGCGGAAAAATTCAACGACCCGTCACTTCCTCACCGCACGCCTACGCACCAACCCTGCCAGCATCGCCAGGTCGCGGCTGTCGATGATTCCGTCGCCGTTGGCGTCGCATCCCCAACTGCCGCGCACCGAGGCGTTCTGTGCGGACGTCATCGGACGGGGGCCGTCGGCCAGGAGCTTGGTGAGCGTGGCCACGTCCGCGGAGTCGACTTTGCCGTCGCCGTTGCAGTCGCCGCGCATCGGCACGATCAGCTTGTAAATGCCGATGCCGCTTGCGAAGTAGATGCTGCCATCCGGGCCCTCGACGACGTCGATGATCGGATCGGTTTCGTTCTGGATGACCGCCACCGGATCGGGCATCGGTTGCGCGTAGACGTCAGGGATGTAGTCGAGCGCCTTGGCCACATAGCTGCCCAGCAGGTAGCCGCTGTGAAGGATGGGATTGCGCCCGCTGAGCGGCGCCAGGCCGGTCGGGGCTATGACGGTGGGGAATGTATAGACCGGGGGCCGCGTGCCTGCCTTCGGCGGCTCGTTGCCGGCCGTGTACGGCCAGCCGCAGTCGTCGCCCTCGGCCACGACGTCGATCTCGTCGTCGGCGACGTCACCGTTGTCGGTCAGGATGACGCGCTGCGTCGCCGCATCCCACGCCAGATCGAACGGATTGCGGAAGCCGCGCGCGAACTGCACCACCGAGCCGTCGGGGAGGATGCGCCAGACCTTGCCGGCGTTCCATGCCGGATCGGGAGCCAGCAGGGGGGCGCCGAAGTCTCCGATGGCCAGGAAGATCGAGCCGTCCGGCGCGATGGTGAGATTGCCGCCGTGATGCTCGGTGGAAACGCCGCGCTCGGGCACATCCTTGTCGCAGGCGAACCGGTGGATCTCGCTCTCGATGCCGGTGCCGAGGTCGACGGCGGAAACGACGTCGTAGGTCTGGTTCGGGAGGGTGTAGTGGACGATGGCCGTGTGGTCGTCGCGGAGCGCCAGCCCGATCAGCCCCGAGTTTCCTTCGCCGAGAGTCGGCAGATGAGCGACGACGGTGTCGGTCGCTCCGAAACGAATGATGTCGCCGCTTTTGACGGAGTAGTAAATCGTTCCATGTGAGTCGACGGCGAGCGAGGTGACGAACCCCGGAACGCCCCGCAGGAGCTGAACGCGAAAGCCGGGGAGGGTCGACGCGCCGGCCGCCGTGGAGAGCATGAGAATCAGAAAGAGTCGCTTCATTCGCCCTGTCGACAAACGATATCCGTGCCAGCCTCTTCCCGGGAATGGAGATGTGGGGGGCCGGGTTACGAAGGCCCTTGACGCATGAGGGCGCCGAACCGATAATCGCGCCCCTCACCGCGGCCGGAGCCATCCAGCCGCCAAGCGTTTCTCACCAGTGTCGCGGGGTGGAGCAGTCTGGTAGCTCGTTGGGCTCATAACCCAAAGGTCGCGGGTTCAAATCCCGCCCCCGCAACCAATCCGAACTTACTGAAAAGGCCGCGGTTGCCCGCAGCCTTTGGTTCGTTTTGGGGTCGCTCTCGAATTGTGCCGATTTCGGCCCATTTCGACGTATTTCGACGCGTTCCACCTCACAACGGGGCAGGCCTGCCCCGTCACTCTTTCTACTTCTTCTCCCGAGGTCCCGGAGCAACTTCCGCGAGCGACGGCGAGGACTGTCCGGGCGGGAGCACGCACTCGCGCCGGAGCGTCTTCACGAAGCCGCCGGTATTCGGGAGCAGGTCATCGCACTCGAAGTCCCGGCTGATCCCTTGAGACTTGACGCACGTCCGAGACGACGCAGAAGACTCGGAGATCGATGTGGACGCGCGCCATCGATTTCTCTGCTGGCTTGGCGGAAAAAATCTACGCCGAGATACATTTCCTTAGCACTATGCTTCCTGATTTACCGCCGCACGGGCGTGCCGGCGCCGATCATGACCGCAAAGGATCTTCGCCCTCTCGTCTCCTGCATCATGCCCACCGCTAATCGGCGGAGATGGGTGCCGCAGGCAATCCTTTACTTCCTCCGGCAGGACTATCCGAATCGTGAGCTCGTCATCCTCGACGACGGTGATGATGTAGTCGAAGACCTGATCCCCCCTGATGTGCGCATCCGCTACAAGCGTCTCCGCGGCAGCCGCACGCTTGGTGCGAAGCAGAACCTCTGCGTGAGCGAGAGCCGCGGCGATCTGATCCTCCATTGGGATGACGACGACTGGTTCGCGCCTCACCGCATCAGCTATCAGGTCGACGCCTTGCTGCATGCCGGCGCAGAAATCTGCGGTCTGCCGCGGATGCTCTTCCACGATCTGCGCAAGGGACGCACGTGGCTTTACACGTTCGACGCGAGCGACGATTGCCGATGGCTTGCCGGCGGCTCGCTGCTGTACACCAAGGACTTCTGGAGCCGCAGTCCTTTTCCGGATGTTCAGGTCGGCTCCGACACGGCGTTCGTCTGGAGTCAGTCACTCCAGAACGCGGTCGCGCTGGCGGATCACGAGATCTACGTGGCCATGATCCATCGCGGCAACTCCAGTCCGAAACTCGTGGAGGAAGCCTGGACACCATGGGACGGAGATCTGCGGCGCATACTGGGCGAAGACTTCACGTTCTACGACTTCGCGCGCGCCGATCGCGACCAAACGCCGGCGCAGGCGGCTCCTCGCATCCTGCGGATCGGCTACGTGCTGAATCGCTTCTCCCCACTGACCGACAGCGTCGTGCGGCGGGAGGCCCTCGCGCTCCGCGACCTCGGCCACGAGGTCTTCGTCTACACACCGGACCGCGGAGTGGCCGCTTCGCCCACCGATCGCCTGACGGTTCGCCAAATCGACTGCACCGCCTCGCTTGCGCCGCTGACCGGTGCCGTCTCTGCCGATGGTGTCGAACATCTGCACGGAAGCGTGACGCCGTGGGCGCGGTCCGCCGCACGCACCGTGGCGGAGGCGCTCGGCATCCCGTTTACGATCGGCGTTTCAGGCGGAATCTCGCTGGCCAACGAAGGAGCGACCTACGCCGCGATCGCGGTAAGTCCTCTGTGCGGCGGAGTCGTCGCGGAGGACGCCTTCGTGCAGGCCCGGCTGGTGTCACGCTGCGGCGTCGATCGCCAACGCGTCGTCATCGTTCCGCCGTCCCTCGACCTCGGGCTCTACCGCCTGCGCGAGCCGCGGCCTCGCGACACCACCACGCGCATTCTCACGGTGGCACGGCTCGTCGAACGGGAGGGGCTGGCCCTCCTGATCGGGGCATTCCATGACCTGTCGAGACGGCGAAGCGACGTCGAGCTGTGGCTCGTCGGCGGCGGTCCCGACGACGCGCAGTTGCGAGTCGCCGCGGCCGGCCATCCGTTCATCACCTTTCTCGGATCGCTCTCCGACGAGGAATGCCGGGAGACGTACGCACGCGCGGACATCTTCTGCCTCCCTTGCGAACAACTGGCGATCGGCGACGCGGAGGGGACGCCGATCGCGCTCCTCGAGGCCATGGCCTTCGAGCTGCCGGTGGTGACGTCGAGCCTGCTCTCGCTTTCGCACTACGTTCGCGATGGCGAGCACGGCCTGCTCGCGCCGCCGCGCGATTCCGCGGCTCTCGCCGATCGCCTGGAACGGCTCTGCGGCGACTCCGATCTGCGTTTGGCGATGGGCCGGCGCGGACGGGAGCGCGTCGAGCAGCTCAGCGACATCGCGACCAACGTCGCACGGCTGGCCGATCTCTTCGCGCGCTCGCGGTCGCGCGCGCTCGTGCCGCAATCGCAGCTCATCGTCGACGACCTCGCGGAGCCGCCAGGGTCGATCGATGTCGTCGTGCAGCGAAACAGTGCTGCAGCGACCGCGCTCAAAGCCGAGGTCATCGTTCCCACCTTCGGGCAGGAGCAGTTCACGGTCCGCTGTTTCGACTCGCTTCTGGCCCACACCGACGCCTACCGGCTGGTGTGGGTCGACAATGGCTCATCGGCTGCCTCGCGCACCATCGTTCAGGCCGCGTTCGAGAAACATCGCCAGCGCCTCTCGATCTGGCCCGATCAGAATCTCGGATTCGTCGGCGGAACCAACCTCGGCCTGCGAACCGTTCTCGGCGCACACTCCTCTGACGCCGAGTACGTGGTTTTGCTCAACAACGACACGGAAGTGACGCCGGAATGGCTGGAGCGGCTGACCGGCGCTCTGGAGCGCGATCCTTCGATCGCCGCCGCCGGCCCGATGACCTCTCCTTCATCCCCCTGCCAGGTCTGGCCCGACATCTTCGCGGAATGGGGGGCACAGCCCCCGGACGCGCTGGCCACGGGAACGCCCGAGGAAGCGAGCCGCGCACTGGCCGCAGAATTCGGCGAGGCAATCGTGACGGTCCCGATGATCGCCTTCTTCTGCACGGTATTCCGGAAGCATGTCTTGTCCGAGGTTGGCCTGCTCGACCCGCGCTTCGGCGTGGGCCTGGGCGACGACGATGACTACTGCTTCCGGCTGCGCAGTGCCGGCTACGGTCTCGCGTTCGTGCCTGGCGCCTACGTGGTCCACCACCACCGCACGACGTTCCGCTCTCTCTACACAGATTCCAAAATTGCCGCAATGCAGTACGAGAACTACGCGAAATACCGCGCGAAGCACGGGATTGGGTGAGGGCCAAGGCGCTAGAGCTGGACGTTCGCTTGCTTCGTGATCTCGACATCCACCGGCTTTGCAGCGCCATGAACAGCTCAAACAAGTCGACAAACTGACGCGAAATCATCCTTCTTGGGCCCAAGAACGGTGGAATGCGACGCCTTATCGGTCCCGGTTTCGTTGCCGGGTGAGTGGGTCCTTGACTTCAGTAGACTCCCGACGTATGTTGCAGGAACTCGGTCGTCATGAACGATGTAACGTTTGACAGGGCGCTTCTCGGCAGTCCTGACCTCTCTAGCCTTCTTCGCGGGAAGGAAATACTGTCAGCACTCATTCAGAAGATCCACCAACATCAACAGGTGCTTTCCCTGTAGTACGGAGATGTTGAAAATGGGGTAACGGGGCAACAGTCGCTGCCAAGCGGGACAGTTGCAGCAGCGAAGGCGACGGAGCTCCAGCCCTACTCCTTCGTCTTCGCCGACGTCGGGTCGCTCACGCAGACCGCGCAGCAGGCCTTCGGCCCCGTGGACGGCAGCCCGACCACTCGATATCGCACGACGGCACTCTTTCGCTCGACAAGCGACGTTCACGCCTACGCCGTGACAAGCGGAACGATCGCGCTGCAGCGCGATCCGGCGAACAACGACGCTGTGAACCTCATCCTCAAGCCATTGTCGCAGCCGCTTCAGGGACTGATGCCGATCCGCTATTTCGTCTACCGCGGCTTGCGGCTCGACGAATTCCTCGAAGGAGCGAGCGGTGCCGCTGCCACCCGGCTGCGCGCGCAGGCTGGGTCTTCCTCCCTCATCCTCTCGATCTGGAATGACTTCCTGGAGCTCAACCCTACGCAGACCACGGTGCCTGCCACCTTCCTCGGCCACGATGCCAGTACCCCGGACACTAATCTGCTCGACGACCTCTTCTTTCGGCTGGACCCCGCGAAGCAACTTCCCTTTGTTGGCGAGGGCACAAATCTCGGCCTATTCAACACGGCCGGCGGCACGTATGACTTCGGCTTCGAGGTGATGTTGCAGGAGGGCGTCTACGCGCCCGACCTCCGGTACGCCCGCACAGCAGTGAATGAAATCGTCGTGGGCGCCCCGGACGGCACTCTGGCGCAACGGCTCGAGAAGGAAAAGATCCTCAACTTTCTCGACCCGGCAGCTTTCTACGGGCTGCACATGCATGACGGCGGCAAGGTCACGATGCCACCGTCGGTAACGCCGCCGGGGCCGTACACGGGACAGGATATTTTCGCCAACATCATCGACTGTTTCGCCGGGCCCAATAGACTATACGTCGACATCCGCAGCGACAACGGCAGCTCGCTGAACTTCCACCGCAACTACGACGATGGCGCGGGTAATCAGGTCCAGGTCGGCGGCGACGCACTGAATCCCGGTGCGCCGGCGCCATACGCCACTCAGGGATGGCCGATCCTCATCCTCGACAAAAGCGCCGCCGTCAACACGTCCAGTGACAAGTTGGAGCAATTCATCCGGCTTAGACGCGACGACAACGAGAACCCGGTCATGTACGTCGAACACGGCGAGTTGATCTCCGGAAACGGCCCCTTCGTTGGGCCCGATGCGCTTGGCGCGTCTCAGTGGACGAGCGCAGTCGGCTTCAACCATCCAAACACGGGCCCCTCCGGAGCGAAGGTTGGTGTGGCGTGGCTCCTTCGACTTCTCTATGGCCGCCAGGAAGTCGCGGCCCGGACCGTGCCGCTTCCGACAACAGTCGTGACCGCACTGAAGTACACCGATTGCGTCTTCGGGCCGATCGATCGAGTCTCGAATTGGAAACACGCGGCGAACATCAAGTGGTCCAATATTCAAGACAACCGTTACGTGGATGCTGAGAGCGCCGTCGGCTGGAGGCAGATGATGCGCTGCGGGCTGGCGCAGGAAACGACCGGCAACTTGCGGACGCTGTTCTACGCCGTAGCGACAGCTTGCGATTTTTCCGGGGCGGTCGACTTCGTTTCGCTTAGATCCGTTCCAGATGGAGTCAGCGACCGGAGCAGCTTTTTCGCCGAGCCGAGCCTTTTCGGCGTCTACGCACTCCAGCAGGATGAAGTCATTGATGCTGGCGTTACGGTGCATACGCTCCGTTTCCTCCAGACTCCGACAAACGGCTACCCACCGAGCAGTGCCCTTATCCTCGGGCTATCGAAAAGTGAAATGGACATGCTGTTGAGTCTAGGACCTGGACTTAGTAAAGACTGGCAGCGGACCGTGGTGCTCGACGGAAAGACAACCATAACGGACATCAACGGCTTTACATTTGACCGCTACCGTATCGGGATACAGGGACTTAAGACAGCCGACGGCACTCGAGACTCAGCGTTTCCGTCAACGGATATCCAGGTCTACACACTCGACGGACAGTTCTTCGCCTCCAAAGACTTCGCGACCGGCGAGGCACCTTCGGAGAACTATGTCCGCATCTTTGAGGAAGAGATGGGAGTACACATCTGGCCGGTAAGCGAGCGACGGATCGACGCAGCCGACGCAAGTATGAATTCGATCACCATCGCCGGATATGACTGGCGCAACGAAATCTTCCCCGGCGACCGTGTGCAGATCAAGAAAGCGGATGACAGCTTCGATGAGTATACAATCTTCTCGGCGACGCTTAGCGGCAGCGACACCGTCATCGTGCTGAGCGGAGGGCCCTCGCCGCTGGGGCCTTCGGCCTCTCTCGTCAGCGCCTCCACTCTGCAGCGATACGTCGAGGATTACTTCATCAATCTCGACCAGAACCCGCCCACCGACGGAATTGACCGGATGCGTAGTTTGGTCGATCAGTTCGCCGTGGATCTCGGGAACATAGGCAAGGACGACCCGGCCGCGAAGGCGGGTATTCTCGCCAAGGTCAACGCCATCGGGCCGAAAATCCTGAAGCGCGCGCGCAAGTTGGCGGGGCAGGATCCCATGCATGCCAATGACTTTGACCGAACGCTCTATTGGACCCGCCTGCGCATAACGGTGGACATCAAGAGCCACCCGTATTGTGTGAAGGCATTTACGGCCCGCGACGAGATCCTCAACGCCCTCGAGCGGACATCACGGGGATACGATCTCGACTTTGCCGGTCAGCCGACCGATCAGACGTATCTGAGAGTGCTACTAACGGGCTTCGATCCGTTCCGACTCGACTTCGATGACCCTAGTAACCCAGACGACGGCATCGTGACCAGCAATCCAGCCGGCGCCGTCGCCCTCGCGCTGCACGGCCAAACGATCCTATCGTCCGATCCCGTCCACCACACCCCAGCTTACGTGGAAACCGCGATCTTTCCGGTCCGTTATCGCGACTTCGACGCAGGACGTGTGGAAAAGCTGGCGAACCGGTGGCTCCTGCCAACTGGCATCGTAGCTGACCCGTTACTCGCAACCACGATTATCTCCGTGAGCCAAAACGGCAGCGCGCGCTACTTCGACCTGGAGCGGTTTGCCGGGCAGCTTCGGAGCGGGGGTCAGGACAACGAAGGCAAGTCCCAGCAGTCGAGCAAAGTCGGCGATGCGACGTACCTGCCGTTCTACGAGACCACGCTGGACCATAAGCACATGGTTGAGGGACCGTTCGCGTGGCCCCCGGCGCCCACGCAGAACCTGTTCTTTGACCAGAGCTACATCATCATTGGCAAGCCGCCCGTGCAGCATCCGGGGTCAACGAACACCAATGAGGCGAATGAGGTCCTACCTACAGGCGAGGCGAAGGAAGGCTCTGGTAGCAACTACCTCTCAAACGAGATCTTCTACCGTATCGCTTATTGCCGGGTGACGCGGAACAGCGCAACGCTCACCGGACACTTCCACGTCCCGTCCACCCACTATTCCCATCTTTCCATCGGCCAGATCATCGACGTGGTCCGGCAACTGATCAGGCGCTGGCTCGACAGCCGGCCTATGTGAGGTCGTACTCGAAGAGAGAAAACGATGTCAACGGTCTACTATCCGAAGCTCTCCTTGCTCCTGCCGCTCGACGCGTTGCCGGAAGCATTAGGCTTCGTCAAAGACGGCATCGGGAATCTCCTCACCGGCCTCTATTTCAAGGACTTCGAGCAGGGTCGAAGCCCCCACGGCGACGCGGCGAACTACAGTCTGACCATAGTCAGCGCCAAACTGCTCGAGATCGAGGTTCCGGGCACCGGGATCTTCCTCGAGCTCAATCCGGGACTACAGGCGGGTTCGACGTCCGAGTTCCCGGTCACCCTTCGCTACGAATGGGGCATTCTCGGCTGGGTACGACAATTTCATCTCGAGTCATTCGCCTTCTCGCCCGCGGACTTCTACCAACTTGCCCTGACTGCGACAGGTCTGACTGAGCGCCAGCTTCTTGACCGTGCTCTCGGCGTGTTCGTCACGGGCGCCACGCCTCTGGATCAGATCAACAAGCTTCTGGCCGACGTCAGCACTGCATATTCCACGGCCATCACTCCGGCCGATCCGCTGAGCACCGACCCTCTCGGCGACGCTCTGACGAAGATCGAGAGCGTCATCGGCAAGGGCGCATCGATCGTAGTGTTCGTCACGTACATCCTGGACGACCTCGACCTCGCCGGCACGGAGGCAAGGCTCGAGACGTTCCTTGGCGGGCTGTTCGGGGGCTCGCTGAAGAGCTACTTCCTGAAGCTCATCACGCCACGCGTCGACGCGACATTGCAGATCGGCGCCGCCATCCGCTTCCCACGCAGCATCCTCGTTCCGCTCGACGCGGTGGGAGGCAAGCCGCTCGACGACCCGGCATCGTCGAAGCTCACGTTTGACGCCGGGACCTTCTCCTTCAGCACCGAGGAGGGAATCGGCTACGACGAGACTCTCACGGCGTCGCTGGATCCGTCGCAGATCGGGAGCACCGGATTCCAGATCGAGATCTCCGGAGCGCGGCTCGATCTGAGCCGCACGACGAACATCCCCGAGGCGACCGCCGACGGCAGGCCGGTCGACTTCGTCGGCGTCTTTATCGACAAGGCGACGGTCAAGCTGCCACCGTTTTTCAATCAAGACCCTGCGTCGAGTGCCCGGCTCGTCGGTCTCAAGATCCTGGCGGGCACGGGTGGCTTGTCCGGCAGGATCGCGTTGGAGGCGGTCAATCCAACCTCGACGACGCCGGCGCTGGTGAAGGCGAAGTTCGGGTCGGGCTTCGAGATCGCTCTCAGCGCGGTCAGCGTCTCGCTCCATCAGAACACCATCACCACGTCCGACATCCGCGGGTCGATGAAGATCCCCGGTTTCAAGGACGACAAGGGAAACGACGCTGAGATACAGATCACCGTCCATATTGGCAGCGATGGAAACTTCAAAGTAACGGCTGCGGACGATCAGGGAATCCGCGCACTGAGCATTCCGGGCGTGCTCGATGTCGAGATTTACAGCCTCTCCGTAGAACGGAAGGACCACCGTTTCTTCGTCACCATTATCGGCGCCCTCGACTTCGCGGACCAGGGCGGTGTCATCGGCAAGTTCCTGCCTGACAAGATCGAAGTGCAGAAGCTGACCATCTGGGACGACGGCAAGATCGAGCTCGAGGGCGGCAAGCTCACTTTGCCGCGCGCCATCCCCCTGAAGGTCGGGCCGGTGAATCTGTCTGTGACAGCGATCGGCTTCGGCTCTCACGAGCAGGAGCACGATGGGCACCTGCGGCAGTACAAGTACTTCACCTTTGACGGCAGCATCAACGTCAGTCCCGGAGGTGTCGACGCCAGCGGGAGCGGGATCGCGTTCTATTACACCGTTGACAACAACAGTCTGTCCGACGGCGATCCGAACCAGCGCAAGCCCGACCGCTTCATACGTATCCAGAGCATCACCGTCGATCTGCTGATTCCCAACGACGCCGAGCCCGATAACGCTGCGCTGATCCTACACGGCTACCTGGCGATGCGTGCTGCCCAGCCGCCTGGAAGCGGGACGGAGTACGTTGGCTCCATCTCCTTCCGATTGCCGAGGCTCGAGATGGGCGGCGCCGCGTCCATGCGCCTCAATCCCAGCGTGCCGTCATTCATCATCGACGTCGGGCTCGAGCTGTCCACTCCCATTCTGCTGGGCGCCACCGGCCTTGGGATCTGGGACTTCCGTGCCCTTTTCGGCCAGAGATATGTGGCCAGCCGGGACCAGGTCCTCCACGACGAGAGCGCGCCGTGGTGGAAGTACTACAAGGCCAAGATCGCCGATGATTATCAGGAAGGCATTCAGATCTCGAAATTCGCGCAGACCAGCGGGTTCTCGCTGGGCGCCGGAGTGTCGCTGGCAACCGCCGCGGACAGCGGAATCACCTTCTCCAGCAAAATCTTCTTTCTCTTATCGCTACCGGAAGTGTTTCTGTTGCAGGGCCAGGGGCAGATCCTCAAGGAGCGCATCCGTCTTACCGATACGACCGACCCGCCGTTCTTCGCATTGATCGCCATCACCAAGACCTCGGTCGAAGCGGCGTTCGGCGTGAAGTACTTGATCCCCGCTGAGGACCCCAGTCCGGGAGGCATCGCCACCGTCGATGCCCTCATCCAGATGGGATTCTTCTGGGGTAGCTCCTTCGCCTGGTACATCGACATTGGCAAAGAGAATCCCGTCAACGAGCGCGTCAGCGTGCGGCTGCTGTCGATCATTGACGCCTATTTCTATTTCATGATGTCGAATGCCGGCATCCGGGCCGGTGCCGGCGCTTCCTACCACCTCAGCAAGAAGTTCGGTCCGCTGAAAGCCGAATTGAGCGCGTATCTCGACACGGCCGGCCACATCAGCTTCCGTCCCCGGCAAATCGGCGCGTCGATCCGGATCGGGGGCAGCGTCCAGCTCTCGATCTTCGGATTCGGCTTCGGCATCAGCGCCGCGGCGTCGCTCGCCGCCGAGGGAACGAAGCCGTTCGCGATCGCCGGGTCGATCGAAGTGTGCGTGCGCGTCCTGCGCAAGGACCGCTGCGCGAAGTTCGAGTTCTCCTGGCTCTTTAATTCCGATCTCAATACGGGCAAGAACAGGCTCCTCAAAGAGAACCTCGCGGACTCCGGCAAAGCCCTCAACATGCATACGCAAGAGACGTACGAGCTCTGGACGGGAACATCGTTGCCGCAACCGGCCGATCTCGATGCGTACATGCTGCCGATGGACTCATACATCGACATCGAGTTCATGAAGGGCGTCAATCCATCGGCCTCGGTCATCAGTGTTTTCGGTGGCAATACCATGGGCAGCGACTACATCGAGTATGTCCCGCCGCAGCGGGGGAAGTCGGACCGCGTGCGCCATGAGTACACCCTCGACAGCGTTGAGATCCTTTATTACGACGGCGCTGCGTCGATGCCGTACGACGTGACCGCGTGGAAACCCTACAATATCTATAGTGCCGCGACGCCGGCGCAGCTCGTGCCGTTTATTACAACGGACCTATCGACGCTCAAACAGGGTTTCTGGCAGTACCAGCAGCCCAACCTGCACAACAAGCTGCGCGTCATGGCGCAGTCGCCTCTGACTTATGCCTCGCAGGGTTCCGGAAATCCCGTATTGGAGGACTCCGGCATTACGGTGGAGTCGATCTTCTGCGCGCCTGATCCGATTCGTCCAACCTGCGTCCGTTTCAACGACCTTGTGCCGAACGGGAAACCACCCGTAGTGCTGCCCGAAGGCCAGCGGTTCTTCCATCACCCTTTCCAGATCCGATTCACAGGCGGCAGCGGGAGTGTTGTCGACCATCCGCCGGACGGCGACGGACCGGCCGTATGGGTCGATGCCGGAACGACGATCGAGCTGTTTCCGGTTGAGCCCTCCGTATCGGTACACTTGACGCTGACGATCGGCACCGACACGGCAACGGTGAGCTTCTATCAGCAAGTGCCGGTGCCGCCGCCGCGTCCCGGCCTCGATCCCACACAGTTTGGCTATGTGCTCACCGTCACGAAGCCTGTAAAGCGAGGTGCGGCGGTTGACGTTGGTTATGACGACATCTCGCAACCGGTCCACAAGATCGTCATCAGCGCCGGCGAGACGAGCGTGTATCCTCCGCTCATCTGCGACACCGCGGTCAGTGCGGAAGGCCGTGACCTGGAGCGCTTTCTCGATGCCCTCATCAGACGTGGCGAGCACCTGAGCCTCAACGCGGTGCTTTGCGCCGGAGAACACGGCGATTGGGACGGCGGTGTAGGCGACACCTCGCCACCAATCCGATGGTCGCCTCCACACCGCTCGCCTCCACACCGGTCACCGCCATACGGGTCACCACGACATGGCTCACCACCGTTCGGCTCACCACCATACGGCTGGTCGCCGCCTCTCACGTCGCCGCCGTTCGGTCAGGACTGCGTCCTCTACAACCTGTTGTCGTTCAGCGACACCGAGTTGCACGCCATCATCACCGATGGGCGTGGCCGTCCGTGTCCGCTCGACCTGACTTTGATCGCTGGCACGATATCGATTGACTGGAACCAAGTCGCCCGTGTTTACGATTTGCGCATTGATAGCGCACCGCCAGTTGCCGGCGCGAACCGCACGTTCCTCATCGACGCCGAGGTCGTGACGCCGGCGGGGACAAAGCGAGTCACCCTTCGTGGCCGCTCGTGCCATCCGATCATCCGGTGCGAGGTAGCCGCGAATTCGTTGCCCGGGCCGGTGACGGGAGCAGCGCAAGCGCTTGGCGAACTGCTGGAGATTCTTGCAGCCGCCAATCGCCTGGTGCAGCCGCGTGTCAAGCTTTCTCCCGAAGAGATTGCTGTGTTCGACCGCGCCTTTCCGCGCCCCGGCGGTGTTCCTCCCGGCGAAACACGCAAGGTATGGCTCACGGCCACCGTGGTACCGGGTCCGCCCGTGCGTATCGAGGTGACATTCCAGGACGGCGTCTTCAGCAACGCGATGTCGCTCGCACTACCGTTTTCGCGAGACGGCTTCCGTTTCGATGACGTGATCGGCTTCGGTACCCTCCGCGCTGATGGTCTCCGCTTGAAGGACGGCCCGAACACGACATTCGTGATCGATGCGCGGGTGCGCGGGCCAAACGGTGAGAGCACGGTGGCGCTTCTCGGCGATTCGCCCATCATCGTGTCGAATGGGCAACCGGTGCAGCCGCCACGCGGTGAGGGCACGCATTGGGACAATGGCGGCGTGTACCTGCACGAGATTTGTACGCTCGACTATCCTACAGCGGCCTTCAACGCCACGCTGCCGACGCAGAGCAGCGTCGATGCCGAGGTGGCCACGATCGTCAACGCTTTCCAGGGATCCATCCAGCCGCTGTGGGCTCCCAACAGGCACTACGCGATTCGCGTCAAGACGACCGATTGGCTGTATCAGGAGAGCAACTCGGGCGCCTTGAGCCTCTTGACCCATTACACCAATGACTCCGTCTACGGATTTTGCACTGTCGGGCCCCTCGGCTTCTTCCACATTTACAGCGACGCCAACGGAGTGCAGGTTCCGCGCAGCGACTATGCGGCGCTGGAAGCTGCAGGCCACGGCGACGAGTTCAAGCTCATCGGCCTGCTGCACTACCTCGACTTCGACAAGTGCTCCCCCAACGCGAACGGACAGCTCATCAACGCCAAGCCGCTGTTTTATTCGAGCCCAAGCCTGTCGTTGTTCTATCTGGAGACGTACGTCGCCCGCATGTTCTGCGGCTGGGCGCCTTTCGGAGGTCTCGAAGGGGCCAATGCAGTCTTTGAAGTTCTGGTCAAAGATCCGGCCCCCGACCCCAGTGTTCCTGAGGCCGGTGCTGTGGAAGCCGTTTGGGAACTGAGCCCTCTGCCACTCGTGTCGCAGGACATTACGATCCTCAACAACATGATCACTCAGGGAAAGCCGTGCGCGAAGGTTACGGAAATCAAGCCAACGTGGCTAAGCTCCTCCTTTCCGCTGGCTGCGGTGCAGCTCAAGCCACTCAAGCTCTATACGGCGATCTTCAACCTGCGCTTCAAACGGCAGAGCGACGTTGACTACGTGGTGCGCGAGGAGCTTCGCTACGGTTTCCAGACCTCGCGTTACGCAAATCTGGCGGAGCAGGTCAACAGTTACAAGCTGAAGGTCGATCCTGATGACGGGACCGTTCTCAAGGCGGCGCTCTTCGAGGCCGGCAAAGCGTTCGCCGCAGCCGACATCGCCGTTGCCACGAGCGTGCTCGATGACACGATGCCGGCCGGCGACCCGCTGCGGCAGGCCTTCGCCGATCCCTTCAATCGATTGATCGACGGTACGCTGAAGCTGGAGGCGATCCACCCACCGACTGGCACTGAGTTCAACATCATCCGCGACACAGCCTCGGGGCGTGTCCTGGGAATCGTCGTCAAGAACCCGGAGCCTTTCAATGACCCGAAGATCCCCGCCGTCGATGTCGCCGACACGATCCGCCTATCGGTCAACCTCGGCGACAGCGCTCTATACAAGTGCCTCTACTCCAAGGATCTTTCGCAAGCCTTCGTCACGAACAGCGACAACAGTATGAGCCTGCCCGCAGGCGGCTCGCTTGATTTCACGTTCGATTACAAGCAATGGGACGGCAGCAAGTACGCGACGGTGGACACCGCCGCCGTACACCTTGTGCTGCCATGAGACCGCGATGACCCTCCCCATGAACCCTGATTTCGTCGCCTCCGCGACCTACTTCGTCAACGAATTTGATTTCGACGCGACGGCGTCCTACGCGTCGATCGTCATCGCGGATGATGTTCAGGGCGGCGGTTTCCGCATTGTCGGGAACTATCGGGAGAGCGGCCTCCTCGCATCCATCACTCGGTCCGGCGAATCGGTGTGGCAGAAAACGTATTCGATCGCGGGCCAGACCATCCATTTCTGGAGCGGCGTGGCTTGCGACAACGGCGACCTGATGCTTCACGGCTCGCTCGTTGTTGTTAGCGGCAGCGCCCCCGACGCGCGCAATCAGTCGCTGATCATTCGCGTCTCCGCTGCTGGCGACGTGCTCTGGGCCAACACCTACAGCCGCGATCGCACGCGATTCAACACCCGCCTCGTCAAGGGGCTCGGCGACACCTATTACTTTGCATCGTGGTACAACCAAGCGGGCGATAGCGACGATGTGGAGGTGGTCCGGATCGATGGCACGGGCAAGGTGCTTGCCGCCGTGAACATCGACTCGGGAGGCGATGACCAGCTCGGCTCGATCATCGCCGACGACCAAGGGTGCATCGTATTCGGAGGCACCAGTTCAGGACAGGGCTGGGACGGCTTTGCCGTAGCGTTCGACGCCAGCCTCGGCATCATTTGGGCGAAGCTCATCGGCGCCGATGGTCTCCAGCAAATCAGCCAGATGGCCCGGACGGGCCCGCAGGAGTTTGTGATCGTCGGCGAGACCGAGGTCTCGGGGGGCACTGGCCGCAGCACGTTCATTGCCACGCTGCCGACGCTACCGGCGACGAACGGAATCACTGCGCTTGTCTATGATTTTCAGGACGATGGTTCCAGGCATCTCCTGATCGACCCTGTCGGCATCTACGTCGCCGCGACGATCGCGGGAACGCGCAAGAGCTTCGTAGCGCAGTTCAACCCTCAGCTCCAGTTGCTCTGGCAGCGGGCGTTGAACCTTCCCGTTCCTTGTTCTCTGACCGACATTCGCGAAGTCTTCGACGATGCCCACGGTCTGGTCGTGTGCGGCGCCGCCGGTGATGCCGCACTGGTCGCTTACACGGACCCCGGCTTCGCGAGCTGCGTCACGACTGACTTGACGCCGCCTGAATTGAGCAGACTGGCGCTCAACGTCAGCCAGTGGTCCGTCAAGGTAACGCCCGTGACGATGACCGTGAATCCACAGAAGGTGCAGGTTCAAACCGTCAATCCTGTGGTATCGGAAGAGTGCCCTTCGGGCATCGCCGTCGATCTGGAGACCAATCCTCGCTTCCAATCGCCTTACATCTACCTGCAGGCCGCCGGCTCCGACTTCAGCGATCAGACCGTCCGCGGTTTCGACCTGCGATGGGACCTGCTGCGGGGCCTGGCCGAGCACCTTCCCAAAGGCAACCTCGCCGCGCCCGGCGGCCCGTGGCCGGCAACGATCGGCTACAACCGCGCCGATGACTTCGTCCGCATCTATCGCACCGAGCTCCGCAACGACTACGGCGTGGACGTCGGATTCAAGACGCCGCCAACGTCGCTCTTCGAGAGCGGCCCGTTTCGCGAATGGTTGTACGAAGACCTTGGCTCGTTCCCCGGCCACTTGACGGACGTATCGATCCGCTTCGCAGACGTCGCCCAGTACGATGCCCTGCGCCCGGGCCACGACCCGCACACCGACCCGCAGGGGCTCGTCACGTCGTACACAGGAGTCATCGAGGCACGTGCGGTTGGCAAACTCGCTTTTTCGGCGTCGATCCAACTTCGCAGCAGCGTCGCGACCACGGGCCAGCGCCTGCGCGTCGAGGCGGTGACGCTACCCGATCCCCTCGACAATACGTCGCGTACGCTCGGGTGCCGGCGCACCTTCACGCCGGCGACCAATGCGTCGGTCAACTGCGAGAACATCGAGTGCGTCCGCTTCGACTACTCCAGTGTCGTTCCGGTCTCGCTGCACATCGCCACCTATGAGGATTTTCTGCGTGGCTCCTGCGCGCGCCGCGAATGGACGAAGCTGGGCGACTACAGCCTGGACGACGGGAACGCCGACGCTGATGCCGAGGTGTTCCGGCGTCTCGAAGATCCGGCGAAGACACCCATCGACGGTGTATGGCCGAAGTTCCAGCGCGTGCCCGCTCCAGGCGTGTTCCGCGTCCGCGCGCAGAACTACCGCGATCGCTGGCGCATGCCTGCCGACGGATTGAAATCAGCGGTGACTACCTACCTCGACGTTAGTCGAACCGACGTCCAGGCCAACGTGGTCACGGCAAACTCGGATCCTGTTTCGAACACCTCCACAATGGAGTTGAGCTACCTCGACCTGCTCAACTTCGTGTCGCTCGACTATCACGTGGCGCGCGTGCTCGGCCTCGGCGCGATCGACCCGAACCCCACCGTTACTCCGTCGACTCAGTTCCTTTACCTGATGCGGTACATCACGGATGCCCGGCTCGAGCATGAGACGCCAGCGCGTGTCACGCACTACTACATGACGCCACCGGTGAGCATCACTGACTTCAAAGAACCGCCGGTCCCGGCGATCCATCTCAGTTACGGGCTGCCGCCCGAGAAGTGTGGCGGCACGACAACGCCGCTCACCGATCCCGCCGGCTACGCTTCCTTCGCCGACGCGCGCTTCATCAATCTCGATCGCGATCCGTTCCGCTACGAACGGCCGCTGGAGACCTTTTTCCAGACCGCCGAAGAGTTCTGCCTCTGCGAAGAGTCGGTGCCGGTCTGTTTCGGCGTGCGCTACGGGCCGGGTGCGATCGGCACCGGCAACGAAGTGCAGCCGGAGCTCAGTAACAATCCCGACTGGCTCGATCCCGCCGGCGTGCCGGAAGTGTCTCCCATCCCGGAGCGCGGCGAAAATCCTGTCTACACGCACGAGGAGCGCAACGCCGGGATCCATCACTACGCTCTCTACAGCATCAACTGGTTTTCACGCACGGCAGGGGTATCACCCGAGGTGCAGACCGACGCGACCACGTTTGCGCCGCGCAATACGCTCATGCCGCCGTCGAACTTCGCGGTCCAGCTCATCCAAAAAGAGGACCCGCTCATCTTCACGTCTGGCGACGAGCAGGGCCGCCTGCTGTTTCTACCGCCTGGGGATAAGACCCTCGTTCGCGCCACCTTTGACTGGAACTACGTGCAGAACGACGCGTATCAATCGGCCGACAAGGTAGAGCTCTATTTCCGGGCCCGACCGCCGGCGATCGTGCGGGGGGAGGTCGCCTCGGTAGCCGATCATCCGGCGACTCACACGGCGACGATCGTCACGACGGATTATCCCATCGCCAGCACGAACCCTCCGCAGACCGTCCAGCCTGAGATCACTCCCGCAGATGCGTCGCGGTTTGTCGGCGCTCGCTTCTCAGCGAACGGTCAGTCGTGGCTCATTGACTCCGTGCTGAGCACCGGCGTGAATCCGACGCTGCTACTCCGGCAGAATCGCGACACGGCCTCACTCAGCATCGACCAGGACAGATCGTTCTGCACTGTCGAGTCGTGGCTCAGCCCGAGCCCCGGCGAACGCTTCCTGATCTCCGAAGATCTTGATGATCCAGCGGCATGGGACACGAAGCTGGCCAAAGAGATCAACATCGTTTCATTTCCTCCGCCGTACACCGAAACCGTGACGCACAACGACGGCCAGATCCGCACGCTGCATCTGGGAGGACTCTCCGACTCCGTGGTTGTCACCGATGTGCCCGATCCCGATCTGCACATCGGCGATTTCGTACCAGCGGGCGGCCCAGCCGTGGTGCCGTCTGGGGCCTATGTTGTCCGATTCTCAGCGCGTCAACTTCCCGCGATCGCCGATCCTGACGTCGACTTTCATGAGGGCATCATCCGCATGCCCGATGTGAACGGGAACATCAAGGTATTGCGCGTCTGGGATATCGATCGCAGCAAGCCGACGCTCGAGCTCATCGTATTCGACAGCACTTTCGGCCTGAAGCGCGACGCCGCCGGCATGTTCCTGCTTCAGTCCAACGACTTCGTTCTCGCGGACGGCTACGTGCCGATCCGAACGGGCCTCGTTGGTAACGTCAACTTCCATCCGTCCTATCGCGTCTATCTGACCGCCGACCTGACCGCCGGACACAACTTCGGCGAGCCTGCGATCCTGCCCGTGCGCGACGAGCGCACGCGACAGACGTTGATGACGGTGCGATCCCGCGACAGCTCGCAGTCGCCTCGGTTGACCTCGCCGATGGCCAAGCCAGCAGTCCTTCTGGCGCTTGAGCTGCGCGACCCCGTTCCCCCCGGCCCGCCCCTCGGCCCGCTGTTCGCCACGCGCCCCAACTTCTTCGGCAAGGCCACCTACACGTTCGACGTGCAGGTGGACGATCCCTACTCCCTCATTTTCTACAAGGCCAATGACCGGAAGATCCTCGATCAACTCTATCAACCCTCCACGGTACGCGGCATCGTGGCCCAGCTCGACAACCTTTCCGATTGGGATCAACGTTTTACAAGTCAGCGCTGGAGCGACCTCGTACACGTCGTTACCGGCCCGGACGACAACTTCATCGAGCATGCCTTGAACGGCTTCCGGTTCCCAATTCCCGACAATCCCGACTACGTGATTCCCGATAACCCCGCTGTCAATCCCTTCGTCACCCCCACCGTCGGCGACCGCACGCCACCCGGGAGCGGCACTCACGTTCCTGGCACGATGAGAACGATGAAGGACGTGGTCCAAGAAGCGATCAACGGCGCGTTCGTGCCGTTGACCGAGGCCCCGCCCGTTTACCGCCAGCTTAATGATTTGTCACTGCAGACCTCCGGACGCCCAGCGAAGATCCGCGATACCAACGGCAAACGGCTGTTTCCCGGCGATCCCTGGCCGATGGCCGTGCGTTACGAGAAAAACGTCAGCGGTGACGTGCTGCAGGCGGGCGACGCGGGCTACGGCAATTCAGCGAATACGCGCTGGGTGCGCTTTACGGACTACACGATCGACGGCGCGTCGAAGAACCTCTATTTCTACTTTGCCATGGAGCTTGCCAATACATTGAAGGTGAGCGCGCGAAGCGCCATAGCCGGCCCGGTGCAACTGGTGAACACGGCGCCGCCCGAAGCACCGGTCATACGCAAGATCACCGCACAACTCGTCAATGGCTTCGATGTCACGACCCCGCGCGTCAACTTCGAGCTGAGCGGCTACCTGCCGAGCGAGAGTGTCGCGTCGTACAAGCTCTACCGGGCTCTCGATGCCGACGGCGCGCTGAGCCCACGCACGATGACCGAGGTAAAGGCGTTCCCGGTCGACGCGGCGGCAGCCTACGACGACTTCGCGGATCTCGGCTACGTGCCGTTCGCACAGCCGGTCTACTATCGCGTGGTTGCGTTCCGCCACATCATCAACGAGCGCAGCGAAGAAGAGATCATCCCTTCAAAGGCCTCGGATGCCGCGATGACGACGGTGGCCGACACGGTCAACCCGGCGGCGCCGCAGATCGCGATGAGCTCTGCCCCTCTGACGGCGACACATCCTTTCCAATATTCAAACGTGAGTCTGAGCTGGCCGCGGACGACGTACAACGGCCGTTACCATCTCTATAAGCTGAACAATCTCGGAACGTGGGTCAGGATCGCCACGGTGCAAAGCAACGCGCCGTCGATCCAGGTCGACCTGCAAACCACAACCCTCGCCTCCGACGTGCTGGTGAAGGAGGACGCAGCCGGCAACACCCTCTATCACCGCTTCCGCATCATGGTGGAGAACTCGTCTGGGCTCGTGAATCTCGAGCAGAACGAGTTGACTGTCTGAGAAGGTGGTGGAGCTGAACGGGATCGAACCGAAGACCTCCTGAGTGTGAACTCCACGTTTGTCTCGACATTCTCAGCCAGGCAGCCGAGCGCACCAAGCCGATGTCTTCCTGATCCCGGCCGATGGCTTCTACTTCCCGAGCTAGCACAGCTCTGGCACGGAGACGCTTGGAGAAACCACGGAGTCGGAAAACTCTCAGCACTGGTGCGTCCCGCGGACTATGAAGGCTCGCCCCCTCATAACCCAAAGGTCGCGGGTTCAAATCCCGCCCCCGCAACCAATCGAATCCAACCGAACCCTCTGGAAACAGAGGGTTTGCTGTTTTCAAGCGCAAAAGTCGTCCAACCCGCCGGTCTCCCCCGCTGCGCCCGCCGTTCCCAGTCAGACGACAAAAAGAAAGCCCGATGCACGCCTGGTCGAGGCGAAGCAAGCGGCAAAGGAGGAGAACCTCGGCAAGAAGAATGCAACGCGCGGGGATAAGCATTAACGCGCGGGGGTCTTCATGACCGCTCGAAGAAGGGGGATCAGATGCTACGCAAGACCGTGCTCCCGGTAACCGCAATCGCGCTGTGCGTGCTACTTCTCCTCGCCGTATCGGCGTGCAGCGGAAAGAGGCAGACTCAGGGCACAGCAACCACGGACTCCAGTACGACATCCGGGTCGGCGAGCGACGCCCGCAAGCCGCTGCCCGCACTCCAGCGATCAGCCAGCTTCACTGACAAGCAGTGGCTCGGCAAGCAGTTGTTCTTCGACCCGAATCTGTCTCAGCCATCCGGCCAGGCGTGCAAGGACTGTC
>JADGNY010000162.1 GCA_017883235.1 Thermoanaerobaculia bacterium | reverse complement strand
CCCCGCTACGCGAGCGCACCCCAAATCGTGACCGTATGCCACCCTTCCATCGCGAAAGCAATCGCGGGTTACCCTCACGCGGGACAGGAACTAGTTAGCGCGTGAGCCCGTGCCAGGGCGACGAGTCTCGCATCATGCCTCCTATACGTCACTCAGGCAAGTGATCAAACAGGATAACTACACCAGTCTCGTGCCGCGCCGGAAACGTGGACGGCGTCCGTCTAAGGCTGCCATCACAGGGGGAAACAGAGATGTAGACGAACCCATGAGACAGCGAACTTTCCCGTTTGACACGATTCGCTGTCGAGTGTCACTACCTTCCAGGAGACACCAAATGACAACCGCCAGCGCAGCGTCGCGCATCATTTTACTCGCCGTGTCGTTGATCACCGCCTTTCAGGCGTTCGCGGCCGCGACTTCCCGTCGCGAGACAGTCCAGCTTCAATACAACCCAGCAGACCTGATACTGGAGCGGTTGCCGACCGGGGCGAATGTCTTTTATCGCGTCACCTTGCGCGGCGCAGCCTTTACGACCGAGCAGGTCGGCCAGCCCGAACTGCCGCAGGATCGTTTCACGATCGTTCTTCCTCCTGACGCGAGCAACGTTGCCGTTGAGACAGTGGACGCTTGCTCCTCATCCGTGATCACCGGTATCACGGTCATGCTTCGCGAGCCGGACGCGATCACCCAGCTCTCCGGCATTGCCGGGCCGAAGATTGTCGAGGGAACCCGGATCAGGCCCAGCCGCCCACCTTCTCCGTGCACGACCGTCACGAATGCGACAGGAATCGTCCAACTCATCGGGACGACCGTGCGCTATGGCGCTCGCGTGGCGGTCTTTGGCATCGCGCCGCTGGCGTATGCGCCGGAAAAAGGAGAGCTCTCCCTGCACATGCACCTGCACGTGAGCGTTACCTATTCCTCATCGGCCTCTGCGGGCGCGCTCTATCGCGATCTGGCCGCCGCGCAGCGCGAGGAGCTTCGCCGCGAAGTCATGAACAAGTCGGTGTTGGATGAAGTCGCGGCGTCGTCGTTGAGCACGACGAGCTCGGTGACCATCTCCTCGCCTGACTCTTTCTTCGTCGTACACAGCACCGAACCGGCGAAGCAGGAGTCGATCCCGTACGTCCTGATCACGACCCAGCCGCTCGCTACGTCGTTCCAGCCGCTGATCGACTGGCGTACGGCCACCGGCGACACGGCGCGCATCGTGACCATGGACTGGATCGCGCAGCACTACGCCGGGGTCGATCCCGCGAACCGGGTCCGCAACTTCATCGCTGATGCCTTGGGTCGCTGGAGCACATCGTGGGTGCTCCTCGGCGGCGATACGGACCAGGTGCCACATCGTTACGGCCTTTTCGACTCCTACGTCAACGTCTTCGGACCGACAGATCTTTACTTTTCCGGCCAGAACGGAAACTGGAATGCCGACGGAAATGCCGTCTTTGGCGAACCGTCGGACAACGCCGACATCGATCCTGATCTCTTCATCGGCCGCGCGCCGGTGACCAACGCCTTGCAGGCGACGAACTTCGTGAAGAAGGTGCTGACGTACGAGACCACCCCTCCGCAATACATCGACTCCGCACTCCTGATGGGCGTCAAGGAATTGGGGTCGGACTCGTTCGAGCAGAATTCCATCGTTCCCCTGCTACCGACGTCGTATCAGGTTGTTCGCCTGTATGACTCGCAGAGTCAGGTGCCCGCGACGGCGACGCTCAATAATGCCAACGCGAATAGCTTCATCGATCAAGCTTTCCACGTCGTGAATCACATGGACCACTCCGGGATCGACGGCATGGGCACGGGTGCGAACGAGGGCGGCGGTGGCCTCTCGGAAGCGGACGCAGACGCGTTTACCAACTCCTTTAAACCCTCGATCGTCTGGACATACGGTTGCGACCCGAACGCCTTCGATTACGCGTCGATCTCGGAGAACTGGATGAACAATCCCCAGGGCGGGGCGGTGGCCTTTGTCGGAAACACGCGCAGCGGTTACGCCGGCCAGACATCGCAGGACGCGCGGTTCTTCCAAGCCTGGTTTGTCGACGGCGTGCGGCGAATCGGCGCGTTGCTGGCGAAGACGCAGGGGACTTCATTTGACGACTACTACTCGAGGTCGATGAATCTCCTCGGTGATCCGGCCATGCCGGTCTGGATCCATCAGCCGCCGGCGCTCACAGTCACCGGTCCCGGCGCGCTCCGAACCGGAACCAACTCTGCGACCGTGACGGTCGGCAATCTGCCATCCGGCCAGGAAGCAACGGTCACGTTCGAGAAGGCCAGTGACAACGTGCTGGTCACGCGGCAGACGCTTTCCGGCACCGTCACGGAACCGCTGGCGCTGCACACCGCGGGCACGCTGCTGGTCACGGTCCGCGCCGCTGAGCGCCTGCCATGGCAGGGGACGGTCACGGTGAGCCCGGCATCGGGGAGTCACGTCTACGTGGCCGATGTACAGATCGATGACGCGGCAAACGGGAACAACAACCAGCGGCTCGAGGCGGGCGAGCAGGCCATCGTCCACATCAAACTCGGAAACGGCGGCGCAGCGACCTCGCCGGGCATTGCAGCAACACTGACCGCGATCACGCCGGGAGTGACGACCTCGACCGCGGCGGCAGGGGTGTTTCCGATTGCTTATGGCAGCTTCGCCACGATCGACTTTTCTCTGGCGGTGGCAAACAGCTTCGCCGACGGAGAGGCCATCTCCGTGGACCTGACCGCCGGCGCGAAGACGCGCATCATCATCCCTATTTTCGCGCCGCATCTGGAGCAGACGCATACCTACTCCGACAGCGCCGGTAACCTGAACGTCGTCCCCTCTCCGAACAAGAACATCGAGTTCAAGCTGCACGTGATCAACAACGGTTTCGGCGACGCAAAGGGAGTCACAGCCACGCTGGCGCTGACGACGACCAGCGGCGCGATCACCCTCGTAACCCCGAACGTCACGGTTGGCGATGTCGCCGCGAAATCAGCCGCCGACAGCGTCGACGCCTTCAAACTGAAGCTCTCCTCGACGTTCGCTCCGGCGACGGACGTGGTGATGTTGTCGATGACCGACAGCCTCGGCAATGTGACCACACAGCCTATCCATCTGAGCGTCCCTGCCACGCCGACCGGCCTGACGACCCGCGGCACTGCGCACGACATCAAAGCCATCTGGAACCCCGCGTCCGATCCTTTGGCGCGGAACTACAGGATTTATCGCGGTCCGGTCTCCGGTCCTTATTCGAGCATCGAAACGTTCCTGTTGCGCGATGCCAGCTTCTATGACGACATCACGGCCATCGGCGGCTCGCCGGTCTACGACTACGGCGTTACCGCCGTCGATCAATTCGGCAATGAATCGGCGGCGACAATCAAGACCGCGTTTCCGTCACTCGACCCACACCCGGGCTTTCCCCGCTCGGTCCTGCCGGCGGACGGGTCGATCTCCGGGCACATCGCCACAAGCGACGTCGACAACGACGGCAAGAAAGAGATCTTCGCGCTCACATCGCAATCGCAGAACGGGCCGGGCGCGCTCTACGCGTGGAAAGCCGACGGGAGTCAACTCATCAACTTCGGCAATCCGAATTTCGCTGAGTTCGCGTCGCTCGACGGCGGGGGAGTGGGCGTGCCAGCGTTCGCCGACATCGACGGCGATCAGAAGATCGACATCGTGGTCAACGGACGCTACAAGATCTACGCCTTCCACGCCGGCGGATTGTCGGTGGCAGGTTGGGAGAACGGTGTCGGCATTCCGCCGATTAGCTGCGGCGGGGTTCCGACGGTTGGCTATACCTCTCCCGTCATCGCAGACCTCAATGGCGACGGACACAAGGAGATCATCACCACGGCCATCGATGGGGGCGAATACTGCGACGGCGGCAATGCGCATCTCTATGTGTTCAATGGATCCGGCGCGTTGCTCAAGCGGTACGACTTCCCGAAGGCGAACTACTCGTTTGGTACACCGGCGGTCGCCGACCTGAACGGCGACGGGAAACAGGAAGTGATCTTTGCCAACTCTCGCGATCTCGGCGGCAACGACCATGAAGGCGACATCTTCATCCTCAATGGCTCCGTGCCCAGCGGCTCCGTGCTGACGCCGATCGTGGCGGTGCCCCACGCGGTTTTCAGCAACGAGGTCAGCCTCGGTGATCTCGACGGTGACGGGAATCTCGACCTCGTCGTCGCCTCATCGTCCGATCAACGTGTTTATGCCTTCCATGCGGTCAAAACGCAGGTCCAAGAGGCCGGAACGCCGGTAAACGGCTGGCAGGGGGGTGTCCCTCTCGATGCCGGCGACAAGATGGTCAACAACTTTTCCTTGAGCACGTCGATCGCACTCGGCGATCTCGATTGCGACGATAAGGTCGAGGTCGTGGCCGTGAGCGAGAGCAAGGTCTATATCTTCGACAATAACGGCACGCGCAAGCCCGGATGGCCGGTGGTCCGCGACGGCAGGCCGGGGCCGTCGACCTCACAGGCATCGCCCCTGATTGCCAGCGTCGACCCTAACGGCCATCTCGACATCGTCGTCGCTTCGGCGAACACCAGCGGCGAGGGAACTCTGGAGGCGTGGGACGCCGAGACGGCGCTGCCGGTCTCTCATTTCCCGGTCGTGATTGACGACCCGTTCTTCAGGACGCCCGCCGTGGCCGATCTCCTGGGAAATGGGGGGGCGGAGCTCATCGCCGGTGCAGGCTCGAAGCTGTACGTGTGGGACACGGCGGCCTTCACCTCACCCGGTATCGTGGTCTGGCCGCAGATCTTTCGCGACCAGGTCCATACCAGCACTCAAGTGAAGCGTGAGTACGTGGTTAAGGATCCGAAATTGTGCTCGATCGTGAGGATCGGCTGTCCGCCCGACGCCGATATCTTCTCAGACGCCTGCGGTTGCGGCTGCATGCCGAAGGTTCCGTAGGAACCGCACCTCACTGCAAGTAGCCGAGCGCGCGCATGGTCTCCTCCCGCTCGCGATCGACGGCGGTGTGATCCTGCGGCGCTTGCGCGGGGAGCACGACGTGCGCCACACGCGGCGGAAGCGGCATGAACAGCGGTGTGAGCGAGCGAGGATAGGCATCGTAACGGCTGGTGAGCGGCGACCAGTCGAGACCGGCGACGTCGTAGATCGTCGCGGCAAGACTTGCCAGCGACACCCTACGGCTGACCACCGATGTGCCGCGTCGCGAGATCGACGGCGGCAGGAGAACGATGCTGCTCACGGTCTCGAGCGCGGCCTGTGTCTTGATCGTCACGCTCTTCACGCGATGGCCTCGGTGATGGGGTCAGATCACTGGGGTCACACCTTCGTTCTTTTGTCGCTCACAAGCCATTGAGCAGCAGATACTTACATTAGCTCAAGCGAGGCTCCGCAATCGTTCATCAGTTATTGGCATTTGCAAGGGGTTACCGCCGAAGGCGAACGCCGTTGCTGCATCGACGAAGTAGCCTGTGAACGGGGTGACCGAGCCAATGAACAGGCTCATCGAGCCTGTTCATACGCTTAGGGCTGGGCGCGTCGGGGGTAAGAAGCCCTCTCGACGCGCTCGGCTGCCCGGAGGACGATTCGCCGTCACAACCCGACGGATAACCGCGCCATGGCCGCAACCGGAATGAGCCAACCCGTTGGACTGGAGCGTGTTAGGATCAAGTCCGTCAGGTGCCCCATTCGCCCGATATCCGTCAAGCGGCGTTTTCGCCGAGACCAGGCGTGGGGCTCAATATCAAGTTGGGCCGCGGAACACTACTTTCCGCGGTCGCCAGCAATGCGTTCCCAGTCAATAACTTGTGCACCGGTAACGTACCCACTTGGCGGCAGATCCACCTGCCATCGTCCGAGTTCGAACGCGATCACCAAGAAGAATGCTCGGCAGTAGCTCGACCGAACGAATATCGACTCTGGCCACACCGCTCCACTGGAAACGCGCGACCACACGAGAACGAATCTTTTCTCAAACTCGTCATCCGAGATTATGTCGTGTGCTGCCGTGTTGCAGACTTCTGCGATCGCGCAGATCAAGTCGCATAAGGGTTGTTGCTCCGGCGTGTCCAGGGCCGTCCGCGCAAGAGGTCTCAAGTTGCCGTGCTTCTTCTTGATCGCCTCAGGAGTGGTAGCGCTTCGTGTCGCAAACCCAATCACGAGTAGTTCATAGATCAACACGCAGCCATCAATGATGATCGACTTCGGGCGGCCAGTCCGACGGCTATCATCGACAAACTTGCGAATCTTCTCTTGGCGGAAGTAATCAAACGAGAGCATGGTCGGAGTTTAACCGTTCACGGGGACGCCGCGTCCCGTCCGAGCGACCGCTGGCCAACAATGCCGCTGCACCCGGCGCCGTCCCGTTCGCTGCCACGCTTGGCGTATCATTGCTTCGTCTCGATCTTGCCGCATGAAGCACGGCGCTGGTGAGCGGCAAGACGTTAGGCGCGAGCCAAGCTTGCTTTGGGTAACCAACACGGGCATAGGAACCGGGAGTATCGTAACGTCAAGTGCTCATACCTCATGAGGCAACTCCCCAGAAAAGGTGACATACCATGCGTCGAGACGTACGATGTCTGGATGGTCAGCATAACCGTCTACCTCATCGAATCACTCAGGCCAGAAGACCTTCACGAGAAGCGAACAGAGGGCGGCATGTTGGCCCAATCGCTATCGCTCGCGGGAATGGCATCGACATATTCGCAAGCCCCTGATCGAAATGCGTTCATAGAAGCCATCAATGAAGTTGGCCGAGCGGCGCGGACGGCTCCGCATGTCCTCACCGCAATCCACTTCAGCTGCCATGGAAATGAGACGCGCATCGCCCTGACTTCGGGTGAAGAGATCTACTGGGATGAGCTGCGGAGCATGCTTCTGCCCGTGAATCGGGCTGCGTCGAGTAACCTCATCGTTGGCATGTCCACGTGTTTCGGTCTGTTTGGGGCGGGCATGGCACTTCATCCCCACGACGCTCCATTCCGGTCACTTATCGGCCCAGTCGACACAGTCACCTTCGCGGATTCCGCGGTCGCATTCATCACTTTCTATCATCAGCTCTCGAAGGGCGCGCCCATCGAACATGCTGTGGAAGTCATGAAGGCGGCGAGTGGCGAGGAGCATTTCGGCCTGGTCGATGGGGAAACTACTCGAACCGCGGTGCGCAACGCCATCCTTGACCTGGGCCTTAAGATCCCCAGAGTCTGAAATCGAAGCGATGTCCCAATATGCCCCGAGCAGCGCCCAACTTGCCAATGCAGCTGGCGCGCGGCCGTTCGCTGGCCCGGCGGCCGGGCCGCCTCGTTCGGTTTCAACTTTCACGGCGGCACGGCGTCCGCACGCCCGGTTGTACAATTTGGTGGCGGTCGCCGCGCCGCTTCGGGGTCGGATCACTGGGGTCACACCTTCGTTCTTTTGTCGTTCACAACCCTTTGAGCCACAGGGACTTACGTCGGCTCGCGCGAGGCTTCGCGATCGTTCATCAGTTATTGGTATTCGCAAGGGTACCGCAAGGCGCATGCGAACGCCTGCCCCCCGGTCGCAACCGATCGAGTTCAGAAACCGAAAATCGAAGGCCTGGCACCACAGCATCCGTCCACCGAGTCGACCGGTCTCCTTTGACGGCTGGTGACCGGCATTCGCTTGCTAACGGGTAATGCCGGACCTATTATGTAAGGTGTTCATGGAAAAATCATTGGCTCGTCCGAAGGGGCCCCTGAGGCGTGATAGCAAGGAAGCAGTTCCGGTCACTCGCTCCCCGGCGACGCCGTGGGCGGCCGTCGCCACGAACGGTTTGACGGTCCTGCTGTTGACACCGCAAAGCTCGAACCGAAGAGCAGCCGTCTGTACGGCAACTGGCAGGAGCCGACTCTTGTCAAGCGGACCGAGTTGCCTTGAGGGCCGAGGTGCCATCGAAATGAGGCGAACGATGCTGGAGCTCAGCGACCCAGGACGGTTCACGCTCCGTCTGCGGCGGTTGACCACCTGCTTCCTGCTGCTGTTCTCCGCGGTACCGTTGCTGAGCGCCGCGCCGATGCATCCCGTCGAGCGTCACTTGCGTGTCGATTTCCCATCGGTCTCCATTCAATCAACTGCGACATTCGAAGACGCCGAGGAGATCATCGGCAGCCGATTCGTCCCGGGACTCCGCGCTCGTTTCCCGCAATCGTCGGCAATGCCGGAGCGGGTTATCCTCACCTATCCGCGTTTCTACGGCGACCCGCTGGTCGCTGCGCTCGGTGAGCAGCGCGTTGTTCTTCGAGCCGTGAACGCCTGTGCAACCGCCGCAGAAACGGTAAACGGGACGCTGATCTTCCGCGAGCCGTATCCCTCGGTCGATGCTGTCGAAGTGCCGCACAACGCGCGCAGCGAGGAGATACTGCTGCTGCGCGACGAGCGCGCGCCGCTCGCGTACGACTACGAGATCGTGGAGATGCGTGGTGTGGCGGCGGTCGTCCTCGACCGAGGAGCGGTCAGCTTCGTGTCCGGCGCGGATCCTGTTGCGAATGCAATGCAGATCAATCGAGGGCGATTCGATCAATTGCCAGCCATGCTTCAGATCGATCGCCCATGGGTGGTCGATGCCGTGGGGCGGCGCTCCGAAGCGCACGCGCGGTGGTCACTGATTGGCGCGGGAGCCACACCGGCCATTCTTCGACTGACGGTGAGCACGGACGGACTCACCTATCCGCTGGTCGTCGATCCATCCTTCAGCGCGACCGGACGTCTCATCAACGATCGGTACTCCCATACGGCGACGTTGCTGCAGAACGGGAAGGTGCTCGTTGCCGGAGGGATCCATCACGACGGGAGTTACTTGCGGGAGGTCGAGCTGTATGACCCGGCGGCAAGCACGTTCAGCGCTACGGGACCTCTCGTCTTCCCGCGGACCTTCCATACGGCAACGCTGTTGTCGAACGGGCAGGTGCTGATTGCCGGCGGAGAATATGGTGACCCCTTTATTTCCCACAACCACAGAACGGCTGAGCTGTACGACCCGGCAACAGGCACGTTCAGCCTCACCGGCAGTCTCAACGAGTTGCGGTACTCTGCGACGGCGACGCTGCTCCCGAACGGGAAAGTGCTAGTTGCCGGCGGTAATCAGACTGATTACGGGGATCCTCTGCACTCCCTGGCAGCAGCCGAACTGTATGACCCCGCCACCGGCACCTTCAATGTCACCGGGAGCATGCCCTCAGCGCGAGACTCCAACACGGCAACCCTGCTCCCCAACGGGAAGGTGCTGATTGCCGGTGGATTCAGCTTTTCTGGTGGCGCCTTGTCGTCGGCGCTGCTCTACGACCCGGCAAGCGGTACGTTCAGCTCTACGGGCAGCATGATCACCAAACGGTTCGACCATACGGCCACACTGCTGCCAAACGGGAAGGTGTTGATTACGACCGGATGGACTCTCGATGTCTCCACCGGCGTGACCGGACCCGTGTCGTCGGCCGAGCTGTACGACCCGTCGAGTGGCACCTTCAGCGCGACGGGGAGTCTGGCTCGCGAACGGCGTTCCGCCAGAGAGACGCCGCTGTCGAACGGAAACGTGCTGATCACCGGTGGGAGCGACGACTCCAACAACCTGTCGACGGCCGAACTGTACGATGCCGCGAGTGGTACGTTCAGCCTCGCGGGAAGCACCGCCTTTCCCCGAGGGAGTCACACGGCGACGATCCTGCCGAACGGAAAGGTGCTGATCGCAGGGGGGAGGGACAACTCCAACAACATCCTCTTCGCGGCCGAGCTCTACGACCCGAGCGGCGCCGCCGCCCCGACCATCGCCGGGATCAACCCGAACCGCGGTCCAACGACCGGCGCGCAGTCGGTGACCGTCACTGGTACGAACCTCACTGGCGCAACAGTCGTGATCGGCGGCAACGCTGCTACCGTGACCGGCACGAGTGCCGCGGCAGTGACGTTTACCACGCCTACGCATGCGGCAGGGGTGGTGAACGTGACGCTGACGACGGCGGGCGGAAGCGCGACCGTGAACGGCGGTTACACGTATGTCCTGCTGCCGGCGATCGCGTTCACCGCGAGCCCGTCAGCCATCGCGGCCGGGCAATCCTCGACGTTGTCGTGGACGGTGACGAACGCGAACACGGTGTTGATCGATCAGGGCATCGGCGCACGGTCGCTCTCTGGGAGCGTGGCGGTGTCGCCCGGGGTCACGACGACGTATACGTTGAGCGCTAGTAACGCCGACGGAACTGCGCTGGCGCAGACGACCGTTTCCATACTCGGGCCCAGGCGACGTGCTGCGCGCCACTAGTCGTCCTCTGATCGTCGCGCGCATGTAGGAGGAAGCGCGCCGTGCGCGACGGCGATCGTACGAGCCACGTGCGGTGCGCTGCTGCTCGAGTAGCGCGGCTTTCGCCGTGCGGCCGAGATCGCGCATCACGTCGCGTACACGTGACGCATTTTTCCGTGGAACACTCACGCCGAAATGCGAAACATTTCGCCGTTTTGGTCGCGGGTCTGCGCAGAATTCTGCTGGCGGAATTGGCGACCTTGCGAGTGACTTTGCGAGTCTGCAATTTTCTAAGCGACCCTCTGAAAACACGAAAACCGCCGAAGTGGCGGCTGGTGAGAGCTTTAGTTTGGGCCGGCCGACGGGGCTCGGGATCACTGGGGTCACACCTTCGTTCTTTTGTCGTTCACAACCCTTTGAGTCATAGTGACTTACGTCAGCTCGCGCGAGGCTCCGCGATCGTTCATCAGTTATTGGCATTCGCAAGGGTACCGCATGGCGCAGGCGAACGCCTGCCCCCCGGCGGCAACCGCTCGGGTTCAGAAACCGGCGCGGCCCCGCAACCTGCTGCGTCCCGAGTCTGATGCGACCCCACGGTTTTTGGAAGAAACCTTCGCGTCACGCGCAGAAAGCGAGGGGTTCGTAGTACAGAGCGACGCGTATCCGCGTCATCAGTTATTTGGTCGAAACGCCGCGGGCTGCTGATCCGTCTAAGGGGTATAGCAACTTCAGACGGAGGCGTGACATGCCCGGAATGCACACTAACCTGCTCTTCGAGGTTCGTTCGACGGAGCGCCGCTCCGATGGCGTCAATCTTTGCCGGCGTTGGGAATCGGCGGTCGGGGATCGAGAAAATCTCCAACCAGGTAGAGAAAATCGTCAACCAGGTAGAGAAAATCGTCAACCAACTAGAGAAAATCCTCAACTACCCAGAGAAAATCGTCAACCAGGTAGAGAAAATCGTGAGCTACCTACAGAAACTCGTGAACCAGGTAGAGAAAATCGTCAACCAACTGCAGGAAATCGTCAACCAGCCAGAGAAAATCGACTACCACCTAGAGAAAATTCTCTACCACCTAGAGAAAATTCTCTACCACCTAGAGAAAATTCTCTACCACCTAGAGAAAAACCTCTACCAGGTAGAGAAAATCGTCAACCAGCTACAGAAAATCGTGCTCCGGCTCTGAAAAATCTCCACGTTTGTCGAGAAAACGCCGTGGGTGTCACCGGAAAAGGACACTCAGCGCTGTGAACGATCGTCGCCTGCATTCGTTCTGTCCGGGTGGTGCCCGTGCTCCTCCGGGAGGCTTGCCCATGCCACGTACGCGGGCGGCGTGTCGCCGGCCGCGTCTGCATCCGCATCGTCCGCCGCCGATGGTGGCGCGGACGACCCATTGACCTCGTTTCAAGGAGATCAACCATGACCACTACGAGTCCTCCCACTGGAACCCCGCCGGCAGGAACGCCTGCCGCCAGTCCGCAAACTCTCGACGCACAGGACAAGATTGCTCGTCTGCGCGCCATCGCTGACGACATTTCCGACGAAGCACAGCCGAAACCGCTGACCTCGGCGGAGCGCCGGTTGGCGAGCCGCACCTCGATCGTCTTCGTGGAGAAGGCAGCCGTCTTCGTCGAGGCCGCTCCGAGTATTGGAGTGGCCCTCTCCGTCGACACGGCGTCACTGCGCGATGCCATCGCCTCGGATCTCGCGTACGGAGGCGTCGTCGACGAGACACGTACTCTGACCTCGCGCATGGAGGCCGCCAACACCCGCAAGAAGCTCAAAGCG
>JADGNY010000068.1 GCA_017883235.1 Thermoanaerobaculia bacterium | reverse complement strand
CTCCCGATCCCCGACTCCCGACCCCCGTCTTTCGGTACCACCAAAACCGCCCCCGCCCCCATCACCGCCAACCCCGCTCCCGCCCAGAACGCAGCTTGTGGCGTTACGTGCTGGTAGATCTCGCCGAACAGCACCGTTCCGGCCAGGACGCACAGGCCGTTGGCGAGGTAGTAGACGCCGAAACTCTTCCCGCGCGCTTCAGCGGGAACCATGTCGCTGATCCAGGCCCGTTCGGCCCCCTCGGAAAGCGTGCCCGGGATTGCATAGAGGACGAACAGCACGACGAAGAACGTCAGCGATCGCGCGAAGGGAAAGACCGCATAGATCGCGGCATAGAACATCCAGCCCGCGATCAGCAGCAGCCGCCGGTCGATGCGGTCCGACAGTGCGCCGGCGCGCGTCGAGAAAAGCGACTTGATCACGTGATGCGCGGCCCACAGCGCCGGGAGCATCGCCGTCGAAACGCCTGACGCATGTGCCTGCAGGATCAGAAAGGCGTCGCTCGAGTTGGCCAGCGAGAAGAGAGAGATGGCGGTAATGGCCAGCCAGAAGTTGCTCGGAAGCTTGCCGGGCTGAGGGGTTGCCTGGTCACTCGGCTTTTTCTGTGCGTGGGGTTCTTCACGCAGAAAAAGCACGAGCATCGCAACGCCCACCGCCCCTGGCACTACCGCGATCATGAACAGCGTCCGCATCGGGATGTGGATGACGTCGAGGAAGAGGAGGGCCAGCAGAGGCCCCAATACCGCGCCGGTATGGTCGAGCGCGCGCTGGAAACCGAAGGCCCGGCCCCGATCCTCGGCCGGCGTGACGTCGGCGATGATGGCGTCGCGCGGTGCGGAACGGATTCCCTTGCCGGTCCTGTCGATGAGGCGCGCGGTCAGGACCGCCGGCCATCGACCAGCCACGGCGATCAGCGCCCGCGATGCGGCGGCCAGCGCGTAGCCGCCGACCACCAGCGGCTTGCGGCGCGGCAATCGGTCCGAAAGCGAACCGGCAACGTACTTGAGGATCGAGGCCAGCCCGTCCGCCGCCCCCTCGATTACTCCGACCGTCACCGGCGTCGCGCCGAGGACGCTCGTCAGGAACACCGGCAGCAACGGATAGATCATCTCGCTCGCCGTATCGTTGAGCAGCGAGGCGAAGGCCAGCAGGCGTACTTGCGGTTTCAGCTTCGACATGCGTTGAAAGGATGAAGTATGAAGGATGAAGGATGAGGGGTGAATTCATCCTTCATCCTTCCGCCCTCATCCTTCGTTAGAATGCGCCCGCCAAAGGAGCATTACATGTCAGACATCAAGAAGGTAGGCGTTCTCGGCTGCGGCCTCATGGGCTCGGGGATCGCGCAGATCGCGGCGCAGGCCGGATACGAGACCGTCGTGCGCGAAGTGGAACAGAAGTTTCTGGACAAGGGTATGGCCGGGATCGACAAATCCCTCGGCAAGTTCGTCGAGAAAGGCAAGCTGCAGGCTGCCGACAAAGATGCCTGCATAGCCCGTCTCAAAGGGACGACCAGTCTCGATGACCTCGCCGATTGCGACATCGTCATCGAGGCCATCATCGAGAACGCTGAGCTGAAGAAAGAGACCTACGCCGCGCTCGATAAGATCGTGAAGAAGGATGCGATCTTCGCTTCGAACACGTCGTCGCTCACGATCACCGAGCTGTCGATGGCCACCGCGCGGCCGAAGCAGTTCGTCGGCATGCACTTCTTCAACCCGGTTCCGCTGATGAAGCTGGTCGAGGTTGTCCGCACCATTCTCACCAGCGACGAATCGTTCAACCGTGCTTTCCAGTTCGCCAAATCACTCGGTAAGGAAGCGGTCGCCGCGCGCGACAACTCCGGCTTCATCGTCAACCGCCTTCTCGTCCCCTACATCCTCGACGCCATCCGGGCTTATGAGGAAGGTGTCGGCTCGATCGAAGACATCGACAAAGCAATGATGCTCGGTTGCGGCTACCCGATGGGCCCCTTCACCCTGCTCGACTTCGTCGGTCTCGACACCACCTACTTCATCACCGAGGTCATGTTCGCCGAGTACCAGGAAAAGAGATTCGCCGCGCCGCCGCTGCTGCGCAAGATGGTCCTTGCCGGCAGGCTCGGGAAGAACAAAACAGGAACCGGCTTCTACGACTACGCCTCGGGCACCCCGGTGCCGTTCGACAAGGTGAAATGATGCCCTACGAAAACCTCGAAAACGTCAAAGCGGAAGTCCGCGACGGCATCCTCTACGTGACGATCGACCGTCCCAAAGTCCTCAACGCTCTGAATGGGCAAACGGTGGAGGAGATCTACAAAGTCTTCGCCGAAGGCCGCGACGACGCGAACGTCAAAGCGGTCATCCTCACCGGAGGGGGCGAGAAAGCCTTCGTCGCCGGCGCCGATATCAACGAGCTGGCGCAGAAGTCGCCGATCACCGGCAAGGAGACCTCCGAGCGAGGCCAGTTCATCCTCTCGTTCATCGAGCGCTTCCCGAAGATCGTCATCGCCGCCATCAACGGCTTCGCTCTCGGCGGCGGCTGCGAGCTGGCCCTGGCCTGTCACATCCGCATCGCCTCGGAGAAAGCGCAGCTCGGCCTCCCCGAAGTCACTCTCGGCATCATCCCCGGATACGGCGGCACGCAGCGCATGGCCAGGCTGCTCGGCAAGGGAAAGGCCCTGGAGCTCGTCTGCACCGGCGACCGCATCGGAGCCGCCGACGCCGAAAAGATCGGCCTCGTCAACCGCGTAGTTCCCGCCGACCAGCTCATGGGCACCTGCGAAGAGATGGCAAAGAAGATCATGTCCCGCGGACCGCTGGCGATCCGCGCCGCCATCGAAGCCGTCAACAACGGCCTGGAGATGCCCTTCGAAGAAGGCCAGTTCCTCGAAGCCACCCTCTTCGGCCTCCTCTGCGCCAGCGAGGACACCAAGGAGGGAATGCGCGCATTCCTGGAGAAGCGGGCCGCGAATTTTCAGGGGAAGTGAAGCGCGCGCAGCGCGCGAAACGGAGCGCTGGCGTCTCGCCGGCTGGCCCGGGGGCGTCTCGCCCCCGTGTGCTCGCGAAAATGTGCGGCTTGCGTCATCATGATGTCTGCCATGCGTACGACCATCAATCTCGACGACGGCCTGATCGAAGCAGCCCAACGGTTGACCGGTATTCAGAACCGAACGTCTCTCGTCCACGAAGGCTTGCGCGCTCTCATCGACCGAGAGAGTGCGCGTCGCCTGGCCAAACTCGGAGGAGCTGACCCAGGCGCCAAAGCTCCGAGGAGACGCCGGCTCTCATGAAGCACCTGAAGATCTGGTACGACGCCGAAGGCGACTACCTCGAGGTGATCTTCGACCAGAAGGCAGGGTACTTCCGCGAAACCGCGAATGATCAGGTGATGGAAAAGGTCGACGCCGAGGGCAACGTGCTCGGTTTCTCGGTGCTGCGCGTGAGCGCCATGAAGGAGAAGCCGCTCGACGTTGCGCTGTGACACTACGGGAGTCGCGGCGCCTGTCTGAGCGAGCCGGAGGAGCCCGCCGGCTTGGACTGGACCGCCGGCGAGCTCCGAGAAGCCGGCGTCGCCGGCTTCTCGTGACCCCGTCCTACCGCGGCACGATCGTGTAGAAGTGCTGCGTCTTGTTGTTGGTCACCGAGACAAAGGCCCAGAACTTCAGGCCCTCGCTGAGCGGCTCGATCTCGATCCGCACTTGATGACCGTTGGCCGGGATATCAGAAGAGAGATCGCACTCCATGCTGAACGAGGGCCGTAGCGCCTGGCCCTGGTCATTGCGCTCGTCGCTCAACGGCCACAGCCACATCGGCTCGTCATACACCAGCTCCTCGGTGGCCAGATCGTAAGCACGCACCTGGACCTTCCCGAAGGTGGTGCCGTCCAGTCCAAAGATGCGCACGGTTTGCCGGAAGCCCGGATCCATGCGCACGCCGACGAAGCTCATCTTCGTGTCAACGAAGTCCGCGGCGCGCACGATCGGCAACTCGGCGAAGGAGCGGTCTTCCTGGTTATCGCGGTCGCCGCTTTCGACGATGAGCGACATCCGGAGGCCGTTTGCGTCCGCCTTCGGCATGTAAAGGAAGGTCGGAAGCGGCACCGAGGAGGCATTGCCGGTGATCTCCCGCCCTGCGGTGGGGCCGATGTCGCCACAACCGTCGCCGGCGCAAGCCGTGGTCACCTTTCGCGCGTTCTGGTTGTAGACGACGAGGTGAGTCTCGTAGCGCGAGTTGTAGGCACACATGACCACCGAGGGAGCGACGGTCAGAAGGACCTGTTCCATTTCCTGAGCGAAGATCGGGAGCGCGAGTGCGCATAGAAGCGACGCGAGGGCGATTCTCATGGGTATTCCTCCTGTTTGCGAGAGGAGCATTCTAGTCCGTTTGACGTATGCGTACGTAATCCCGTACGATCTTAACCATCATGAAAACGATCACCGCCAGTGAAGCGCGGACGAATCTCTACAAGCTGATCGACGAGACCACCGTCACCAGCGAGCCGGTGCAGATCACCGGCAAGCGCGCCGACGCAGTCCTCGTCTCCATGGACGACTGGCGCGCCATTCAGGAGACGTTGTACCTGGTCTCGATCCCCGGAATGCGCGCCTCGATCCGCAAGGGATTGGCCACGCCGGTCAAGGAGTGTCTGGAGTCTCTCGACTGGTGAGCGCCTGGCGGATCGTCTTCACACCGCAGGCCGCGAAGGACGCCAAGAAGCTGAGCCGTTCCGGTCTCAAGCCCAAAGCCGAAGCATTGATCGAGATCCTCCGCGCCGATCCCTTTCAAACTCCCCCTCCGTTTGAAAAGCTCGTCGGAGACCTCGCCGGAGCATTCTCGCGCCGGATCAACATTCACCACCGTCTCGTCTACCAGGTCCTCCGCCGCGAGCGGATCGTGAAAGTCATCCGGATGTGGACGCATTACGAATGACCGGGATATCAGAAGAGAGATCGAACTCCATGGTCTTCCCCTCGATCGGGATATCCTTCGCCTTCGCATGAATGCCATCGAAACGCGCTCGTTGCGCAAGGTCTATCCAGCGCCGGCTGTCAAAAAGAAGCGGGGTGTGCCGGCTCCTCCCGCGCCGCCGTCCGGCGGTATCGTGGCCATCGACGCCCTCGATCTCGCCGTCGCCGAAGGTGAATTCTTCGGCGTGCTCGGCCCGAACGGGGCGGGCAAGACCACGCTGATCGGCATCCTCACCACCCGCGTCCGCATCACCGCGGGCGAAGCGGTCGTCGCCGGCGCCAACGTCACCACCCAGCCGGCCGACGTGCGCCGGCGCATCGGCGTCGTTCCGCAGCGGCCGAATCCCGACCGCAGTCTCAGCGTCATCGAGAATCTCGTCTTCCACGCCACCTACTTCGGCATCTCCCGCGCCGATGCCCATCGCCGCGGCCAGGAGCTGCTCGAGCGGCTCGGCATCGCCGACAAGATGAATGCCAAGGTCGACCAGCTCTCCGGCGGCCAGCAGCAGCGCCTCATGATCGCCCGCGCGCTCTCGCACGACCCGCGCGTCGTCTTCCTCGACGAGCCGACCGTCGGCCTCGATCCCCAGGCGCGCCTCTCGTTGTGGGAGATCCTGCGCGAATTGCACGCGCAGGGGAGAACGATCGTGATGTCGACCCACTACATGGAAGAAGCCGATCAGCTCTGCGGCCGGCTGGCCATCATCGACCAGGGGAAACTCCTGGCGCTCGACACCCCCGCGGCGCTGAAACTCAAGGCGCCCGGCGACACGCTCGTCGAGGTCACCTTCGACGGCGATGCCACCGTTGTCGCCGATGCGGTGCGGGCGATGGAGGGGGTCTCGAACGCCGAGGCGCGGGGTCCGCTGCTGCGCGTCTTCAGCAAGCGGGGAGGGGCGCTCATCCCCGCCCTCATCGACGCCGGCGAGGCGCATGGCAGGATCGTCCGCGACATCCACCTCTCGCGGCCCAGCCTGGAGACGCTCTTCATCTCGCTCACCGGAAGGAAACTGACATGACCGCGGAATCGCTTGCTCCCGTCGCCCCGTCGCGCGTGTTTTTGGCCATCCTGCGCCGCGATCTCACCGTAGCCCGCCGCGAGCTGCCCTACTTCCTCGTCCGCACGGCCCTGCAGCCGATCCTCTTCGTCGTCGTCTTCGGCTTTCTTCTGCCGAAGATGGGGATGATTCCGCGCGGCTACTCGACGACGATGCTCCCGGGCGTGGTGGCGCTGAGCCTGACCCTTTCGGCCATCCAGTCGGTGGCGCTCCCGATGATGCAGGACTTCGGCTTCACCAAAGAGATCGAAGACCGGCTGCTCTCGCCGGTGCCGATTCAACTGGTAGCGGTGGAGAAAGTCTTCGCCGGCGTTCTGCAGGGCATCGTGGCCGCGCTCTTCGTGCTGCCGGTTGCCCGGCTGATCATGGGGCCGATCCCCGGCCTCAGTTTCGCCAACGCTCCGCTGCTCCTCGCCGTGACCATCCTCGGCGGGGCGGCTTTCTCGGCGATGGGCCTCTACCTCGGTACCGGCATCGCGCCGCAGCAGATCGGCCTGATGTTCAGCGTGATCGTGGCGCCGATGATCATGTTCGGCTGCACGTACTACCCATGGGCGGGGCTCGCCCATGTCCCGGTAATGAAATGGCTGGTGCTGATCAACCCGCTGGTGTATGTGTCCGAGGGGATGCGTGCCGCGCTCACGCCGGGAGTGCCGCACATGCCGATCGCCGCGATCCTGGCCGCCCTGGTGGTGCTGACGGTTCTCTTCATGTGGATGGGCCTGAAGGCCTTCGACAAGCGGGCGATGAGCTGAGGTTCTAAAGTCCATCCTGACGGCGAGCGCAGCGAGCCTGTCAGGATCTCGGGTGGAATCGCGAGGCCTCTGCTGGAACCGACTGCCGCGCGGTCTGACCGGAGATCCTGACAGGCTCCGCTGCGCTCGCCGTCAGGATGGGAGACTTCGAACTCTGCTGGAACCGACCGCCGCGCGGTCTCACCGGAGATCCTGACAGGCTCGCTGTGCTCGCCGTCAGGATGAACTAGACCCCACAAACCCCTTGCCTCCGCCCGGCCTTCCGCGTAAGATTTGCGGGCGACTCCCCATCGCGCCAGCTTCGTCCCCGATCAGCGATTCTGTCCTTAAATACTGATGGACTCGGAGGAACGAACAGATTACACTGTGCGTGGTTTGTCCATCCCAAATCGTAGTTGAGAGGAGAACGTGTGACACCAGCAAAAGGCAACCGCGGTAGACCCATTGTCCACACCGAGCCCTGGGCGAAGATTACAGTCGTCCTGTTGGATCGGCATGTCGCGTACCTCGATCGTCTTGCCATCGACATTCGTCTGAAGCATGGCAAGGCAATCAGTCGCGCGGAAATCATCCGAGGCTTGATCGAAGCTGCTTTCCAGAGCAACGTCGATCTTGCACAGGCGGATTCGATCGGGACGCTTGTCGAGCTTCTGACCGGATCGCCGATGAAGAATCGGAAAACCCGCTAGTCAGCGGGATGCAGTTCGCCTCCGGCCTTTCGCGCGCAGTTCGCCTGCGGCGAGTTGAGCGATCTCATACTCACTGCTCGCAACAGTGAGATCGATGTTGCTCTCCTCGATGCGGTCGATAATCGTGCGGATCGCATGGGGCCACCCGAATGCCTTGGGCATCACGGGGTTAATCTCGTCCGACATCTTCGCCAAAAACGAAGCATGCCGGTGCGAGAGGAAAATGGTTTCTGTCGCCGGGTCATGCCCGGCGACAGTTTTATTGGTAGAGGCTAGTTTCATAACCGGGTCCACATGAGGAGTGTCTGGGGACCGGAAATCCCTACCCCCCGCGCCAAAAAGTTTTTTTTGGCTCAGGGACGAGGTGGCTGGCTGGCGGGCACAAGCATGACAGGCGTCTCCACCTGCCGGATGATCTCCTGCTTCAGGGTGCTGATCTCGTGCGCCGCCGCGTTCAGGAAGAGGGCATCGGCATCCGCCCCCCGGACGTAACGCACCAGCTCGGCGTCGATGTTCTTTCCCTTCAACACGATCGGCAATGTTTCGATACCGGCGAACAGCTCATCTGTCATCTGGGAAACCAGCGCCTCCGCGGCGGCCTGCTCCGCATCTTCGCAGACGATGATCAGCTGAACCTCCGACTTCTCCCGCCGGGCGATCGAGGCCGCCAGCGCCGCCGCCGACGTCGAGCCCTGCTGCAGATGCACCGGGACCAGGATCCGCTGCAGACCGAGGCGGGCGCGGATGCCGTACCGGATGGCCAGGACGGGTACCGGAGCCCCGGAAAGGACGTTGAGCGTCGTCGAGCCGATGATCAGATGCGCGACATGGTGGCGTGCATGCGTGGAAATGACGATGAGATCGGCCCCTTCCTCCCCCGCCGAACGGCAGATGGCGGCGCCCGGATCGGGAGCGCGCTGGATGACCAGCCTCGTCCGCACCGTGGCATTGGCCCGCCGGGCGTGGTCCCGCAACTTCTCCAGCTCGTGCTGCTCGGCGTACTCGTAGAGCGAATCGTCGGCCGGGAAGCGCAGCTCTTCAGGATTCGAGGCCCGCGTGGCCCGAACGTGAAGAATGACCAGCTCCGCGGCGGTCGAGCCGGCCAGCCGCACTGCCGAATCGAACGACCACTCCGCGGCCGTCGAAAAATCAGTCGGAACTACGATGCGGCGCCAGGGGTACATGGTTTTTCTGCGCTCCGCGCGTTGTCGGTTGTCGGTTATCGGTTTGGTTGCACGCCAACTCTACGATTGATCCACCGATCTGCTGACCCACAGATCACTAATCTACGAATCCACGAATCTACCGACAACCGATAACCGATAACCGACAACGCGCGCAGCGCCGCTACTCCCGATCCAGTGCATTCGGAGAAGCAACCGCCGCCTTCGGGGTCTGGACCTCGCTCGCCGCGATCGGCTGCTGCGTGATGACGTAACGGATCACCGTCTTCGGCTCGGCCTCCGTTTCAGCGACCTGCAGCATGACCTGTTTGGTTCCCGGCTTCATCGTGTCGCCGGGGATGAACGGGTCCTGCATGGCCTGGTTGAGCTGCACCTCCAGCGTGCGCCACGTCTGCGGTGCGGGATACGGCGACTGCGCCGGGAAGGCCCGGAACTGCGCCAGGTAGGTGGTGTAGTAGTGGTAGACCTGCGGGAACGAGTCGTCGGTGGCCAGCGTGTAGACCTCGGCGCTCGGGCCGTACTGGTTCTTGATCATTACCGAGTCGCGGCGGGTCAGGTCGTCCCGGTATTTCGCGCCCGCGTAGATCGGGATCACCGCGCTGATCGACTTGAGAGCCGCTCTGGCATCGACCTGCGGCTGCGCGGGGGAGGCGGTCATGACCACCGGGATGCCGTTCTTCTTCGGCGTCTGCTCCTCGGCGGCGTGGCTTTCCTGTCCGCCGGTACAGCCGGCCAGCAGGCCCGCGCAGAGAAGAATCGCCGCGGCTGCCGTGCCCAAAGAGTTAGTCATATCGCCATGAAACAGCAAGCGGTATGCCGTTCGTTTCAATTACTGTCCGCCTTTCGCGCGGCGATCTTGGCGTGCGGCCGCACACCTCCGCTGCGCAGGCGGTCGATGGCGGTCTCGCCGCCGTACTTCGTGACGAGCTTCTCGTCGTACTCGTCGGAGATGTTGGCCACCACGTCGAGCGAGGCGATGAGCTGCTCGGGACGGAGGCGGCGGCCGAGGAATGAGTGGGAGAAGAAAAGATCCTCGCCGGCCATGCTGAACGCGCCGAGGGGAACCTCGGCATTCACGCGCAAAAGCTCCTGCATCAGCTCGAAGGAGGGCTCGACCCCCTGAACGCAGAAGGCCAGCACCTCGATGACGGCATCATCCTCCTGATACGGCTCGATGGAGATCTCCAGCACCGTGGAGCCGTACTTCAGATAGAAGTCGCAATGCTCGGCATCGTCGAAATGCTCGTCGACGAGCTCATCGAGATACGACTTGACCTGCCGGTAGACCTCTTCCTGGCAGGCAGTGTTGAATGATTTTTCCTTTTTGGCAGCCATCGCCGCTGATTGTAAAGCAAAGGAGTCGCTCGTGCCGCGAATGCGGCGGATATCATGAGGGAATGATTGCGAGCGGTTGCGCGAGCGCGCGACGGAGCCGCGACGAGCCGCGACGTGTCGCGAGGGAGCGCTGGCGTCTCGCCGCCGACCCGGCACACCCCACACATTCGCCTGGTAACAATGCGGCAGGACGTCCACCGCTCCGTTTAGTCAGAAGCTCCTTGGGAAACGCAGTGACCGAAAGGCAGCTCACTGCCTCTGAAAGGCAGCTCACTGCCTCCAAAAGGCAGCTCACTGCCTCCGCGCACCAGTTGACTGCTGATGCGCATCAGTTGGACCGGTGATTTCAGCGTCAAGAGTGGGAATAAATGACAGATGATCGAGACGATTCACCTAAGCCCTTGCAACTGCCCTTGTTTCAAGGCGTTGCAGAGCGACGGTCTGAAAGCACAAGGCGAAGACGCTGCTCCGCGGAGCAGAAAGTTTGCTCCGCAGAGCAGAAAGTCTGCTCCGCGGAGCAGAAGTTTTGCTCCCCAGAGCAGAAAGTTTGCTCCCCAGAGCAGAAGTTTTGCTCCCCAGAGCAGAAGTTTTGCTCCCCAGAGCAGAAGTTTTGCTCCCCAGAGCAGAAGTTTTGCTCCCCAGAGCAGAAATCTTGCTCCCCAGAGCAGAAGTTTTGCTCCGCAGAGCAGAAGTTTTGCTCCGCAGAGCAGAAGTTTTGCTCCGCAGAGCGATGAACTTCCTCCGGGGGATCCGATTCAGTTAGCGCGACGGAGCGCTGGTGTCTCGCCCGACGGGCTGCCAGACCGCACGTGTTTCCAGAATCATGAGTAGGGGAAATGCTCTCCACCGACACTCCTATCAGGAGGGCGAGCTCGAAACGAGGCGCCCGCTCGGAGGTTTTGTATGTCGAGATCATTCCGGAAAGCAGCCGTTCTCTGTCTGTTCGTCAGTTGTCTCTCGACCACCTCGGCGTTCAGCACGACACGTGATGGGCGGGAAGGTGGAGGCTTGCTCGCGGCGATCAGGCGGGCGGTCGTGCGCGCGCTCGACCAGATCGAGATTGTCTGGCCGCACCCCTAACTCGCGTTTCTTCCCCTTCGCGGCTTCGCGTCTTCGCGTGACATCGGTCTCACGCGAAGACGCGAAGACGCGAAGAGAAACAAGTAACCGTCCCACTTGGGACTTGGAGGGTGTATGTCGAAGTCGTTTCGGAAGTCCGTGGCACTCTGTCTGTTCGTCGGTTGTCTCACGGTGCCCGCGTTTGGTGCACCTCGTGACGGGCGGGAAGGTGGAGGGTTGTTCGCGGCGATCAGGCGGGCGGTCGTTCACGCGCTCGACCAGATCGAGATTGTCTGGCCGAGGCCCTAGCCCGCATCTCTTCCCCTTCGCGGCTTCGCGGCTTCGCGTGACATCGATCTCACGCGAAGACGCGAAGGCGCGAAGAGAAGCCGGTACAAATGAACGTCCCACCTGCAGGTCATTTTGAGGGTCAGGTCTAAAGTCGAAAGTGCCGACGCGGGCTCGTTGCATCTGGACATCCAGTCTTTCGACACTTTAGGCTTTAGACCAGACTCCCAGAGAACCCCTCGTAGGGGCTCGATCCTGGTCGTCATGATCGCGACCCCTTGATCCCGGAAGCCTGGTAGGCCGCGCTTGATCTGCTCCTGGTAACGCTTGATGCGGTGACGGCTGGTGTGAAGAATCCAGCGGGCGCCGACGGCGGGCCTGCCGTTGGGATGGAGCCGGAGCTGCCGGTCTGTTGAGGTTTTTCGATGGGTCGAATCACCCGAGACTGCATGTTTCATCGCGCTGTTCGAACCCCGCCGCCACGGAAGCGGTAGTCTACAAGTAGTAGAGCCGGGGCCTGCGTGAGCGGGCCCCGGTGCTTTTCGTCACCCGTATCCTCCGTCTGCGGCTAGCCCGGTGGATGAGAGTGCGAATAACCGACAAGTCTTTGGAAGTCGTTTGACGCCGCTGGACGATCGGTCTACAATTAAATCGAGAGCTGTAGTTATGTCACTCAAGGACAGCGAATTCCGACTAGGATCTCCGGACGCAGAACCCCAAGGTCAGTCATGAACGCAGCAATCTGTGCAGCCATCCAGGGTCGAGCCATACTCCGCTTCTTCTACGGCGGTGGTACACCAACCGTAGAGCCGCACTGTCACGGCATCAGTCGCGCTGACAATGAAGTGCTCCGCGCCTGGCAGACGGATGGCTTCAGCGAATCCGGAGATCCCGTAGGATGGAAACTGTCTGAGGTCAGGCAGATCACCGACCTCAACCAGGCCGGTACCGCATTCTCGTCTAACAGGCCGGGTTACAGTCCAAACGACAAGTACATGAAGTCCGTGCATTGCCGTGTCTAGGGGCGTCCTCCGTGAGGCCAGGCCCTTGATGTTCCTCGCGGCTTCGCCGGTGAATGCAAATAATTGACGGATCGTCGCGAGTGTTCAAGTAAGTTATCGCAAGTAGCCAGCGCCCAACGAGTTACGAGGACCCATTTTGCACGCTGACGCACCTATTAGGAGACCAAGAAATCACCACATCGAAAGCGAGGTCGCTTTAATGAGTATGAACACCCACGACCCACGCGAACACATCAGAGGCATTCATCAAATACTGATCTCCGACAAGAAGCGTATCGGATTCCTCTTCGGGGCAGGTTCGTCATTCGCGACCGGGCTGCCGACGGTTTGCGTTCCAGCCAGCGAGCAGATGACACAGGCCATCGTTGCTGCCGTAGAGGCCCATTCACCTAAATTCGCAGCGGCCGTTAAGAAGATTCGAGCTGAGATCGAGATTGGTGAACTCGCCTTCAACATCGAATCGCTGCTCTCAAGCATTGAAGCAAAACGTGCAGTCATTGGCGGGGGCACCCTAAACGGCCTGAAGTCGAATGGCTTCTCCAAATTGGCTGACCTGGTAAAGACTCAGGTCGTAAGGCTTGTCTCAGTCCATGAAGCGCTAAAGCCAGAAGACCGGCCAAAGCTTGCCCATTCCAGTCTGGCCAACTGGGTTGCCAAAGCGAGACGAAAGTTTCCTGCCGAACTCTTTACGACTAACTATGACTACCTTTTCGAGATAGCTCTTGAGGACTCTAGGATACCCTACTTCGACGGGTTCGCTGGAAGTTTTGAACCATTCTTCTGTCCAGAAGCAGTCGAGGATATCGACGCATATACCCGCTTGGTAAAGCTCTGGAAAATGCATGGCTCTCTTGGGTGGACCTACCGCGAGCGCGACAAAGCGGTAATTCGCGACAAAATGGCGGCTGCAGATTCGATTTTGATCTATCCGTCGCACCTGAAATACGACACCTCCAAGAAGCAGCCGTATGTCGGCCTCATTGATCGGCTCTGTGCATTCCTCCAACAGGACGACGCTGTTCTCTTCACATGCGGGTACTCGTTTGGGGACAATCACATCAATGAGAGGATTGTGACGTCGCTTCGCCGAGGCGCAAACTCTCACGTGATCGCGATGTACTACGACGAGTTTCGCGGCCAGGATAACAAGAGTGTGTTTCGTCTCGCAGATGATGCGAACAGCGTTCGCAATATGGCCACACGGGAAACGGAAGGGAAGATGTCCGTGTATGGGCGTCGCCACGCGGTGATCGGCGGGAAATTCGGCGAGTGGAGGTTAGGGGACGAACCAAACTCGATGAACGAATCAATTCGCGTGAGCCAATACTTCGACGAGGACGCCGCCACGCCTTCCGGTGAGGCAGGAGAGCGCATGGGCGACGAGCGTTGGGAAGGAACTGGCCGTTTTCTTCTCCCCGACTTTGAGAAGCTCACTGATTTCCTGAACCATTTATCGTCGTCTGATGGCCCTGTCAGCACGCTTTGATCGTCATGAAACACAACCCAACACATATCGGCCAGGTTGAGAGTGTCAGCGGGAACTCGGTGGCGATCAAGATGGCCAGCAACTACCCGTCGAACATGCCGATTGTTGACGGCACAGTTTACAGAATTGGGCAAATCGGTTCTTTTCTCAAGATCCCGCTGGGATACGCCAACCTGTATGGGCTGATCACGCAAGCTGGCGTTCTGGCAATGCCAGACTCGCTGTTGATGGCCTACAAGGAGAATCCGTCTACCGCAGACGGCCACCGCTGGTTGCGAATGATATTGGTCGGCGAGCAGATAGGTTCATCCTTCGAGAGAGGCGTGCTACAATCGCCCACCTCGGGAGATCAGGTCCATCTCGTGACCAATGAAGACCTCCGCATTGTATATGGAGGCTACAACGTCCAATCGTCGATTGAGATCGGCCATCAGAGCGCATCGGAGGGCCTCCGCGCGCAACTTGACATGGACAAGCTCATCTCCAGGCATTGCGCGATCCTTGGAGCAACTGGTAGCGGGAAATCGAACGCCGTGAGTATCATCGTGAAAGCTATCGCCGAGAAGGCCTTCCCGAGTGCGCGAGTTCTCATGATCGATCCACACGGGGAGTATGCGAGTTCATTGTCTGGTAAATGCCGCGTTTTCAGAGTGGGAGCGAATGCCGCAGTTGGTGAGGAGGAGCTGTGCGTTCCATTCTGGGCGCTGCCCTTCAAGGAGTTGATGGCAATATTCCCGGGCAAGCTCTCAGACCAGAATGAAGACTACATCCGCGGTAAGGTTTTGGAGCTAAAGCGTGTCTCGGCTGGCGTAATTGGCGGACTACGTGAAGAGGCAATCACTGCGGATAGCCCGATCGCATTCTCGATTAACCAGCTTTGGTTCGAGTTGGATGACTTTGAGCGAATCACTTTTAAGGCTGACCGGATAACTCCGGAGACCCGGAATGCGGCAGGTGATCCAGCCACACTAAAATCGAACCAATACCCGACGGCCGGTATGGGAAGCAGCGCACCCTTCTTGAACACGAGAGCAAAGGGTATCCTTGGATTTCTCGACGGGATGCGTTCTCGGCTCCTAGACCAAAGCTACAATTTCTTGTTTAGACCGGTTGGTTATTCCCCAGCTCTGGATGGCGGCACACCCAATGATTTGCCGCGCTTGTTCGCAACGTGGTTTGGCCACGGTGTGCCGATTTCTATTCTGGACCTTTCCGCCATTCCATCAGACGTCATGCAAGCGATTTCAGGCTGTATTCTAAAGATCACCTACGACGCGCTTTACTGGGGACAAAACACGCTCGTCGGCGGGAAACGCCAGCCATTGCTCGTCGTCTTGGATGAGGCACACGCCTACCTAAAAGCGGGAGAAGACTCGATCTCCTCTAGGACCGTTCAGGCGATTGCGAAAGAGGGCAGAAAGTATGGGGTTGGAATGCTGCTCGTCACGCAACGCCCATCAGAATTGGACGAGACAGTCTTGAGTCAGTGCGGCTCTATTATCGCTCTGAGAATGACGAACACTCGCGACAAGGGGCATGTTTCGGCGGCGATGCAGGATGAGTTGCGTGAAATGGCAGAGGTGCTTTCAAGCCTGCGAACTGGTGAAGCTATCGTCAGTGGCGAAGCCGTCCGTATTCCGTCGCGCGTTAAATTCTTCCAGGCAGATAATGCCGTGAAGAGTTCTGACCCAATCGCCTCGACGCTGTGGACGAGTTCGCGCCCGGATGTAGAAGAATATGAGATCAGTGTGCTCAACTGGAGAAACCAATCATTCAACTGAGGAGAAAATATGCCAATGCCCGAAATGCAACCCGTGATTTCATCGAACGTCGCAGCCGTCGGCTACGATGCAGAGAATCGAACGGTGTACGTTCAATTTCTCGGCGGCTCGACATACACCTACAAAGGAGTGCCCGAGCACGAGTTTGAACACCTACGGAGAGCGACGTCTGTTGGCTCCTACCTCAACAGGAACTACAAAAACGTCTATCCCTACGAGCGGGTGGCCGTTTGAGGCCGCGCGACTGCGTCATCTGCGGATCGTTCGTCGGGGAAGCCGGAATCCGCCTCACCGAAACCTCTGCGCTTTGCCGTCGAACGTGACGACGGAGTCGTGGTCTCATCGATCCAGGTCTCGCAGATACTCGGAAAGCTGCCGAAAGCCGTCTTCGACTATGTCTTCGTGGCGCCGGAGATACTCGACGAAGCGCGCACGTGGCTGAATGCAAACCTCAGAACCATCCTTGACGCGACGGAGGCATCATGAGCTCGGAATACCTCAAGCAGGCAGCAATCCTGGGGACATTCGTCGCAACCGTTCGGGAAACGGGAAAGCCGTGCGGCGAGACACTGCTGCAGAAGGCCGCGTACGTCATGAAAGAGCTCTTCGACGTTCCGCTTTCCGATGAGTTTCGCATCCACTACTACGGCCCCTTTTCCTTCAAGCTGCAGGATCGCCTTGCATCGATGGAAGCGGACGACATCGTTCGTGTGTCGCCTCGCGAGAGGGGAGTCACGTATGACGTCGGTGATCGTTACGAGCAGTTGCGCGAGCGCTTCCCGAAAACGATTGCAACGCACGCGCACGCGATTCAATTCACGGCAAGAGAGCTCGGATCACTCGGTGTCAAGCAGTTGGAGCCGCTGGCAACAGCACTCTTTGTCACACGGCAGCATCCAGGCGTACCCGCTGCGAAACGTGCCGCAAAGCTCCTTGAAATCAAACCACACGTCACGCAATCCGAGGCAACGGCAGCAATCGAAAAAATCGACTCCTGGATCGCGGAAGTAGCGGTGTGACGTGAATTTCATTACCGATCGTTCACAGCCACTGCCGAACTCCGCCGTGGTGAGAACAGGTCCCGCTGCGATGGCGGGAGAAGCTGTACGTCCCGTCATTGCACTGAGCGGTTGCTCCCTTCGGCGGCCCGTTCGGGCTTTGGGTGGGTGAGGGGACCCACTGGCCATCGGAGTTCCGGTAACCGTGGCCGGTCTTCGGCTGCGTTGGCGACGTGAGGTACCGGCGCGGCGCCCATCCGCTGCGACCCTGCCAGGTCACCTGGCACCACGAAGGGGAGCAGGACGAGACCTCGACGATGGTGCCGACAGGTAACGTTCCCAACGTCGCAGATCGCGCGTCTGGTGACGCATGCAGCGTCACACGGCCAATCGTTCTCGATGTGGCCGCACCTGCGGTGACGGCGAGAACGATTAGTACGAACGAAGCGAGAACGCGCGGCAATCTCATCTAAGGATGAGAGTGCCCGAGGCGAGAAGTTGCCTTTCAGGCGCTCGGAAAACCAGCAAGGCGGCCCCGGTCAGCGTGAGCTGGTGGTTAGCTGGAACTTCCGATGAGCAAACTTCGAATTCACTCACTCGTTGCCGTCTGATGCACCTGTCTGCCTCTCCCGTCTTTGTCGGTCGGGCTTGCGCCGCGTTCCAGCAGCAGCCGGATGATGCCCGTCTGCTGCTGGCGTGCGTGCTCGGAACCGCTCCCTCCCCGCCCAGTGGTCTGAACGGCGAGATGCAGGGGTGTTGACCCGGCCTTGTTCGGCGCTCTCGGGTTGGCGCCGCCATCCAGCAGCGCTCGAACCGCGGGCAGCGACCGCGTTCGCACGGCTCGGTGCAAGGGCGACACGCCGCTGCGATCCAAAGCGTTGGGGTCTGCGCCAGCCGGCAAGAGGTACTCGATCGTCTCCACCTATGAATCCGGCTCCCAGCGGTTGGCGTCCGCCGCGTCGTGAAGGGGCTCTGCGCCGCGGCGATTCCTCGCGCCGCAGTCCGCCCCATGCGCAACGAGGAGCTTTGCGACCGGAAACCGAAACGCGGCGGCAGCCATATGGAGGGCCGTGTCGCCGGCGTAAAGATAGTGAGCGATTTCGGCGAAAAAGAAGTCCGGCGCGCTTTGACGTGCAGCGCCAACTTCAGCGGCCTCGGTGGCAAGAGAGGGACTGGCCGCCAGGCGGCGCGACAGTTCGTCGATGTCGCCATTCACGACAAATCGAACGAAATCAAGAAAGGCCGACTTCACCTTTGGCATCGGTAGCCGCGCGCTACATTGTACCGCGCTCGTATGAAGATCTTTTGAACCACAGAGACACAGAGGACACAGAGAAAACCTCGCGACGCGGCAGCACGGCGGGTGGCGCAGCAAGGCGGCCTGCGTCCGCCCACGCTAGTTGGGTGGCGGCATCCGTGGATACTGCTGCGGCAGTAGATATGCCCTGCCCTCGCACGCCACGTTGTCGTGTTGGTCGAAGCAGATGAAATACTTCTGCCCGGAGATGTCGTAGTACCAGCACTTGTTGGCGTTGCTGCATGGAGCGGCCGAGCCTGGATTTCCGAACTGCTTCACCACCTCGGTTGACGGCGTGCCTACGCCCACCCGTCTCAAGCGTGCTTCGATGGCCTGTTCTTCTTTGATCTTCGCCATCAGGCGCTCCCTGGCTTCCTGCCGAAACCGTTCACGGTTGCCCGGTTGGCGGCAGGCCGCCGCGATCACAAGAATGCCGGCTGACACGAGGATCAGCGCCAAGAGGCCCACGGAGTGTTGTCGTGAACTCATCGGAACGTCGCCGCCCGACGGATCCAACCTCACCGGCGTAGGGCGGTACGCGGCACTGTAACACGCCGCGGCCCGGGAAAATGCGGTGCAGCGCAGAGCTGAGTGCCCTTCCATTCAGGGCACGGCAAGCTCACCGATGGCCTCGTGCTTGAATTCCTCGATCGCCGGGAACAGCTCTTCTCCGCGCCGCGTCTGCCAAAACGACACAACGCACTTGCGGGTCAGTTCGTAGTGACGCTGCGACTCGAAGAGAGGTTTGGAGTTCCACGATACATGCAGGCGAAAATGCCTTCGCGGAAAGCTGCTTCTTAGTTTGAGCCGGAGAACCTCGGCGACAGCGATACCGTGCTCCACGAGCTCAGGACCACTGTGACGGCGGCTGATGCCGTTTGTCAGCTCTACGCGGTTCTGGGTTTGCTCCCACCAGCTTCGGTTCGGATTGTACGAATTCGGTGTAAACGCACCGCTGCAGTGTAGTGGAGTTGTGAACGGAGGTGCCGCGGAGGTGTAGCCGCCCGAGGGACCACATCCGCTGCACGCGCTACTTAGAGTCAGTTAGGCGACAGCGGGTTATTTCGCCGGGCCGCTTCCACGAGTCTTCGCTGCCGGGCGTGTAGCGCCTCAAAGTCGCCTTTCAACACAGACGCGCCCACCGAGCGGAGCGTCTCGGCGCTCTTCGCAACCGCTTCGCTCATCGATCTGGGTTCTTGCCGTCGTGTCTGTCGCGGCCCGCCGACGGCGACAATTTCTTCAAGATCAAACTCGGATCTCTCCATTGGATCGCGCTTCACGTGGCGAAGATTCACGACGGAAACACCACAATAGCCACCGGTTTCGTATTCGACGATGATCTTCATCAGCGAATTGGCGTACACGACCCAGGAGCCGATGCCGGCGACGTGAGGGGGCTCTCGACGCATACCGTATTCGGTCTCCAGGAACCCAAAGTTCCGTGCGACATCCGCTGCAAAGTTCTCATGCGTGTACATGGCGTGTCTAACGTTCCCAGCTCAGCGGCTTCGGCCCGCGCCAGGAAACGTGAAGCATATAGTAACAAGCGGCGGGCCGAAGTCCGCCGGCGCGCCGAGTTGGGCGTTGACACCCTGCGCCTTCGGCTTCACGTTGTATCCTCGCCTGCCGTGAAGGTTGGCCGCATCCTCTCGCTGTTGCCCGTCGCGTGCTTGGCGGTACTCTCCTGCCGCACCATGTGTCCGCGGGAAACCGGCTTTTTGATCCGGACGGTCGTCGTCGGCGGGACGACGTATCCGTATTCGGTCTATGTGCCGCTCGGATTCGACGAGTCGAAGCGCTGGCCGGTGATTCTTTTTCTGCATGGCTCGGGGGAACGCGGCATGGACGGGCTGCGCTCGACGCAGATCGGGGTGGCGGCGGCGATCCGCGCCAATCCAGGGCGGGTGCCGGCGGTCGTCGTCTTTCCGCAGGCGCCGGACGATACACGCTGGCTCGGGGAGCCGGCCGAGGCGGCGATGGCGGCACTCGAGAAGAGCATCGCCGAGTTTCATGGCGACCGCTCCCGCATCTACCTGGCCGGACTGTCGATGGGGGGATATGGCACCTACCATCTGGCGCTGGCGCACCCCGATACGTGGGCGGCGCTGGTGGTCGTGTGCGGAGGGCTGCTGCCGCACGAGACGACGACGGCGGTGCAGCAGTCGCCGCTGACGATGAGCGCTTCGGATCCATATGCATTCACCGCACGTGCGCTGCGGTACCTTCCCATCCGCATCTTTCATGGCGATGCCGATCCGGTGATTCCGGTCTCCGAGTCGCGGAAGATGGCCGAGGCGTTGAAACAGGAAGGGGCCGACGTACGGTACGTCGAGTTTCCAGGCGTCGGTCACAACGCCTGGGACAGCGCGTTCGGCGACGAAGCACTCTGGGAGTGGCTGTTCCAGCAGCGCAAGGCGGTTCGATGAGTATCGCGGAGGAAAACGACCCGGCGCCTTCCGGTGATGAGCGGCTGGGCGGCGTCACGATCTTCGCGCTGTTTCTGATTGCCGGCCTGATCGCATTCGGATACGTCTGGGTGAACGTGCATCAGCGGTGGGTGGGATCGCTGTCCAGCAGCGATCTCCCGATGCGCGCGCACACGATCCTGGGACGCTGGCTTCATCACGGTTTCTTCGCGTCGTATGGGCTGGTCTGGCCGACGCCTGACGAGAAGATCATCTATCGCTCCTTCACTGGCGGATTCATGATCAGCAGCTTCCTGGCCGAGAAGGTGTGGATGGCGATGACCGGCCGGTACGGCTGGCGCCTGCTGGCGTTTCACCACGAGGTGGTGGCGCTGCTGATCGCGTCGCTGCTGGCGTTGTTCACGTACCGCCTGGCCCGCCGCCTCGGCGCCGAGCCTCTCCACGCCTTCGTCCTCGGCGTGGCGGTGCAGATGGTCTGGTTCACCTTCCCCGACAATCTGGCCGGCTTCTGGAGGATGTCGGAGCACGAGTACTCCCTGATGGCGTCGATCAGTTTTCTGCTGCTGGAAGAGCGGGCGCTCGGCGGCCGCCGGACGCGCGTTGTCACGGTGCTGCAGGCGCTGGCCATCTTCGCACTCTCCTACATCGAGTCGATCATCGGCCTGATGTTCATCGCCTCGTATGTTGCCGCGGTCCTTCTGCTCCGCGAAGAGCGGCCGCCGCTGAAACTTCTCGTGGTGACGTTGCTCGTTCCGTGGATCTGCGCGCTCGGGGTCTACGGGATCGAGCTGATGGGCGCCAGGTACGAGACCAGGCATTCGGACGTGCAACTGGCCGGCTCCCGTTTTCAGTACCGCAGCGGACTCGATGGCGATGCGATGTTCTACGGCGATCATCTCGACATCGCCTTCGGACGCGACATCGTGCGCTCGGGGCGGCCCGGCAATCATGAATTCCTCTTCCGATGGGAATCGCTCTTCTTCTGCGGCGCCGCGGCGTTGCTGGCGACGCTGGCCGCGTTCGTCCGGCGGCGCGCGCCGCGCATCGCGGTGGTGGCGCTGATCGCCTTGACTGGTTCGTATCTGCTCTACGCGGCGGTCTTCAGCCAGGCGGTGGCGCTTCATCCCTACCTTTTTGACGTGTTGCTGGCCACGCCGCTGATCCTGGCGCTCTTCGGAATCGTGCCGGCGCTGGTGGAGTCGCTGACACGCCGGACGGGATTGATCGTGCTGCTGGCCCTCTTCGGCGCGGCGTGGTTCTCGCTGTTCCAACTGCGGCTCTACGCGCTCTCGTACCCCGCCCCGCAGCCGGCGGGTGTGCTGGCCGCGCCGGCGCAGGCGGGCAGGAAGTGATCGCGAGTCGGAGCCCATTTGGGGCTCCGACTCACGGTTGCAACTAGTGGTTACTTCCCACTATGGATGACGATGCTTCCGCTGCCGATCTGCTGCGGGTTGGCGGAGTCGATGTCGGCAGACGCGCCCAGCGCGTTGTCGTACACCGTGTCGCCCGTCTGCTGGTTCCAGATCTGGATGCGGAACTTGTCCACTCCATCTCCGCCTTTGACGTCGCCGTCGGTCGCGGTGAGAAGGAAACCGTAGTGGCCGCTGCCGTTCAAGGTACCGGTCCCCTTGTACTGCGCCTTCGCTCCGGCGACGACCAGCCACTGGTACGACGTGGTGGCGAAGTCGAAGTTCGTGGCGTGGAACTGGAACTGTGTATTGCCTGACGGTATGCTCTGTCCGTTCTCATACTTCGAGCTGAAGCCGAAGGTGGCCTTTCCGGTCAGACTCGGATTGGCGATGTAGGCGCCGAGCGGTGAATTGATCCAGCCGCCGCCGGTGACGAATCCCGCGCTCGGGTCATAGACCACGACGTAGTCGAACCGCGCCGTCGCGCTGCCGGTGTCGTCATCGGAGAGGCTGATGGCGACGCCGTAGACACCGGCTGCCGCGTAGGTGTGCGTGGCCGTACACGTGCCCGCGGCGCAGGCAGCCGGAGACGAGGAGCCGTCGTCCCAGGTGATCACCGCGGTATGCGTATCGAGCGTGCCGATGTCGCTGTAGCTGATGTTGATGGACGTTACCGTTCCGAGCGAGAGCGGCATGGTCGGACCGGTCACCGAGTTGATCGAGGGAGCGACGTTGTTCACGGTCACCGAAGCGCTGGCGTTGGCAGTGCCGGCGTCATCGTCCGCAACGGTCACGGAAATCGAGTAAACGTCGGAAGCGGTGCCGGACGGCGCGTCGTCGAGGTACTGGTGTGCCAACGAGAAGACGCGGCTGCCTGATGCGAGAGGGACCATGGAGTTGGCGCTGCCGTCGCCCCAGTTCACGATCACCGTGTGCGTATCGGCGGTTCCCGGGTCGGTAAAGGCGCCGGAGATGGTCACGCTGCCGTTCTCATCAATCGACACGGCGGAAAGCACGGCCGAAGTGATGACGGGGGCGACGTTGGTGACGTTGATCGTGCGGGAGTCGCTGCCGGTAGCACCGCTTGCGTCGGTGACGGTGAGCGACACGAGGTAGGCACCGTTGTCGTCAGGCGTGAAGTTGATCGAGGAGGTGCTGCCGCTCGCGTAGGGCGATCCGTTCTTCTTCACGTTCCAGGCATAGGTGAACGATTCATTCGCGTCGGGATCGCTCACGTTCGCCGTTGCCGTCACCGCCGTTCCTTCGGGAGAGGTCGTCACGGTCACGATCGACGCGGTGGGGGGATCATTCACCGGGTTTACGGTGACGTTGACCGTGGCGGTGGTGCACAACGGATCGGAGAGGCCGTTGGTGAAGCCGTTGTCGCAGACGCGGTAGGTGAAGCTGGCCGCGCCGTTGTAGTTCGCGTCGGGGATGTAGCTCACCACGCCGGATGTCAGTGTGACGGTGCCGTGCGTGTTGGCGGTCGCGGTGACCGCGTTGACCGTGAGCGACTGGCTGCTCTCGTTCGCCGGTCCCGTGCTGTCGTTGGCCGTGAGATCGGAGCTCGCGAACGTGAGGGGGGTGTCCTCATCCGTCGACTTCGCGTCGTCTGCGGCGGTGGGGCGGTCGTTCACCTCATTCACGGTGACATTGACCGTGGCGGTGGCGCATTGCGAGTCGGAGAGGCCGCCGGTGATGCCGTTGTCGCAGACCTGATAGGTGAAGCCCGCCGGTCCGTTGTAGTTGGCGTCAGGAACGTAGCTCACCGTTCCCGAGGTGAGCGTGACGCTGCCGTGTGTCGTGGCGGTCGCGGTAACCGCGGTGACCGTGAGCGTCTGGCTGCTCTCATTCGCCGGGCCTGTACTGTCGTTGGCCGTCAGATCGGAGCCGGCGAAGGTGAGGGTGGTGTCCTCATCCGTCGACTTGGCGTCGTCTGCGGCCGTGGGAGGATCGTTCACCTCGAGAACCGAGATCGTAACGGTGGACGTATTCGAGGTGCCTGTGCTGTCGCTTACGCGGTAGGTGAAGGAATCGTTGCCGTTGAAATCGGGAGCGGGCGTATAGGTTTGCGATCCGCCGGTGCCGGAAAGCACGCCGTGGGACGGTGTCGTCACGATCGTGTAGGTGAGAGGGCCGTTGGTGGCACTGACGGCGTCGAGCGTGAATGTCTTCGACGCGTCCTCGTTCGTGCTCACGGACTGATTGGCGGTGCCCGGAGGATTGGTGCCGTTGACGCCCGCCTCGATGCTGTTCTGCACTGCGGCAGGAACGTTCGAAAAGAGATCGCAGACGCACAGCGCCTCGACCGCGTCGACGGTGGTGAGGTACGTGTGCCAGTCGGTGTTTTGGATGCCCTGGATGTTGGGCATGATGACCGCGATCGTGCGCGTCGAAGCGGTGACGCGCGAGAGGTCGTTATCGCCCTTCGGCAGGACGAGTGCGGCCTTCCATGTGTACGCCGGTACGATGACGTGGCCGTTGGCGACGGTCGTGGCTGGCCCGTTGCTGCCGATGCCCCCTACTCCCGCCGGTCCGGAGACGATGTACAGCTCCATATCGCCCGCGGCGACGATGGTCCGGAGATCGTTCTCCAGATTCGCCCACGGCCCCTGATTGTTGTCTGGGGCCTGCGCCACCATGTTCGACATCAGGTAGGTTTCCTGATTGATCGGGATGCGATTTTCATTGTCGCGGTCGGCGTTCGGCGTCATGTGGCCGCGGTCGAAACCGGAGAGAGAGAAATCGAACCCCTGCACGCGATACCAATCGGGCGGAACGGCAGGATCAGCTCGGAAGGTGTCCACGCGCGCCAGGCTGCCGAACCACGAGCTGTCCAGATGCCAGCTCACCCAGTTCGGCCTGCCGATGTCCCGATTGTAGGAAAGCGAGTAGGTCGGCTTCACCATCAGGTAGTTGTTCGGCTGGTTGACGTCTGCCGCCGCGTTCGTCGGATTGCCCATCGTCAGGTGAACGCTGGGAGGATAGGGAGCCGGCTGGCCGGCCCCGACGACGGTGAAGCTCCAGTTGTAATCCGCAAACAGCGTGTCGGTGTTCGGCGCGCTGTCATCGGTGTCCTGATCGTGAATCGCGTCTTTATTGATCGTGACCGAGCAGGTCTCGCCGAACTGGAAGTTTGCATTCGGCGTGATGACGTACGACTTGAAGTCGCTCGTGTGCGCGACGGTGGCGTCGTTATGCAGGCCTGTTACCGCGCAGTTGATGTTGTACCAGGCGGCATCGACGTCGACGGCCTCGCTGAAATTGACCGTTACGCCGCCGTCGTGCGGCTCGTTGGTGCCGTTCGATGCCGGATCGGTGTTGACCACCGACGGTCCGAGCTCCGCGATGATCGCCGTGCGGCGCGGCGTGGGTGTGCCCGTGACGAAGTCGTCGCGGTTGATGTTGGTGTCCGTGTTTCCGCTGTTTTTCCTCAGGATCGCCGTCGTGTTGCTCGGCGCGGGCGCGCTCAGGTTTCCTTCGCTGCACGTTGCCGATGTTCCGTAGCCGACGAAATCGATCACGTCCGGATTGGGGGACGAGATGGGGCAGCCGCCTGATTGAATCGTGCCGTTGCGGACGAGCGCTACCTTGCCGGTGGTGGCGCTCATGTTGATGCTGCCGAAAACGTTTGCCGCGGGAAGCGGATCGCCGGTCGCGCCGCCGGACGCGAGCGAGATCAGGTAATACTGGCCCGGCCCGATGATTCCGCCGAGCGTCTGAAAGTTGTTCCATGCCGTGCCGGCGGCGGATGCGTATTGAATCGTCCAGCCGGCCATGTCAAACGGAATGTTGGTCGGGTTGTAGAGCTCGACGAAATCATTCGTGTAGGTCGCGCCGGAGTTGCCGCCGCCGCCGTAAATTTGACTGATGACGACATGGTCGGCCGGTGGGGGCGGTTGTACGATGCTGAGGCTGATCGAGGTGCTCGACGAGCGTCCCTGCGCGTCGGAGATCGTTACCGGAATCGTTTTCGCGCCGAGGGTCGTGCCCGTGGCGACGGTTGCATCGAGGGTGAACGTGTTTCCGCTGCCTGCGAACGGCTGTACCGATCCGCCGATGGCCGCGAGATTCGCCGTCACGGTGATTCCCGTGCTCGCCGGCTTGACTCCCGGCGTGACGTTCACCGTCATCGTTGTCGTGTCACCGACGGCGAGCGAGGAGGGATTCGCGGAGCCGGTGCCGGTCGGCGGGGTCGGGCTGTCATCGTTGGTAATCGTGCCCGTCGCAGTCGCGGTGGTGTTCGTCGCTCCGACGATGCTTGTGACGTTCACGCTGAACGTTTCGTTCGGCTCGACATCGGTATCGCCGTTCACGAGGACGGTGAAGGTGTAGGTGGATGTGACGCTCTGCGCGGTCAGCGTCTTGGCGACATAGTCACTGTTGGCAGTCGTCGCCGACCCGTCCGCGGTTGCGATGTTGAAGGTCACGCCGCCCGGAGGTGCTGTGCCGCCTGAAAGCGAGACCGTGAACGTGAAGGTCGTCGTGCCGCTGTCACCTTCGAGCGCGGAAACGTTGCCGATCGACAGGGTTGGGGTGGTGGCGGTGCATGTGTGAAGTGCTGCGGCGGTGTTGCGGGGAGCCGGTGCGGCGACGGCAAAGTCGCTGGCGTTGTTGTTCGAATCCGTGCAACCGCTCGAGGCACGAAACGCTGCGGTCGTGTTGCTCAAGGTCCCGGTGGGTCCGGCACCCTCGAAGCTGCTCGTTCCTGTACCGAAGCCGACCAGATCGATGATTGCAGAGATGCCAGGGCAGTTGTTGGTCGCGCCGCACGTCAGAGCGGTGGTGTTCGACACCAGTGCAACTTTCCCGGCTCCCAGGGCCATGGCGATGCCGCCAGTTGCATCGGGAGTTGGCAGATTCGGCTGCGTGCCTGCCCCGGCCGCTTCCTGGATGAGATAGTACTGACCGGGGGCCAGCGAAATCGCCGTCAGGTTGGTCACCTGCCACGAGCTGCCGGCAGTGCTCGCGTACTGAACGGACCATCCCGCCAGACTCTGCGGCGAGGTGCCTCGGTTGAAGATCTCGATGAAATCGTTTTTTAGGGGGGCGCCGGCGTTGCCGCCACCGCCATAAACCTGGCTGATGACGACTTGCGCGCTCGCGATCTGAGCGAGGAAGACAAAGCAAAGCAACAGTAGAAGGGAGTACCGGCGGACATTCATCGAGAAATGCTCCTTGTGTTGTGTAGAGAGGGGATGGCGAGTACCAGAGGCTGCGAGCCCCGAGCCGAACGGGGTGCGGTCGTTGTCCATTTGATCTCCTGATATCTGCATCGACCGTTGCGCAGGGCAGACGCGACTCCCACGACGGAAGCCAGGATCGCCGGGCTGCGCTCTCGCACAAAGCTGCCGCACACACACAGCACACCGGGACAGCTTGCTGATGGGAAACGAATCGATGGGAAAGACGAGTAGCAATGGTACAAATAATCCTGACGATTTGCAATCAGAAAAAAGCGAGGTTCATCGGTCCGCGAGGTCCGGCCTCACGCCATCTCGTATCCCCGCAGCCCCAGCTTCTCCACGATCAAGGCCGCCAGCGTCCACTCCTCGGTGGTGATCGTGTCGATCAGTTCGTAGTCGCGGCCGAACTTGAGGAAGGGACGGTCGAAGTGCTTCCTCACCGCGCCCTCGTCCACGGCGCGCAGGATGCGAAGCTGCTTCGGCCCGAGATCGACGACGTCGAATCGGGCGATGAGGTTCGTCTCCAGCGCCGGCGGCACCTCGGCGTACGCAACGAGGCGCTCCACGAACACCAGCTCATCCGAGCGGATCCAGAACCGCTCGCGGTCGGGGAGGTTCGTCGGCTCGACCAGCGGCGGACCGAACAGCGTGATCGGCTTCGACAGAAAACCGAGGATCCGGCGCTTCACGATCACACGCGCCGGCGAGGCTGTCTTCACCATCAGCAACAGCCGCTCCGGGGTGCTTTTGTAGCGGCGCATGTGACGCAGTTCGACGTCGAAGCCGCGCCAGCGGGCACGGATGGCGCCCGTCCACCAGACGCGCCGCGGCGTTTCCCATCCGAAGGAGGTCACCAGGCGCTCGAGCCGCTCGGAGAGCGCCGACGATTTCCGGGCCAGGATGACGATGAGCGCCACGGCGAGCACAGCGGCCAGGCCGATGACGATCCATACAGTCTGTTCTTCGTTCACCGCAGAAGCATACGTCGTACGATGCGCGCCGTGGATTTCTTCGAACCGGCGAACCGCCGCATCCTGACGCTCAAGCCCGGCAAGGAGCGGCTGGTCGCCAATCGCCATCCCTGGATCTTCGCCGGCGCGATCGCGCGCGAGAGCGGGCCGGAGGAGGCTGCCATCGCCGATCTCGTCGATCCGCGCGGCCGCCGCGTGGCCTCGGGGTTCCATTCGCTGCATTCCCAGATCCGCGTTCGGGCGCTGACGTTCGGGGACGAGGTGCTGACCGAGGAGACGCTGTGCGAGCGGATGGTGTCGTCGATCGCGCGGCGTATGGGGTCAGGTCTAAAGTCGAAAGTGCCCAGAGATGTTGCTCGTTTGAGGGATGTTCGTCCTGCACTTTCGACTTTAGACCTGACCACATACGCCACAAACGCCATGCGCGTCATCAATGCCGAGGGGGATGAGCTCAGCGGATTGACGGTCGATCGATATGACGACTTGGCCGTCGTCGAGATCGCCAACGCGGGACTCGAGCAGCTCCGGCCTGTTATTAATGATGTTCTCAGCCGCGAGCTGGCTCTGCGCGGCATCTGGTGGAAGAACGACATCCCCGCGCGGCACATCGAGCGCCTGCCGATGGATCCGGAGTGGACCGGGGAAGGGGAGCCGTCAACGGAGATCGTCGAGAACGGGCTGCGCTTCCGCGTCGATCCCCCCTCGGGACAGAAGACCGGCTTCTTTCTCGACCAGCGCGAGAACCGCGCCCTGACGCGCACGCTGGCCGGCGGCCGCCGGGTGCTGAATCTCTTCTCCTACAGCGGCGCCTTCGGGGTTTACGCCGCTGCCGGCGGCGCGGCCTCGGTGGAGAACGTCGACATCTCCGCCGGCGCGATCGAGGTGGCCCGCCAGAATCACGGGCTCAATGGCTTTGATGAGGCGAGCTTCGTCGTCGCCGACGCATTCGACTACGTCCGCAAGACCACGTCGCGCTTCGATCTCCTCATCTGCGATCCGCCCGCGTTTGCAAAATCGCGCGGCGACATCGACCGCGCCGCGCGCGGCTACAAGGACATCAATCTCTTCGCCATGAAGCTGCTCGATCCCGGCGCGCGGATGCTGACCTTCTCCTGCAGCGGCCACATGTCGCTCGACCTCTTCCAGAAGATCATCTTCTCCGCCGCGCAGGATGCGGGGCGGCGTGTGGCGTTCGTCCGCCGGCTCACCGCCGCCCCCGACCACCCGGTGTCGTTGTTCTGCCCGGAAGGGGAGTACCTGAAGGGATTCCTGCTCGAAGTGCGGTGAGCGGCTACCGCCGCCCTCCTCGGACGAAGTGCAGGATGAAGAGAATGACGGCGACGACGACGATGATGTGAATGAGTCCGCTGGTGACGTGAAACACCAGGAACCCGGCCAACCAGGCGACGAGCAGGATGATGGCAAGTATGAGCAGCATCGAAAACTACCTCCGCTACCGTGCTCTGCATCTTGTGTACCCGCCCGACGGATCTATCCGCAGAAGACGCAGATGAGACGCAGATAGGGCTCGTCTTTATCTGTGTCCATCTGCGTCATCTGCGGATCAGGAACCCCCGATGTGTTTCGAACGAATCAGCCTGTCGTAGGCATCTTGAACCCGAGATAGGTCGCACCGCTGATTCCCATCAGCGCAAGCAGAGTTGGGTTGAACTCTGGCATGGAGAGGACGTGGGCCACCGATGCGAGAAAGACCACGCCGATGACGAAGGTCCAGAGCAGCACCTGCAGCCGGTGCAGCGCGACCGCGCCGCTGTCGTCCGTCAGAATGTCGGTAAGCCAACCGACACTAGGCGGGGTCTTGACGATGTTCGTCTGCTCCTCCTGGATCGCGGCGATGCGGTCGTCAATCGCGGCTATGAGAGCCGGAGTCGCGCCTGTCGCGGCACGTTGCGCCTGTAGCGTTGTCAACTCCGTATTCAGGCGATCGATCGCCGCTTTCGTTCGCGTCGAAGCGGTTGCGTCGATGGCGACAGCTCCGAGGGCGGTCGCGCCGCTGATGCCGATCAGAATCAGGGTCGAATTGCTTACCGTGTCGCGATTTCCGGTGATCATCCAGATCGTGACATAGCTGACGACCACGATGAACAACCACCATGCCATTTGTGAGCGCCCGAGGCTGAATGCCTGAACCTGCTCGCCAACCTTCGGTCCGTTGCGCAGGATATCGGTGGAGAAAACCAGATGGAAGAAGTAGATCATCACCACGATGAAGATTCCGATCCATATCCACGGCGCTGGGTTTTCGAAGTTGGTTTTCTCAAACGTCAAGGTGCCGACGTTGTCTGCGACGGGCAATGGCTTGCCACCGCTGCCGATGCTTACATGGATCTCCGTAGTTCTATTCGTGAAGGGCGCCTCCAGGATCCGCTCCCAAAGTTTCGTGTTCTTGTCGTTTCGCTCGAGCCGAAAGACGTAGTTGGACGTCGCGCTGTCGATCGGTTCGATCGAGGTGTCTTGGCCGTTAACGAACAACGTAACCTTGTTCGCCCCGGCACTTGCGCGAAACAAGTCATCGTTTGCGACGCTGACGACAACGACCTCTCCGAGCCGGGCTACAGGCTTCTTCGGGACATAGACCTTGGTTACCTCGGCCGTTTTTTTCTTCTCGTTGGCGGCAGTTCCAGTAGCAGGAGCCTGCGCGAATCCAGCGAACGGCAGACCGAATAGCAGTAGGGCACAAACCGCACTCCGCAACGTTCTCATCGGGATACCTCCGATTCCTCTCTCTGATTAGGAGAGACGCTGGACGGTATTTCCCTACCCCGCTGGCGTAATTCGGTCCGCTTCGGTCATCATTCACCCTTGCCATGACCGCCACCACCCTCACAGCCGGCCGCAAGTCGCGCGAAGTCACGCTTTCGTACCTCGGCGAGCTCCTCCAGAACGCGGGATTCATCGACGAGAAGCAGAAGGTAGAAGTCGACAATCTCGATCGCCAGCTTCGCGCGCAATCGCGTTCGGCGCGCGCCCGCGGCGAAGAGGAAGCGAGTCCGTTCAAAGCCCTCATGGGGATGAACCTCACCGATGCCAGCAGCTCCGGCATGCGCATCGACGACTTTCTGCTGGCGCGGCTCATCGCCGAGGATGCCAGCCTCAAGTTCTTCAAAATCGATCCGCTCAAACTCGACGTCGAGATGATCGAGTCGAAGATCTCGCGCCCCTTCGCGAAGAAACACCGCATGACCCCGGTGGCCGTCCGCGACGGGAAGCTCATCGTCTCCGTCGTCAACCCGTTCGACACCGTCGCCCTCGATACCTACCACCAGATGGTGAAGCAGGAGATCGAGATCGTGGTGTCGTCGGAGAGCGACATCATGGGGGTGATCACCGAGCAGTACGGCTTCCGGGCCTCGGTGACGAAGGCGGGCCGCGACCTGGGGCGCGGCGCCATCGATCTCTCCAACCTCGAACAGTACGTCAAGCTCAAGTCGGGCAATGAGATCGAGACCAGCGACGCGCACATCGTCAATGCCGTCGACTTCCTCCTCCAGCACGCCTACGATTCGCGCGCCAGCGACATCCACATCGAGCCGAAGCGCGAGGCGGCCATGATCCGCTTCCGCATCGACGGCGTGCTGCACGAGATCCAGCGCGTGCCGAAACTGGTCAACCTGGCCATCACCTCGCGCATCAAGACCATGTGCCGGATGGACATCGCCGAGCGGCGCCGCCCGCAGGACGGCCGCATCAAGACCGAGCGCGAAGGGAAAGAGGTCGAGCTGCGCGTCTCCACGCTGCCGACCGCGTTCGGCGAGAAGCTGGTCATGCGCATCTTCGATCCCGACGTCCTACTGCGCGATTTGTCCGGCCTCGGGTTCTACGAGGACGAGCTGCACATGTTCGGCGAATGGATCAAGCGCCCGCACGGCATCATCCTCGTCACCGGCCCGACCGGATCGGGCAAGACCGTCACGCTCTATTCGGCGCTCAAGTCGCTGGCGTCGCCGGAGATCAACATCACCACGATCGAAGATCCGATCGAGATGGTGTGGGACGATTTCAACCAGACCTCGGTGCAGACGAAGATCGGCATCACGTTTCCCTCGGCGCTGCGCACGATTCTCCGCCAGGATCCCGACATCATCATGGTCGGTGAGATCCGCGATGAGGAGACCGCGCAGAATGCCGTGCAGGCCGCGCTGACCGGGCATCTCGTCTTCTCGACGCTGCACACCAACGATTCGGCGACGTCGGTGACGCGCCTGATCGATCTCGGCATCCAGCCGTTCCTGATCTCGTCGACGCTCGTGGGAGCGATGGCGCAGCGGCTGGTGCGCCGCATCTGCGAGGACTGTAAGCGCAACCGCCCGCTGAGCGTCGAGGAGGCGGGCATGCTCAACCTGCAGGCGCCGCCGGGAAAGAGGATCATCGTCAAAGAAGGGGCCGGCTGCATCCGCTGCCGCAACACCGGCTACTTCGGCCGCACCGGCATCTTCGAGATTCTCCAGATCGACAACGCCATCCGCGACCTCATCGACCGGTCGGAAGACTTCCTCAAGATCAAGGAGATGGCCGTCAAACGCGGCATGCGTACGCTGCGTCAGTCGGCGCTGCGCAAGCTGGCCGAAGGGGTGACCAGTTTCGAGGAAGTAGTGCGCGTTACGGGGATCTGACCCCGTGCATGCGGGTCAAGTTCCAAAGGCGCGAAGGCGATCGAGCGCGCGTCGCAGACTTGGAGACGCCGTGGATGCAGCACGTGGATCCCAAGTCTCAGTTACGAAACGGCTCACAGTTGCGTTGAACGCCGGTCCAACGGCCGAGGTGGAGCCAGGGGAGGGAACGAGATCCTCCCGGATGTCCCTTCGTTTCGACATGCGTGCAAGTCCCACTACGAATTCCTTTGGCCGCGGGATTGTGTCGGTGTCCGGCGGAATCCGATGAAGCGGTACTCCCAAATGCGCTGCAAACGCTTCTCGATGAGCCATTACCCACGATTCGACTTCCATGACCGCGATCCGAACCAATAATGCTGGGGCGCGAAAGGTCGGCAGCCATTGGTTGATCAGGTCAAACGGGCACGGAATTGGCCGATCAAGATCGGCCAGGATGAAGACGGGCACCGAGCGTGCGGTCCTGTTCAGTGCGCGCGCTTTGGTCTGAATGTAGCCGCGTCCTCGTTTCCCCATCACGATCGAAATATTGAGATCTGGCCGGATGACCGCAATCAACTTGCGCACGACCGATTCGCTTAGCGCATCCTCGACAGCGACGATCATTGAGTCAATCAACTAGCGATAGCTGCTCAGGAAAGGGAGGGTTGCTGCGAGGAAGGATCGCCTCTCCTGCGGTGAATCCGGACTCGAGGAGCACCCTGATCTCGTCAATGTCCGCGGCGACCTTGACTTCAGTTCCTTCCTTAGAGGGCGTAAGCATCAAGACCTCACGGCCATCGATCCCTTCGCTCAGCAGGGCATCGCTATGGGTACTGATCAGAACCTGGCGATGGCGCCGCTTTTGAACGCGGTGGATCATGGGCGCCAACTGCCCGACGATGGCGGAATTGAGTGATTGCTCGGGCTCCTCCAGCAGCAGCATTGATTCACCTTCCAGGAGCGACCAGAGAAGGCCGATGAGCCGCAGCGTTCCGTCCGAAAACTGATCCTCTCGCTGCCATCCCGCATTTGGACGCCAATGAGAGTAGATCGCCTGAAGATGAGGCATCCCGGTGTCCTCGTCCCGGACGAACTCCAGTTGCTCAAGTTGTGGAACAGCGATTTTCAGGGCGTCTTGGATGATGCGCAGCCGCGACTTCTGGCTCTTCCTGGTCGTTCTCGCGATGCGCTCGAGAAAGGCTTGACCGAATGGATCATCTTCGATGATTCGACCCTGAATCTGATCGGCGTGGCGCAACAGCTGAGGCACGAGATGTAAATAGGTAGTGTTCTGCAGGAACAGCGGGATTTCTCGAAACGTCTCGTTCGAGCCGATCTGTTCGAGGTATGTCTGCGTGAGACGCTGGGGATCGGCTTTGTCAGCATCATTTGGCCGGTCGAGAATCAGTTCATCGTCGCGCCATACGCGCTCATAGCTTACGAACGGCGGCCTTTTTCCGACTGCTCCCTGCCGAACAGCGAGCGCGTAGCGCCAGCGGGGCGGTTCGCAGGCCTCTCCGAGAGAGATCTCGGTCGAGATCTCCGGATCCTTCCGCGCGGCCAGACTTCGAAGGTTTGATACCCCTCCCCGATCCTTGATCGCTTTCTGAAGTCCGCCTCCGTCTGACTTTGCAATGTCGCGCAGGAACCGGAAGATGTCGAGGAAGTTCGACTTGCCGGAGGCGTTGGGCCCGACGAGGAATACACGTTCCCGAAGGTCAACGTCAATGCGTCGGAAGTTCCGCCAATTCTTCGCTGTGAGATGGGTGACGATCAAAGGCTCTCGTTTCATGATGATCATACGCAACAACGTGCCGGCCACGAAGGGCGGTGGCCGGTTGGTAATCAGGGTGGAGTCTCGGTCACTCCTCTGGAACATCGTATTACCACGCTGCGTCCAGGAAGCGGTTACAATCCCCCCGCCGGTATCGCCCAAAGGAGACTCATGTTCTCGCGCACGCTCGCGCTGGCGTTCGGCTTTCTTTTCGCGGCCGCTCTCTACGCACAACCTGCCTGGAAACCGCTCGATGAGGCGCTGAAGGCGGCGCAGGCGAGCAATCGGCTCGTCCTGCTCGATCTGCACGGCACCGGCCGTAGTGACAAGAACGGCGGCAAATGGATCGCCGCCGCGGAAGCCAATCCTTCTGTGGCCCGGGCGATGGGGGAGATGGTGCTCTCCGCGGCGATGCAGACGCCCCAGATCGACGCGTTCCCTGACCTCAAGCAATTTCGTGGAAAGGATCGCCATCTGCTGCTGCTCGATCCGCTGGGCGGGGTCATCCTCGAGCTGGAGAATGGATTCGGCGATCTCTCCAAGTTCGCCGTCGAGCTGAATGCGATGCGGCAGGAGGCGCCGGCATTCCTCCGCGCCGCCGAACTGCGCCGCGACGGGAAGGAGTCGCAGTCGACGGTCATGTGGGCCGGCGGCCTGCTCGATGCGGGAAACGTTGCGGATGCCACGCAGATCTTCAGGAAAGCTTCCGTGATGGCGAAGCTTGAAAATGATCACGAAGCGTTTCAGGGAGCGCAGCTCGGCGCGGCCGCGATCCTCCTGCGGAGCGCGAGGAACGGCAAGCAATTCTCCGTCGCGATGAATGTGCTCGAGGATCTCGTCGCGCACCCGGTAACCCCGGAAATCGCGGCGAGCGCCTGGATGCTAATCGGCCAGGTCTTGCGCGCCGAGCGCGAGAGTGGGAAGGCGATTGATGCGTACCAGCATGCGTTCGCCATGGCCACAAAGCCGTCGTCGCTCGCCGACGCGGCGCGCCGATTCCTCGACGAGCTCGGCTCCGAGCCGGAGTCGGAGGTGCGCGCGGATGTAGCCGCCGGCAACGTGCATTTGCTCTATCCGCATCGGGGAGTGACGGTCGGCAATGTCGACTTCGGCGTAGCCACCTCCGCCGATACCGCGCGCGTGGAGCTCTTTCTCGATGACGCTCGCGTGGCCGAGCTGACGCGCCGTCCGTTCCGCGCGAAGGTGGCCCTGGGCAGTACGCCGCACGTGCACACCGTTCGCGCCGTTGCCTGGGATGCGGCGGAGCGCCGGCTCGGCGAGGAAACCGTCACGCTGAACGACCGCGCTGTCGCCCTCGGCGTGAACATCGTCGCGCCGCTCGGCGATCGCGTCGCCTCGCGCACGACCGTCGAGGTCACTCCGCGCGTCCCGGAAGGACGGCGGCTGGCCGGTGTCGATCTCTACTGGAACGAAACGAAGCTGGCTACGCTCACCGAGGCGCCGTACCGCTACGACTTGACGCTGCCGTCGCCCTCCGCGCCCGGCTTCATCCACGCCGTGGCGCATGACGACAGCGGCGCTACCGCCGAGGATGCAAAGCTGCTGAACGCCGCGGGTGGGTCGGAGCAGGTTGGAGTCGACGCGGTGCAGGTCTACGCCATCGTGCAGGAGCAGGGGCGGTACGTCGACGGCCTCACCTCTTCCGACTTTCTGGTGAAGGAAGACGGCCGCGTGGTCACGGCCCAGGTGCAGAGCGGGTCTGTCGATCCGATCTCGATCGGCCTGGCGCTCGACACGTCCGGCAGCATGAGGGCGGCGATGATCGACGTCATCGACTACGCGAACGAGTTCGTCAAGGGATCGCTCGGCGCCGCCGACCAGACCTTCGTCGTCGCGTTCGACGAGCAACCCCGCCTGCTGCAGCCGCTGACCAGCGACCGCGCGCGGGTGTCGTCGTCGATCGACGACATGCGCGCCGGAGGCGGCACGGCCATCTTTGATGCGATCCTCTACTCGCTGCAGCAGTTCCGCGGTGTCCCCGGAAAGCGCGCCTTGGTCGTCTTCACCGACTGCTACAACAACGCCGGCTCCGCGACGCCGGCGGGCGTGCTGCAGTACTCCCGGGAGATCGGCGTGCCGCTCTACGTGGTCCAGCTCTTTACGGGGTCCGGGCTTGGCAGCGACGAACGCACTCTCAGGAAAATCGCCGAGGCCACCGGCGGCGCGTTTTTCCGTTTCACGCGAAAGGTCGACCTCCCGCGCATCTTCGCCCAGATCCGCGACGACACCCGCGGCGAGTATCTGCTGACGTATGTCTCCCCCGGCGATCAGTCGAGCCGCGAGCTGCGGAAGATCAGCGTGGAAGTGCCGGGCCGGAAAGTGACCGTGCGGGCCACGAGCGGGTATTACCCGAGGTGAGGACGGGCGGCGGCGGTTTCCGGAGCGCTGGCGTCTCGCCGGCTGGCCCGGCGTGCGTCCCGCCGCCGGGTTACCCGCGAGTGCGGTGAGTCTTGCCGGTTCGGGGGCGAGACGCCTGGCGTGACGCCAGCGCTCTGGGAACCACCGCCGCCCGCCCGGCAAGACGCCAAACATTTGCGGTAACCCCGGCGGCGGGACGCACGCCGGGCCAGCCGGCGAGACGCCAGCGCTCCGGAAAACCGCC
>JADGNY010000008.1 GCA_017883235.1 Thermoanaerobaculia bacterium | reverse complement strand
CATCGATCTGACGGACAGTCCGTTTTACGTCAACACGCGCCTGCAGGAGTGGGAGCTCCATGGCGCGGCCCGACGGCTGGCCGCAATCAGCTCGTTCGGTTTCAGCGGGACCAACGCCCACATCGTCATCGGCGAATACCAGCGGCCGGCCGAGGTCGAACGTCCGGTTGTGGTGGTTCCTCAAATGACGAAGACGATCGTGCCGCTATCCGCCAGGACGGTCGAGCAGCTTCAGCAAAAAGCGCGGGATCTGCTGGACTTCATTCGTAAGGACGCGCGGAGCGCCGATCTGAGCGACATCGCGTACACGCTGCAGGCCGGCAGAACGCCGATGGACGAGCGCCTGGGCTTCGTGGTGAGCTCAATCGAGCAACTCACGGAGAAGCTCGAAGCCTATGTCAATGGCGAGCGAGGGATCGAAGACGTTTATCAGGGGCAGGTGAGGCACAACAAAGAAGCCTTATCCCCGTTCAACACCGATGCCGGCCTGCAAGACACGATCGACAAGTGGATCGCCAGCAGAAAACCCTCCAGGCTGCTGGACCTGTGGGTCAAGGGAGTGGAGCTGGATTGGAGCAAGCTGTATGGTGAGGTCAAACCGCGACGCGTCACCTTGCCAGCCTATCCATTTGCCAAAGAGCGGTATTGCACTGAAGCGGGAGCGAGCGAGCGGAACGCCGGTTCCGGCGCGCCGGCGGCGGTACTGCACCCGCTGCTGCACAGCAATGTCTCCGATCTCAACGAGCAACGCTATCGTTCGACGTTTACCGGAGAAGAGTTCTTCCTCGCAGATCATCAGGTGAAGCTGAACGGCAGCGGTGGTCAAAACGTGCTGCCGGCCGCGGCATATCTCGAAATGGTACGAGCAGCGATCGAGCATGCATTGCCTGCGAATCCCGAGCCCGCGGTGCCGGAGCTGCACGATACGGTCTGGGGTCAGCCGCTCGTCGTCAACGGAAGCGTACAACTGAGCGTGGCGCTCCTGGCGAACGACGACGGCATCGACTATGAAGTGTACAGCCACGAGGCGGACCGGGAGATCGTCCATTGCCAGGGTCGCGCGGTCTTGAGCCATGAACCGGAGCCCGCCAGGCTCGATCTCGAGCAGGTCAAGGGACAGATGGGCCAGGTCGCGCTTACCCCTGACACTGTTTACGCCGCGTGTGCCCGAATGGGTATTGTCTATGGACCCGCTTTTCAAGCAGTGACTGCGATCTATCGCGGAAGCGGCCAATTACTCGCGCAACTGCGACTGCCGGCGATCATAGCGTCGACGTCGGGCGACTATGTCCTTCATCCGAGTTTGATGGAAGGTGCGCTGCAGGCGGCGGCCGGCTTGAGCGAGGCTGGCTCCGAATCCACGCAACCACGGTTGCCGTTTGCGCTGCAAACGTTGCGAGTGGTGTCGCCTTGTGCCTCGGAAATGTTCGCATGGGTGCGTTACTCGCCGGGCAGTCAAGCGGCGGATGACGTCGTTAAGCTTGACGTCGATCTGTGCGATGAGCGCGGGAATGTCTGTGTACAAATGCACGGATTTTCTTCGCGGGTGCTGACCGGGTTAGCGACCGGCAGTTTGCTCGCCACTCCGGTCTGGCAGGCAAGCGGCGTCGAGGCGTCTGCCAGTACGGTCGAATTCGCGGAACACCACGTGATTCTCTGTGAGCTGTCGAAGGTCAACGCGGAGAGGCTGGGCACTTCGATCCTGTCACTGCAAACAGAACGACAAAAAAGCATCGCACAGCGCTACAGCGATTACGCACTTGCGTGCTTTGAACGGATCCAGGCCATCCTCCAGAGCAAGCCCCAGGAGAAGGTGCTGGTCCAGATCGTCATTGCTGACCATGAGGAGCAGGCGGTCCTGGCAGGACTGTCGGGATTGCTCAAGACGGCGGCGCTGGAAAGCCCGCAGCTCATCGGTCAACTCATCGTCGTCCCCGCCGAGACGACGGCCGAGGAGATGGCGATCTGGCTACAGGACGAGAAGACGCGCGGGTTGGATACGCTGATCCGATACGAACACGGTGCGCGGCAGGTTTTGCGTTGGCAAGAGGTGGCAGCAGATCCTCAAAAGGCACCGATCGCGTTCAAAGATCACGGTGTCTACCTGATCACCGGCGGTCTGGGCGGTCTGGGCGTCGTATTTACCAAAGAGATCCTCGATCAGACTCCCCAAGCCACGATTGTCCTGACAGGGCGCTCGCCATTGACGGCGGAAAAGCGGGCTCTTTTGGACGGGTTGCCCACACAAGGCGGGCGCCTGAGCTATCGGCAGATCGACGTGGGCGACCTCGATCAGGTCACGCAACTCATCGGCGCCGTCAAAGACGAGTACGGCCGGCTCAACGGCATCCTTCACTGCGCCGGTATGGTCGCGGATAACTTCATCGTCAAAAAGCCCAGCGCCGAGTTCGCCCAGGTCTTAGCGCCGAAAGTGGCGGGCACGTTCAACCTGGACCAGGCCAGCAAGGACATTGAGCTCGATTTCTTCGTGCTGTTTTCTTCCATCGCCGGCGCGCTGGGAAATCTTGGGCAAGCCGATTACGCAACCGCGAACGGCTTCATGGACCAGTTTGCGGCGTATCGCAACCGGCAGGTGGCCGCCAAACAACGGCACGGGCGCACGCGCTCGATCAACTGGCCGCTGTGGCAAGCGGGCGGCTTGAGGATCGACGCGGCGAGGCAGGAACTGGTGAAACAAGCCACGGGCCTGCAGCCTATGCAGACGGCAACCGGCATGCAAGCGTTCTATCGCAGCCTGGCCTCGCCGTATGACGAGATTCTGGTCGTGGAAGGCATACAACCCAAGATCACTGCCTACCTGCAAAAGGTACGCATCTTCGAGCCGCCTCCCAAAACGGCGAGAGCCGCTTCTTACGAATACGCCAAGGCCGAAACGGAAGCGGCGGTCAGCGTTGAGCAACTGCAGCAACAACTCAAAACCATGCTGGCAGCGGTGGTGCGGGTCGATGCGAGGACCATCGACGGGGATCAGCCGTTCGTCGAATTTGGGCTGGATTCGTTCCTCGGCGCCGAGCTGATCGTCGCGATCAACAAGAAATATGGCACGGATCTCTCCCACATCGTCGTGTTCGACTATCCCACGGTAAGAGAGTTCTCGCGGTTCCTGGAACGCGAAATCAGGAAGTTGCCTGGTCAAACCATGCAGCCGCCGGCGGCGCTGCCATTCACACTACCGGTGGGTTCTTACCCCATCCTGACGAAGAGGATTCGCGACGGCCGGACGACATCAAGGCATCAAGCATTTGCCGATGACAAGATCGCCATTGTCGGGATGTCGGGACGGTATCCGAAAGCCAATGACCTGAAACAGTACTGGGATCGTTTAGTCGAAGGCAGAAACTGCATCGTCGAGGTGCCTCCAACCCGATGGGACGTCAACCGGTATTACGATCCGGATCGCAGCAAGAAAGACAAGACGTATTCCAAGTGGCTAGGGGCGTTGGACGACATCGATTGCTTCGATCCGCTGTTCTTCCGAATTTCTCCGCACGAAGCGGAGCACATGGATCCTCAACACCGGCTGTTTCTGCAGGAGAGCTACAGGGCGTTCGAGGATGCCGGCTACTCGCCTGAGGTCTTGAGCAACGAGAAGTGTGGCGTGTATCTCGGAATCTCCACGAACGAGTACGCGTCGCTTCTCGGGCGAAACGGCGTTCTGTCGGCTCCGGTCACCAGCAATAGCTCCGCGATCGCCGCGGCAAGGATCGCGTATTACCTGAACCTGAAAGGGCCAGCCATCGCGGTTGATACGGCGTGCTCCTCTTCACTGGTGGCGATTCATCTTGCATGTCAAGCCATCGCCCGCGGTGAAATCGACATGGCGCTCGCGGGAGGGGTCAGCCTGTGGCTGACCCCTGAATCCTATATTGGGATGAGTCAGGCCGGGATGTTCTCCGCGACGGGGCGATGCAAGACGTTCGACGATACGGCAGATGGGATCGTCAACGGCGAGGGGGTCGGAGCCGTGGTGCTCAAGCGTCTGCAAGATGCGGAAAGGGACAACGATTTCATCTACGGGGTCATTCTGGGCTCGGGCATCAATCAGGACGGGAAAACGAACGGAATTACCGCGCCGAGCGTCAATAGTCAAATCGCGCTGGAGCGCGACATTTATGACAAGTATCAGATTGACCCGGAAACGATCAGTTATGTAGAAACCCATGGTACGGGCACGAAATTGGGCGATCCGATCGAGCTGGAAGCTCTTGCGACCGTATTCAGAGAAAAGACTACCAAAAGAAACTTCTGCGCCTTGGGCGCCGTCAAGAGCAACATCGGACACACGACGTCGGCCGCGGGCGTGGCCGGCGTGCAAAAGGTACTGCTGTCGATGCAGCATCGGACATTAGTGCCCACGCTGAATGTAACGAAGGAAAACTCCCGCTTCGATTTCGAGAGCTCGCCCTTCTACATCAGCCGGGAAAAACAGGCGTGGGATGTGGCACCGGGCTCCCTGCGACGAGCGGCCGTCAGCGCCTTCGGCTTCAGCGGCACCAATGCTCATCTGGTGATCGAGGAATATCCGTCGCCGGCCGAACAGGTCGTGCCCGCCGGCGAACATACGCCAGTCATCGTGCCCCTTTCCGCCAGAACGGCGCAGCAACTGCGACAGAGGTCCCAGGATCTATTGGAGCTCATTCGCACGGCGCAACGGCCAGTGGATCTGGCTGCTGTGGCCTATACGTTGCAGATTGGCCGGGAGGCGATGGAGGAGCGCCTGGGATTCGTCGTGAGCTCGGTCGATCAGTTGGCGGAAAAACTCAGTGCATATGTCAACGGCGAGAAAAACATCGAGGGCGCTCATCAGGGTCGTGTCGCGTTCAGCGACGAGGGCATGACCGTCATCGACCGGGACGACGACATGCGGGAAGCGATCGACAAATGGATCGTACGCAGGAAGCTTTCAAAGCTGCTTGGTCTGTGGGTCAGAGGTCTGAGTTTCGATTGGAACAAACTCTATGGCAACGTGAAACCCCGACGCATCAGCCTGCCCACGTATCCCTTTGCCAAGGAACACTACTGGATTGACGCGATGCCGTCCAGTCTAAGTCTGGATAGCCTATTCAAGGTCGACGTAGACATGAAGTCGATCGAAGACATCATCAATCAGATCGGCGACGACATGATGGAGACCGACCAGGCCGTTACGGCGTTGAAGATGCTGGTCTAGCCGAATCACGCAATGCCGAGATTCCAGACGCCGTAAATGACCCAGGGGCTCCCCGAGAGAGGCGTGACGATGGATTTTATCGAATATGTGGTTGCGGAATTAAGGAGCAAGAGACTGTCGAAGACGGATGCCGTAGGACTGGTCAGGCAGTTCTCTGTGCGTCCCTCGATCTCGCCAGCAGCATCGTTCATCCACCCGTTACTGCACAGAAACACGTCCGATCTGAGCGGGCAACGCTATCGCTCGACGTTTACGGGAGACGAGTTCTTCCTCGCCGATCATCAGGTGAAGGCGAACGGCCAGGCGGGTCAAAAGGTGTTGCCGGGCGTGGCCTATCTTGAGATGGCGCGCGCGGCGATTGAGCACGCCTTGCCGGAGCGGCCCGCGTCGACCGTCCTGGAATTGCACAACACGGTCTGGGCACAGCCGATCGTCGTCAGCGAGAACAAGGAAGTGGGCATCGCGTTGTTGGCGAACGACGATGACCAGATCGACTACGAAATTTACACTCAGGGCGCGGCCGGGGAGATCGTCCATTGCCAGGGTCGCGCGGTCTTCAGCCGCCAACCGGCGCCGGCCAGGCTGGACATCGAGCAGATCAAAGGGCAGATGGGGCTGGGCAAGCTGGAGGCGGACGCCGTATACGCGACGTGTGCCCGGATGGGACTGGCCTATGGACCCTCTTTTCAAGGAATCACTGCGATCCATCGGGGGAGCGGCCAGGTATTGGCGCAGCTACGACTGCCGAGTACCGTCGCGGACAAGGCGGGAGACTATGTCCTTCATCCAAGTTTGATGGACGGTACGCTGCAGGCGGCGGTTGGATTGATCGAGAGCGGGTCCGAATTGACCCAGCCGCGGTTGCCCTTTGCGCTGGAAACGCTGCGCGTCGTATCGCCTTGCAGGCCAGAGATGGTCGCATGGGTGCGTTACGCGCCGGGGAGTCAGGGGGCGGACAACGTCGTCAAGCTGGATATCGACCTGTGTGACGAGCGAGGGAATGTCTGTGTACAAATGCATGGATTTTCGTCGCGCGTGCTGAGCCAGCAGATCAGTACGAAGGCCGCAAAGGGGCGTCTGCTCGCCATCCCGGTATGGCAGACGGTATCCGCCGAGGGGAGCGGAATCGAATACGCGGAACACCACGTCATTCTGTGTGAGCTATCGGAGGCCGGCGCCGGGAATCTGGAGTCTCTGCTTCCGCACAGCCTGTGCCTGTCACTGGAAGCAGGGCAGCAGAAGAATATTGCGCAACGCTACAGCGAGTACGCGCTGGGGTGCTTTGAACGGGTCCAGGCCATCCTCCAGGGCAAGCCTCAAGGCAGGGTGCTCGTTCAGATCGTCATCGCCGGCCAGCAGGAGCAAGCGCTGCTTGCCGGTCTGTCGGGATTGCTGAAGACGGCGGCGCTGGAGAATCCGCGGTTCGCCGGTCAACTCATCCTCGTCCCGGCCGGCATAATGGCCGAGGAGCTGGGCCGCCACCTGCAGGAAGAGAAGAGCCGCGGGCTGGACACGCTGATCAAATATGAACAAGGGGCGCGGCAGGTATTAGGTTGGCAGGAAGTACCGGAAGACCCGGAGACAGCACCGATCGCGTTCAAAGATCAAGGGGTCTACCTCATTACCGGTGGGCTCGGCGGTCTGGGGGTTCTCTTTGCCAAAGAGATCCTCGCGCAGACCCGCGAGGGGCGGGTGGTGTTGACGGGGCGCTCGGCATTGAGCGCGGAAAAACAGGCCGTGTTGGACGGATTGTCCGCGGAAGCCGGCCGGCTGGGCTATCGGCAGGTGGATGCCGGCGATCTCGATCAGGTCCAGCAACTCATCGCCGCCATCAAAGACGAGTACGGACAGCTCGACGGCATCCTTCACAGCGCCGGGATGATCGCAGACAACTTCATCCTGAAAAAGGCCAGCGCCGATTTCAGCGCGGTACTGGCGCCGAAAGTCACCGGTACCCTCAACCTGGACCAGGCCAGCCAGGACATTGAACTGGATTTCTTCGTGCTGTTTTCTTCCATCGCCGGTGCGATGGGGAATCCGGGTCAAGCCGATTACGCGGCCGCGAATGGGTTCATGGACCAGTTTGCGGCGTATCGCAATGGACAAGTGGCGGCGAAGCAACGGCACGGTCGCACACGGTCGATCAACTGGCCGTTGTGGCAAGCGGGCGGGATGGGGATCGATCCGGCGAGTCGAAACCTGCTGCAAGAAACCACGGGCATGCAGCCGATGCAGACGGCAACCGGCATGGACGCCTTCTATCGCGGCCTGGCGCTGCCCTACGACCAGATTCTGGTCGCGGAGGGTGATCTCACGCAGATGCGCCGGGCATTGTTTGCCGGCCCCGCGGAGCCGTCCGCACCGCAAGCGGCACAACCGGTGGCGGGTGCCGCGATCGATTCGGAGAGTCTTGCCGAGAAGACGCAAGACTACTTGCGCAAGCAATTGTCGGAACTGTTGAAGGTGCCCTCCCACAGAATCGATCCGCGCGCCGCGTTGGAGAACTACGGCATCGACTCCATGCTGGCGATGCAATTGACCAACCAGTTGGAGAAAACTTTTGGTTCGCTGTCCAAGACGTTGTTCTTCGAATACCAGACGATTCGCGAGTTGGCCGAATACTTCATCGCCCATCATTCGACGCAACTGACCACGCTCCTGGCCCCGTCCGCGCATCGCACCAGCGAGGCCGTGCCGCTGGCCGTGCAGGCGATCGCACCCGCGCCCGCCAAGCTGGTCTCGAGCCGGCGTTTCAGCCGTCCGCGGAGTGCTGCGCCCAGCACGACACCGGATGCCGAACCGATCGCCATCATCGGATTGAGCGGGCGGTATCCCGAGGCGGTCGATATCGAAGCCTATTGGCACAATCTGCGAGAGGGCAAGGATTGCATCATTGAAGTGCCGAAGGAGCGCTGGGACTGGCGGGAGTATTTCAGCGACGATCGCAGTCAAAGCGGACATCATTACAGCAAATGGGGCGGCTTCATTTCCGGCGTCGATGAATTCGATCCGTTGTTTTTCAACATATCGCCTCTTGAAGCGGAGCTCATGGACCCTCAAGAACGTTTGTTTTTGCAGCACGCGTGGATGGCGATCGAAGACGCGGGATACACGCGCGAGAGCCTGCAGGTGCCGTACGCGCAGGATCTGCCGGGCCAGGTGGGCGTGTATGCCGGGGTGATGTATGTCGAATACCAGTTGTTCGGCGCCGAAGCCACGGCCCGAGGCAAACGCCTGGGAATTGCCGGCAGTGCGGCCAGCATCGCCAACCGCGTGTCGTATGTCCTCAATCTGCACGGTCCCAGCATGACGCTGGATACGATGTGTTCTTCTTCATTGACCGCGATTCATATCGCCTGCCAGGACTTGAAGCAGGGGCGGACCAGCCTGGCGATTGCCGGCGGGGTCAACGTCACCATTCATCCCAATAAATACCTGGTGCTCAGCGGCGGCCAGTTCATCTCCAGTGACGGCCACTGCCAAAGCTTTGGGGAGGGCGGCGACGGGTATATCCCCGGAGAAGGGGTGGGAGTGGTCGTACTGAAGAGACTCTCCGAGGCGAAAAGAGACGGCGACCACATCTACGGCATCATTCGAGGCAGCGCGCTCACGCATGGCGGCAAGACCAATGGCTACTCTGTCCCGAACCCCCAGGCCCAAACCAGTGCGATCAGCCGGGCGCTGGCAGAATCCCATACCGACGTGCGCCATATCAGCTACATCGAAGCCCATGGCACGGGAACCAAGCTGGGCGATCCAATTGAAATTGCCGCCCTCAGCAAAGCCTTTCGGTCCTCGACACAGGACACCGAATTCTGCCTGATCGGATCGGCTAAATCGAATATCGGCCATTGCGAATCCGCCGCCGGTATCGCGGGACTGACCAAAGTCCTGTTGCAAATGCAGCATCAGCAGATCGTGCCCTCGCTGCACTCGGCGCAGTTGAATCCCCATATTGACTTTCCCAAAACTCCGTTTGTGGTCAATCAGTCGTTGAAACCATGGGAGCAGCCGGTGATAGACGGCCGGACGCTGCCTCGTATAGCAGGTATCTCCTCCTTCGGCGCGGGCGGATCCAACGCTCACATGATCGTGGAAGAATATCAGGTGCCGGCTCCACAGCCGACGGCTTTTACGGAAGTCGTCGTCCCGCTCTCCGCGAAGACGGCAGAGCAACTGCAGCAGAAAGCCCGCGATCTCCTGGGCTTCGTTCGCCCCCGGCAGAACACGATCGATCTGGTTTCCGTGGCCTATACGCTCCAGACAGGTCGAGAGGCGATGGACGAACGGCTCGGCTTCGTGGTGAGCTCGGTCGGGCAATTGCTTGAAAAGCTCCAAGCCTTTGTGGCTGGCGAGCAACGGATTGAAGACGCGTATCAAGGACAGGTGAAGCGCAACAGCGACGCGCTGTCGTTGTTCAGCACCGATGCCGACCTGCAGCAAACGATCGACAAGTGGATCGTCAACAAGAAGTTCTCGAAGTTGCTGGATCTATGGGCCAAGGGACTGGAGCCGAATTGGAGCAAACTTTACGGCGAGGCCAAACCGCGGCGCATCAGCCTGCCCACATATCCGTTTGCCAGAGAGCGTTACTGGATCGACATCGCGGCGGTCGGGCACGTGGCCGCCAAAGGCACCGCAACCGCGGTCCTTCATCCCCTGCTGCACAGCAACACCTCCGATCTGAACGAGCAACGTTATCGCTCGACCTTTACGGGACAAGAGTTCTTCCTAGCCGATCATCAGGTGAAGGCGGACGGGCGCGCGAGTCAAAAGGTGCTGCCCGGCGTGGCCTATCTCGAAATGGCGCGGGCGGCGATCGAGCAGGCTGTGCCAGCGCGGCCGGAATCGACGGTTCTGGAACTGCACAATACCGTCTGGGCGCGGCCGATCGTCGTCAGTGAGAACAAGCAAGTGAACATCGCGTTGCTGGCGAACGACGATGACGAGATCGACTACGAGATTTACTCCGCTGACGAGGACCAGGAAGTCGTCCATTGTCAGGGTCGCGCGGTCTTCAGCCGTCAACCGAAGCCGGCCGCGCTCGACATCGAGCAGCTCAAAGCGCAGATGGGGCAGGGCGAGCTCGAGGCGGACAGCGTTTACGCGGCGTGTGCCGGCATGGGACTGGTCTATGGGCCCGCGTTTCGAGGAATCACCGCCATCCATCGTGGGAGCGGCCAGGTATTGGCGCAGCTACGGCTGCCGAGTTCCGTCGCGGACGAGGCCGGAGACTATGTCCTTCATCCGAGTCTAATGGACGGTGCGCTGCAGGCTGCGGTTGGATTGATCGAGGGCGGACCCGAAACCGCCCAGCCACGGCTGCCCTTTGCGTTGGAAACGCTGCGCATACTATCGCCTTGTACCTCGGAGATGATGGCCTGGGTGCGTTACGCTCCCGGCAGTCAGGCCTCGGACAACGTCGTCAAGCTGGATTTCGATCTGTGCGATGAGCGGGGGAAGGTCTGTGTACAGATGCACGGATTTTCTTCGCGCGTCCTGAGCACGGAGGCCCGAGCGACTGGCAGGCTGCTGGCCATCCCGGTATGGCAAGCGAGCAGCATCGAGATCTCGGCCAATGCGGTCGAGCTGGCGGAACACCACGTCATTCTGTGTGAGCTGACGAACGTCGATGCCACGCAATTCAGCCACTGCCTGTCACTGCAAGCAGGGGAGCAAAGAAACATTGCGGAGCGCTATAGCGAGTACGCGCTTGCGTGCTTTGAACGGGTCCAGGCCATCCTCCAGGGCAAGCCCGAGGGCAAGGTGCTCGTCCAGATCGTCGTCGTCGATCGTCAGGAGCAAGCGCTGCTTGCCGGTTTGTCAGGATTGCTCAAGACGGCGGCGCTGGAAAATCCGCGGCTCATCGGTCAACTCATCCTCGTCCCGGCCGATCTGACGACCGAGGAGCTGGCCAGGCACCTTCAGGAGGAGAAGAGTCGCGGGCTGGATCCGCTGATCAGATATCAGCAAGGCGCGCGGCAGGTCTTACGGTGGGAAGAGATAGCGGCAGACAGGGAAAAGCCGCCGATCGCGTTCAAAGAGAGCGGTGTGTACCTTATTACCGGTGGGCTCGGTGGCTTGGGCCTTCTCTTTGCGAAAGAGATCCTCGAGCAAACCGGCGAGGCGCGGGTGGTGTTGACGGGGCGCGCGGCATTGAGCGCGGAAAAACAAGCCGCGCTGGACGGATTGGCCGGTCGCGTGAGCTATCGGCAGGTGGATCTCGGCGATCTCGATCGAGTCAAGCAACTGATTGCCGGCATCAAAGACGAGTACGGACCGCTCAACGGCATCCTTCACAGTGCCGGGATGATTGCGGATCGCTTCATCCTGAAAAAGACCGCCGCCGAATTCAGCGAAGTGCTGGCGCCGAAAGTCACCGGCACGTTCAACCTGGACCAGGCCAGTCAGGACGCGGAGCTCGATTTCTTCGTGCTGTTTTCTTCCCTCGCCGGTGCGATGGGGAATTTCGGGCAAGCCGATTACGCGACCGCGAACGCTTTCCTGGACCAGTTTGCGGCATATCGCAACCGGCTGGCGGTTGACGGGCAGCGGCATGGGCGCACGCGGTCGATCAACTGGCCGTTGTGGCAAGCCGGCGGGATGTCGATCGATCCCGAGAGCTACGAGCTGCTGCAACGAACCACCGGCATGCAGCCCATGCAGACACCCACAGGCGTGGACGCCTTCTATCGCAGTCTGGCGTTGCCCTATGACCAACTGATGGTCGCGGAAGGCGATCTCCCGCAGATGCGTCGGGTATTGTTCGCCGCCACCGCGGCGACGCCCGCACCGCAAGCAGCGCAACCGCTGGCCGCTGCCGCGGGCGATATGGAGAGCCTGGCCGGGAAGACGCAAGACTTCTTGCGCCAGGAATTCTCGCAATTGTTGAAACTGGCGGCCCACAGAATCGATCCGCACGCGGCGCTGGAGACATACGGGATCGACTCTATCCTGGCAATGAAGCTGACGAACCAACTGGAAAAAACGTTTGGTTCGCTGTCGAAGACGTTGTTTTTCGAGTATCAGACCATCGCCGGGCTCGCCGGGTATTTCGCGAAAGCGCATCCGGCGATCGTGCGGGAGAAACTCGGCCTCCTGCGTGAAGAGCCCAAAGCGAAAGGTGCTGATCGAACGCCGCTGGACAAACGGCGACCAGGTCCGGCGATGCGGAGAAAGACCCGTTCCGTCGGCGTCAAGGCGACTCATCAAACCGAAATCGCGATCATCGGGCTCGCCGGCAGATATCCGCAGGCTGAAAACCTGCAAGAATTCTGGAGAAACCTCCAAAACGGCCGGGATAGCATCACGGAAATTCCGCCGGAACGATGGGATCACAAGCGGTACTTCGATCCCGACCAGAACAAGGCGGGGAAAACCTACAGCAAGTGGGGCGGATTCATTGCTGACGTCGATAAATTCGATCCGCTGTTCTTCAACATCTCGCCGAAAGAAGCCGCGCTGATCGATCCCCAGGAGCGCTTGTTCCTTGAGACCGCATGGGAAACCATCGAGGACGCCGGCTATACCAGGGAGAGCATCTCCGGAAGCCGCGTCGGCGTATTCGTCGGGGTGATGTGGGGACAGTACGAGCTTTTCGGCGCGGAATCGATTTTGAGAGGCAATGCAGCCATCCCTGTCTCGTCCCACGCTTCGATCGCGAATCGGGTGTCTTATTTCTTCGACTTACATGGCCCCAGCATCGCGCTGGATACCATGTGTTCTTCCTCCCTGACCGCAATTCATCTGGCGTGCGAAGAGCTGCGGAAGGGAGAGATCGATGCCGCCATCGCGGGTGGCGTCAACCTCACGATCCACCCCTACAAATATCTGACTCTGAGCCAGGGGAAGTTCGTCGCGAGCGACGGCAGATGCCGGAGCTTCGGCGCAGGAGGCGACGGATACGTACCCGGCGAAGGGGTGGGGGCGGTTCTGCTCAAGCCTTTGGAAAAGGCTCTCCGCGATGGAGATCAAATCTACGCGGTGATCAAATCGAGCACCATCAATCATGGCGGAAAGACGAACGGCTATACGGTTCCCAATCCGAATGCTCAGGGCGAGTTGATTCTCGAGGCCCTCAAGAAAGCCAGGATCGATCCGAAAACTCTGAGTTATGTCGAGACTCATGGAACGGGCACGTCCCTGGGAGACCCCATCGAGATTACCGGATTGTTGAAGGCGTTCGAAGGTTCCAGCGCGGAGAAACAGTTCTGCCCCATCGGCTCGGTCAAATCGAACATTGGGCATCTCGAGTCGGCGGCCGGAATTGCAGCCGTTACCAAAGCTCTGTTGCAGATCAAGCACGAGCAGTTGGTTCCGTCTTTACATGCCGATCCTCCGAATCCAAACATCAACTTCGCGGATTCGCCGTTCTACGTCCAGACCGAGCTGACGGAATGGAAGCGCAATGCCGCGCATCCAAGGCGCGTTGGTGTGAGCTCGTTCGGCGCCGGAGGGTCAAACGCCCATCTGATCCTGGAAGAGTACGCCGATGTGCGAGAACCGGCGACCGCGTCCCATGCCACGCCGCCGGAACCCTTCATTCTGTCGGCAAGGAACGCGGATGCGCTCAGCCGCTATGCCGAAAGAGTGGTCAAGTTCCTGGACAACGTCTCCGGCGTGTCGCTTTCGGACATGGCGTACACCTCACAGGTGGGGCGAACGCCGATGGACGCGCGGCTGGCGATCATCACGTCGAGTGTCGAAGACCTCAGAGACAAACTGAATGAATGGATTGCCCTGAAAAATGAATCGGACGACGTCTTCTATGGAAACCTCAGGGAGGCCCAGTACAGAGCGAGCGATCTGATCGACGGAAAGGCAGGGAAGGCTTTTCTGGAAGCTCTTCTGGCGAACAGAGAGCTGGAAAAGATCGCCAGGCTCTGGACTGTGGGCGCCGATATCGACTGGTCTCTCATGGACCGGCAGGGAAATCCAAGGAAGGTCTCACTCCCGACGTACCCATTCGCCAAAGAACGGTACTGGATCGACCAGGAAACGCCGTCTGCTCTCGCTGTTCAAAAGAGCACGCCGGATCGGAAGAAGGTTGTCGCGCCCGAGCGGACTGAGGAAAAACGGAGGACCTATTACTCCTCCAAATGGACGTTGAAAGCCCTTGCCGCGGCGGAGCAAAAGCCCGCGGCGATCGGGCCGATCCTGATCCTGGATGCGTCGGACCGGCTGTTTCTCGCGATGAGAGAGCAGCGAGAGGACATTTCTGTCGTTTGGGTGAAGCCGGGAAAGGCCTTCGAAGAAATCGAGCCGAAGATCTACGTCATCGATCCGGAACGAGAAGAACAGTTCCACGAGCTCGTCGCCAGTCTCGAGAACAAAGCACTGCTTCCGAGCGTGGTTCTTCACCACTCCGCGGAGCCGTGCAATTTAGAAGTCCAACGAGAGGTCGCCCAGCAGCTCAACGACGGACTCTACACGCTCTTCTCCCTGCGCAGGGCCTTGGCCCGGGCAAAACATTATGTGCCGCCGAGAATCATGTCGGTCTTCTCCAGTCATTCGGAAGCAACGGCTCCGCTGGGGGCGGCCATTGGCGGGTTTTTCAAGACTCTCACGCTGGAAGATCCGCGGTATCTTGCAAAAGCCGTCGAAGTTCCAAACAACGGAGAGTTATCTCTGTCGCAGAAAGCCGGTCTCGTCTGGGATGAGATTTACGACGGAGACTGGACGACACAGGAGATCCGCTATCGCCGCAGCACGGACGCGGACGAGCAAGGCTTCGCGCGATTCGTAAGCGAGTTGGTGCCGCACACGCCAGTCGTGCGAACAGCGTCAGCGCTGCCGCTGAAGCAGAACGGCGTCTATCTCATCACGGGCGGATTAGGCGGCCTCGGAATCCTCTTCAGCGAATATCTGGCGAAGACGTTCCAGGCGAAACTGGTGCTTGTTGGACGCTCTGGGCCGAACGCCAGGCAGGACGAAACGCTGAGCCGGTTGAAAGACTATGGAGCGGAGGTCGTCGTCGTTCAGGCCGATGTCTCGAAGCTGGAAGACATGGAAATGGTCGTGCGGGAGGCGAAAGCGCGATTCTCGGAGATCGACGGCGTGATTCATGCCGCGGGCGTGAATCGCGATGCCTTCATTCTGAAGAAGACAAAGGAGGAGGTGGAGGCGGTGTTGGCGCCGAAGGTTTACGGCGCGATCAACGTGGATCTCGCCACCCGTGATGAGAATCTGGACCTCTTCGTCCTGTTCTCTTCTGTCGCGGGCGTGCTGGGGAACGTCGGGCAAAGCGATTACGCCTACGCAAACCACTTCCTGGATTCATTTGCAGAACGCCGGGAGAATCTGAGAAGAGCGCAGAAGCGGGCGGGCCGGACGTTATCGATCGATTGGCCCCTGTGGGAAGAGGGAGGGATGACGATCTCTCCCGATGACGTTGCCCGTTTGGAGAAGCGGACCGGAATTTGTCCTTTGCCGGTACGAGACGGCATTCAATACTGGGAAGACTTCCTGCGGTCGGACGCAACGCAAGGCATCGCTCTTTACGGAATCCCGTCCAGGATCGCCGCCTCCATCGCCCAGCAGCCGGTGAAGGCTCATCGGAATGCACCGGCCCTGGCAGAAGGTGTCGATGCCGCGGCGCTTTTCGCCAGTACGGAAACGTATTTGAAGGCGCTGATCGGCGAGGAGATCAAACTCGACCCGGACCGAATTGATTCGTCAGATCGTCTAGAGTCCTTTGGCGTCGATTCGGTGATGATCAATCGGATCAACGCCCAATTGGAACAGGACCTGGGCGCGCTGCCGAAAACCCTGCTCTACGAGCACGAGACGGTCCGCGATCTCGCGAGGTTCCTGGTGCAGGATGCGCGAGAAGCGTTGATCGGGCTGTTTGGTTCCGCCGGCTCGGCCGGCGAGCCGGCCCTTCCGGCAACGCCAGTCGAGGAAGACGTCATTCAAGTCGAAGCGTCACCGGCAGAGGAGAACGATGGCGTCGAGGGAATCGCAATCATCGGAATCCATGGGTACTACCCGCACTCTGCGAATCTGGACGAATACTGGGACAATCTGAAACAAGGAAGAGATTTGATCGATTTGGTACCGCCAAATCGATGGGACTATGAGGAGTTCTATCATCCGGATCCGACGGCCGCTGCGGACGGGAAAATCTACTGTAAGTGGGGCGGCTTTCTGGACGACCATGACAAGTTCGACCCCCATTTTTTCCACATTTCCACCGCGGAAGCCAGACTCATGGATCCCCAGGAACGTCTGTTTCTCGAATCGGTTTGGGCCGCCGTCGAGGACGCGGGATACACCAGAGATAGCTTGAGAACGCGCTTTCCGAAAGAAAAAAGCGCGGACGTAGGCGTCTTTGTCGGCGTCACCACCAACTCCTATCATTTATGGGCACCCGAAGAACGGACCCGCGGCAATTTCGTATCTCCCAGTGCCATGCCGTGGTCCATCGCGAACCGGGTGTCCTATTTCTTCGATTTCAACGGACCCAGCCTGCCCATCGACACGGCGTGTTCTTCGTCGTTGGTTGCGGTCCATCTCGCCTGCGAAAGTCTCAGAAATCGCGAATGCCAGGTGGCCATCGCGGGCGGCGTCAACCTGTATTTGCACCCCTCGAAATACCAGGGGCTGTGCCAGCGACGCATGCTCTCGCTCGACGGAAGATGTCACAGCTACGGCGCCGGCGACGACGGGTTCGTTCCCGGAGAGGGCGTGGGGACACTGGTACTCAAACCGCTCCGCAAAGCGATCGAAGATGTGGATCACATTTACGCCGTCATCCGGGCCAGCGCGTACGACCATAGTGGCCGGTCGAACGGATATTCCGCTCCGAACCCGAATGCTCAAGCGAGTTTGATCAGCCGTACACTCGAAAAAGCGCACATTGACCCGGAAACCATTGGCTATGTCGAAGGTCACGGCACGGGCACCCAGTTGGGCGACAGCATCGAAATCGCCGCATTGACGCAGGCATTTCAAAAACGGACGAGGAAGAAGCGATTCTGTCCGATCGGTTCCGTGAAAGCCAACATCGGGCATTCGGAGTCGGCGGCAGGGATTGCCGGTATGGCGAAGGTCATCCTGCAAATGGAGCATCGCCAACTGGCTCCTTCCATCTATTCCGACCTGCCGAATCCCAATATCGAATTCGAGGAATCGCCGTTTTACCTGCAACATGGATTATCCGAATGGGAATCGTCTCCCGATCACCCGCGGCGAGCGCTCGTCAACTCATTCGGAGCCGGAGGGGTGAACGCGTGCGTGGTCCTGGAGGAATACGAAACGCCGAGCTCCGTGGATGACTGGCAAGAAGGCGGTCCGTATGTGTTCACACTTTCCGCCAGGAATGAGGATCGGCTTCGCGACTACGTCGATCGTCTGCTCGTTCGTTTGAGAAGTGAGCAGCGCATCGATCTGGCGCGTCTTTGCTACACCCTCGAGGCCGGCAGAGAAGCGATGGAGGAGAGGCTGGCCACTGTTGTTTCGGACGCGGATGAGCTCATTGACCGGCTCAGTGACTGGAGGAAACGAGGATCTGCCGCCGGCGTTTATCGAGGCAGTCCCGGCCCGCGCCGGGGCTCGAGGCGGTCCGCGAAGCTTGTCAAGACAGCCATGGGCGAGCAAAGCCTGATCGAGCTGGCCTCGAGGTGGGTTGCAGGCGAAGAGGTGAACTGGGAGAGTCTCTATTCCAGGACACCTAGCCGGATGAGTGTGCCGGCGTATCCATTTGCTCGCGAGCGATACTGGGTGACGGACTCTCTGGTTCCGGAAAAGCCGGCGCTTTCCACCGCTCGACTGCACCCGTTGATTGCCTACAACTCGTCGACCTTGAGGGAAGTCAGTTTCACTTCTTCGCTGTCGGATACCGCATTTTATGCGGCCGATCACAAGGTACACGACGAGAGCATCTTCCCGGGAGCGGGATTCCTGGAGATGGCGTGCATCTCGGCAAACATGGCCAGCGAGCAAAAGGTCCGCAAGATCACGGACGTCGTTTGGATCCAGCCGTTGAGATTCCGAACCGGCGCGCAATCGGTTCGGACCGTGTTGAGAAAGAGCGGGGACGACGTCGATTATGAGATCTCGTCACTCGACGACGAAAACGAGACCATCGTTCATTCCGAAGGAAGGGTGGCGTTCGCCAACGGCTCGGCGGATCCGGCCGATGCCGAGGAGCGAATCGCCATTCAAGCACTGAAAGCGCAGTGTGTGGGGTCTGAAGATCGGGCGGTTTATTACGAGACGTTCAGAGCATATGGCTTGCAGTACGGTCCCTCGTTCCAGACCATCCAGGAGCTTTACGTCAACGGCTCCTTTGCGCTATCCAGGCTGAAGATCGCAGAGCATTTGAAGGACGAGTTCGGCCAATTCATTCTTCATCCCAGCATCATCGACGGCGCCTTGCAGACCGTCGGCGGCCTAATGAGAGGCGGGGACGCGGCGACGCCCTACCTGCCATTCGCGCTGGACGAGATCGATCTCGTCAGACCGGTGGCTCAGACGTGCTATGCGTATGCGGAACGTGCCGACGTGCACGTGCAGAATCGCGGCGGCGTCATGAAGTTCAACATCCGAATCCTGAATGAAAGTGGAGACGTGTTGATCAAAATCAAGAACCTGTACGTCAGACCGCTCGCCAGGCCTGTGCCGAGTGGTCATCCCCTGGTAGCGGCGGAGCCGGCTGCTCGGGGACAGATGGTTCACTTGTCTGGAGAGTCCATCGAATGATTCACCCCCAAGCGGCCGCGACGGGCCATGAGCTCATACCGCGAGTCATCGTGCTGGACGTGCGCCATGAGTCCATGAAGAACTTCAGCTACCTGGTGGTCGATCCAGGCAGCCTCCAGGCGGTGATTGTGGATCCGGCGTGGGAAATCGACAAAATCGATCGCGCTTTGGCGGATACGAAAGCCACACTGAGGGGCATCCTGGTGACCCATTCCCATCCCGACCACATCGATCTGGCCAAACCGCTGGCGGAGAAATACGACTGTCCGATCTGGATGTCGAAAGCGGAAATCGTGGCATCCGGGTTCAGCGCCAGACAATTGGCCGGCATCGACATGAGGCCGTGGCCGGTTGGGCAGATGCTGATTGAACCGATCTTCACGCCCGGCCACACACCCGGCTGCATGTGTTATCTGATCGGGGAAAACCTGTTCACGGGCGACGTTCTGTTTGCCGAGGGGTGCGGGATCTGTCCCGATACGCAAGCCGCGTACGCCATGTTTGCGAGCCTCGATCAACTGAAGACGCGGCTCGAGCCGCACACGCGCATCTTCCCTGGTCATTCGTACGGGCAACCGCCAGGCCGGCCGATGTCCCAGTTGCGGCGAGAGAATATCTATCTGCAGTTTTCGGACAAGGAGTCCTTTGCCGCCTTTCGATTGAGGAGCGGGCAGGACAGAGCGAGACTGTTCAAGTTTAGTTGAGCGTGCTGCGGTAGTTGAAAAATACGATCTCAAAGGAATTCATATGACTGCAGTGGGAATTGAGGCAATCAACGTTTTCGGTGGCAGCGCCTACCTCGATGTGGAAAAGCTTGCCAGGCATCGCAAGCTGGACATGACTCGCTTCACGAACTTGCTGATGAAGGAAAAGACCGTCGCTCTGCCTTACGAAGATCCGATCACGTTCGGCGTGAATGCAGCCAAGCCGCTGATCGACGCCCTGAGTGCGGAGGAGAAAGACCGGATCGAGATGGTCATCAGTTGTACGGAATCGTCGTTCGATTTCGGCAAGTCCATGAGCACGTATTTTCACAAGCTCCTGGGCTTGAATCGTAATTGCCGCTTGTTCGAGCTGAAAAACGCCTGTTATTCCGGTGTGGCCGGGTTGCAGATGGCGGTCAATTTCGTCCTGTCTGAGACATCGCCCGGGGCCAAGGCATTGGTGATCGCAACCGACATTTCCCGCTTCATGGTGGTGGAGGGGGGAGGTGCCCTGACGGAAGATTGGTCGTTTGCCGAGCCCAGTAGCGGAGCCGGGGCGGTGGCAATGATCGTCAGCGACATGCCTAACGTATTCCAGGTCGATGTCGGAGCCAGCGGGTACTATGGCTTCGAAGTGATGGATACGTGCCGGCCCATTCCCGATGGTGATGCCGGCGATGCCGATCTGTCCCTGCTGTCCTATCTGGATTGCTGCGAGGGGTCGTTTCGGGAGTACGCAAAGCGTGTGGAGGGTGCGGACTTCGCCAATAGCTTTGGCTATCTGGCAATGCACACCCCTTTCGGTGGCATGGTCAAGGGCGCACATCGCGACATGATGCGCAAGATGGTCAAGGCGAATCCGAAGGAGATCGAAGCGGATTTTGGGCGTCGCCTGATGCCCGGACTGACGTATTGTCAGCGCGTAGGCAACATCATGGGGGCGACCACGGCGCTGGCGTTGGTCAGCACGATCGAGAACGGTGATTTCGAGACGCCGCAGAGAGTCGGTATTTTTTCCTACGGGTCCGGCTGCTGTTCCGAGTTCTTCAGCGGAGTGGTCACGAAGGACGGTCAGGAGCGCGTACGTGCGCTGCGAATCAAAGATCAACTGGACAAGAGATACGAGCTGTCGATGGATGAATATGAGAAGTTGCTCGTCGGCAGCAATGTCGTGAAATTCGGCACACGCAACGTCGTATTGGACGCAGATTTCATTCCCCAGGCCAGGAGTGCTCAAGGGAACGGAACGCTGTTCCTGAAAGAGATCAAGGAATTTCAACGGCGATACGATCGGATTGCTTAGACGGGCAGACCCCCTTGTCGTCATTGACGAAGCCGGAGCCGCAGTTCTCGAGTTGCCGGTACCGGCAGCGAGTGGGTCGCAACCCGAGACAGTGCTGCCGTATTGGAGCTCGTGTACGGCATTGCGCGCGCGCGAAGTCTGTTCCGACGTTTGGATGACTGCGTTTTTGAGGAAGGAATCTACCGGCATGAAAGAATTTAAAGACAAAGTCGCCGTTGTCACCGGCGCTGCCAGCGGCATTGGGCGCAGCCTCGCGGAACGTTGCGCTGAGGAAGGAATGAAGGTAGTTATGGCGGACGTCGAAGGACCCGCTCTGGCTCAGGCCGCCAAAGAACTGAGCGCCCCGGGCGTGACCCTTCTGGCCGTCCCGACCGATGTTTCTAAAGCGAGCGAAGTGGAAAACCTTGCCCGGAGGACTCTGGAGGCATTCGGCGCGGTTCATTTGCTTTTCAACAACGCCGGCGTAGGGAAAGTCGGTATCGTTTGGGAAGTGACTCTCGCCGATTGGGAGTGGGTGATGGGGGTAAATCTGTGGGGGGTGATTCACGGCGTTCGGACGTTCGTGCCGCTGATGCTCGCCCAGGATACGGAGGGCCATGTCGTCAATACCGCCTCCATGGCCGGGTTGACCGCCGCAGCCGGTTACGGAATCTACAGTGTGACCAAGCACGGGGTGGTAACCTCTCCGAATCGTTGTACTACGACTTAAGGGATCGGGGCGCAAAAATCAAAACTTCGGTCCTCTGCCCTGGCATCGTCAATACCCGAATTGTGGACGCCGCGCGGAATCGGCCGCAGGGACTGCCGAATCAGCCTGACGCCCCGCCACAGAGCCGCAGAGACGCCGCGGCCGAGCACTTTGTGCGCCGCGCCGTGGAGGGCGGTCTTTCGCCGCAGCGCGTGGCCGGGCAGGTTTTCGAGGCCATCCGGGAGGAAAAATTCTACATTCTCACACACCCAGATTGGAAACCATTAGTGCAGCAGCGAGTAGATAGCATCCTACATGACCGCAATCCGGCTTGAGAACCGCATGAGCCTAGTTTGTATTCACAGCGTCACGAGTTCACGTAAAACCATTCAAGGGAGAAAACGACGCGCATCAACGTCGTTACATACATACGCCTTCCGATCCTCATCGTCGCGGCACTCGCCGCCGTTTTTGTCTCCGCACAAACGCCGCTGATTGACCAGGGGCGGGCCGCGATCAACCGCGGGGATATCGATGCAGCCATCGAGATCCTGGAGAAGGCCGTCGTACAGTCGCCAAAGAGCCCCGAGGCGCATTTCTTTCTGGGCGGCGCGTACAGCCGCAAAGCGCAGGGGGGCGGCATGTTCGGCGCCGCCGGATACCTCGCGAAATTGAAAGACGAGTACACGAAAGCGGTCGAGCTCAACCCCAAGTACTCCGACGCGCGCTTCGCTCTTGTCCAGTTCTACGCGGCCGCGCCTGGCATCATGGGCGGCTCGTACGACAAGGCGCTCGATCAGGCGAAGGCAATCAAGGCAGTCGATCCGGTCGCCGGCCACCGCGCCTACGCGTTCATCTATTCGCAGCAGACGAAGCCCGACCTGGCGAAGAAGGAGTACGCCGATGCCATCCGGGAGCAGCCAAAGTCGCCGAAGGCGCACACGTTCTTCGGACAGTACCTCGTGGATACCGAGAAGAATTATACGGCGGCATCCGCGGAGTTCGAGACTGCCCTGAAGGCCGACGCGTCCTACATGCCCCCCTTCTATTACCTCGCACGCACGGCCGCGCTGTCAAACGCGAATCTTCCGCGCGGCGAAGAGGCGATCAAGAAGTATCTCGCGTATACGCCCAAAGATAATGAGCCTACGCTGGCCAGCGCGCACTACCAACTCGGCAGCATTTACGAGAAGCAAGGAAAGAAGACGGAGGCGAAGCAGAACTACGAGGCGGCGCTCAAGCTCAATCCGACCCTGAAGCTGGCCTCGGAAGCGTTGAAGCGCGTGTCCTGAGGATCGGGCATGGGTACCGAGATGGGAAGCGCGCTGATGTCTTTCCCGTCGCCTTCTGTTCGCTCATCGACTCTCCAAAATATGGCCGGACGCGCCATGTCAGACGCGCCCGGCCGGCCGGTTCATTGTTTTCAGACGTGCCGCGTTGGCGTCGGTGCCGGCTCCGTTGATGGAGCGGGCGCGGGCACCGGCGTCTGAGCCGGCGGTTTGCGAGTCCGTCCCAGACGGTTAGTCCTCCGCATGGCTGCCACGTGCGGCAGCAGATCCGCGTGCTGCGGCACTTTGACCAGCTTCTTGCTGACGGTGTACGCCAGCAAAACGGACTGACCGAAGTCGTGCCTCATGGTGAGGATTGCCGATGTAACGCCATCGAGCGTTGCCTTCAGCTCGTTCCGCACCGTCGACCAGCGCGCGGCCTTCTCGACAGCGGCCTGCAACTCCTCGGCGCTGCGACCGACGGTCGCTTCCACCGTCTGCGACGCGCCGACGGCATTGATCGCCGCCTGCCCGAATTCCGGATGGATATTCGAGACGGGCCGTAGCGTCCGGGCCTCGGGCTCAGACAACTGTCCGTAGTTGGGAATCTGCTCCCGCAACGCACGGAGCTGCTCCACGACCGATTCCGGCGTCACTTCCGCCAGGCCCTTTGTCGCCGGGGCGGCGTTTTCCTGACTTACTGCATTCTCTTTGGACACGATGAGCTCCTTTCCTGCCCGAAGGGCAAGTGGTTAGGGAACGGCGCTCGGGCTGTGTGCGCGGCCCGGACGCCGTTCCGGATGGGACATCAATAAGAGCGGACGCCGCACCGTCCGCTCGCCTGCCCCCGAAGGCCGCGAACCTCGGAGGAACCTATGTCGTGACGAGGCTGGAGGAGCTAACGCTCAACCCCACTTGCATCTGACTCCGGCGCGCCATTGCGCAAGCTCGACGGACCCAGCACCTCATTCGAGGCCGGTCATTTACTTCCCACCGGCTTCTCGCTCGGGACTCGGACACCATGGCTCCAGTGTCGCCTCCGCGTAACTACAAAACTACGCCCATCAGGCGAGAGAGTCACGTGGTTTTTTCGGGAAGATGCCTAAGTGACTGATACGTAAAGCAATTTTGTGCCTGCTCAACCCGACCGTCCTTCGCGAAGGGGACTCGGGGGTCGTATGCAAACGACCCTGAGGTCGCATGCAAACAACCCTGAGGTCGCATACAAACGACTCGGGTCGCATGCAAACGACTCGGGGTCGTATGCAAACGACTCGGGGGTCCCATGCAAGCGACTCGGGGGTCGTATGCAAAGGGATACCGGGGTCGCATGCGGGCGACTCGGGGCTCCTGTGCAAGCGAATCTCAAGTCGCGTGCAAGGGACTCCGGTGTCCTATGCAACCGATCCGGGGGTCGTAGTGAAGCGACGCGGGGTCGCATGCAAGCGACTCGAGGCCGAAGACAAGCGACTCCGCTGTTGTAAGCAGCGAACAGGCAGCGCGCTGGACGCGGCGAGCTGCTCAAGAAGAAACAAACCGAAGCCACTGGAAACAGTGGCTTTTATACTTTCTCCGAGATCCGCGGTGCGCCAAACCATCCGATCCGGCAGTCATCGGGTTGAGCGTCTCTCGCGAATACATGATGCGATCCCTGCGCACGGAAGCGGAGGCGCAATCTCTAGTTGTGGGGGTCGTTTTGCCGAATCGCCAGTGTTTCGTAAATGCATGATTCTAAATGGCTCCGGCAGTAGGACTCGAACCTACGACCCACGGATTAACAGTCCGTTGCTCTACCAACTGAGCTATGCCGGAGTACTTGGCGCGGCGGGCGGGGGACGATAGCAAAGGGCGTCCACGCCGTCAACGTGGGGGCAAACCGAGGGGGGCGGCGGTGTATTTCGCCAGCGAGGCGGTCAGGCGGGGGAGCAAATCGGAGAGCTCGGAGTACTCGATCAGCTCGATGCCGCGATCGCCGGCCACCATCGCCGTGCAGCGGGTGGTGTGGGCGGGGCGGTGGAGGCAGATGACAGGGATTCTGTAGTGGTAGCGGGCGGTGGCGATCTCGTATCCCACGCCGGTCGACGGCATCGAGACCTCGGCGACGAGGACGTCGGCAGAGGCGATCCAGCCAAGGTCGCGGTCGAAGATGGCCAGGGAGTCGAGCGTCTCGCCGGATGAGGTCACATGCTCAGCAGCCACTGCGCCGGCAAGGACGCGATGTCCTTCTGCTTCGAGCGCGGCGATGATCTCGCGGTAGAGGGCTACGTCGGTGCGGCCGCCAGAGATGGCGCCGGCGAAGTAGATTGTGCTCATGGTTCATCCTGACGTTGAGCGCAGCGAAACTGTCAGGATCTCCGGTGGCGCCGCCAGACTGTTGCCTGCGATCGAGGTCCGCGCGGTCCCACCGGAGATCCTGACATGTTCGCTGCGCTCACTGTCAGGATAGAGTACGAATAGAGCACGAATAGAGCACGAAAAAACCATGTCCCGAGAAATCGTCATCAACGCAGCGAAGCATGAGTCGCGAATCGCCGTACTCGACGAGGGGCAGGTCGTCGAGCTGTGGGTGGAGCGGACGCGCCATCGCACCATCGTCGGCAACATCTACAAGGGGTGCGTGACTAAGGTCCTGCCCGGGATGCAATCAGCATTCGTCGACCTGGGGCTGGAGCGCGACGCGTTCCTCTACGTCTCCGACGTCATCGAGGATCTGGAAGAGTTCGACAACGCCGATTCGACGGACGACCTGACGCTCGATGACGTGCCGCAGCAGCGGGCCGAAGCTTCGATCGCCGATCTGCTGCGCGAAGGGCAGGAGATCGTCGTACAGGTGTCGAAAGACACGATCGCCGGCAAGGGGGCGCGGATCACCAGCCATATCACCCTGCCGGGACGTTTCCTTGTCTACATGCCCACGGTCAATCACATCGGCGTGTCGCGGCGCATCGAGAACGAAGCGGAGCGCACGCGGCTCAAGGAGATCCTGGAGCGCATCCGTCCGGCCGGCTCAGGCGGCTTCATCGTCCGCACCGCGGGGGAAGAGCGCGAGGAAGACGAGTTCCGCGCCGATCTGAAATACCTCACCGACCTGTGGGAGCAGATCCGCCGGAAAGCGGAGAAGGCGTCGGCGCCGACGGCGATGCATCACGATCTCGATCTCGTGCTTCGCACGATACGCGACGTGCTGTCGCCGGAGTTCAAGAGCGTCTGGGTCGACTCAGTCGATCAGTACCAGCGCATCGTCGAGTTCCTCGACCAGATCCAGCCGAACCTCGTTTCACGCGTGCGGCTGTTCCGGCGCGAGGAGCCGATCTTCGAAGACTTCAGCATCGAGGGGGAGATCGCCAAGGCATTGAAGTCGAAGGTGTGGCTCAAGTCCGGCGGCTACATCGTCATCAACCAGACCGAGGCCCTCGTCGCCATCGACGTGAACACCGGCAAGTATGTCGGTAAGCGCAACCTCGAGGAGACGGTCTTCAAGACGAACCTCGAGGCGGCGAAAGAGATCGTCCGCCAGATCCGCTTACGCGACCTCGGCGGAATCATCGTCCTCGACTTCATCGACATGGAGGATCCCTCCAACCGCGCCAGGCTTTTCGAAACGCTGGAGATCGAGATTCGGAAAGACCGGTCGAAGACGAAGATCCTGCAGATCTCGGAGTTCGGCCTGATCGAGATGACGCGCAAGCGCGTGCGCCAGAGCCTGGAGCGCTCGCTGACGCAGGCCTGTCCGTACTGCGGCGGCAGCGGGCGCATCAAGTCGAATACGACCATTGCCTTCGAGATCTGGCGCGAGCTGATGAAGCTGCGCGACCTGCACGAAGGGCAGGATGTCATCGTCCGTCTCAACCCGGTCGTCTACAGTTCCCTGAACAACGCCAACGATCCGATTTTCGAGGAGATCGAGCGAAATCTCGGCGTCCACCTCGTCTTCAAACCGGATGACTCGCTGCATCACGAGCAGTTTGACGTCATGCGGATTTGAGTGGTGACGGGAGTCGGGAGCCGGGGGTGGAAGTAAAACCGAGATCCTCTTCTACGACTCCCGACCCCCGACCCCCGACACACACGGCACGCCCCATGCAGTTTGATCAAGCTGAGCAGTCATGTCTCTTGAAGACACCTTCATCAATCTCGCCTCGTTCCTGAACAGCCTCGATGCGGAGGGTGAGCAGAAGTTCGAGCTGTCGCACTCGCTCGTGATCATCTGTCCTGATTGCGGGAAGAACATCGCCTTCCGGGGACGCTGCCCGAAGTGCGGCGGCAACTCGTGGATTCCGGCCGGCCATACCGGCGGGATTTTCGAGCAGATGAAGGCGCAGCGCTGGCGGACCCAGATGCAGAGCGACGAAGACGACATGGACGTCGAAGTTCGCGAGATGGAAGAAGCGCGTCCCGACGCGTAAGCGGGCGTTTCGCGCGTTGTCGGTTGTCGGGTCTTTTCGGCAACCATCGCAGCCGACATGCGGCCTAGTACACTATTTAGAGTTCATGGACATGGCCGTCAGCGAGGTGAAGGCCGGCGGGCTGGCGTGGATGCTCTCCGCGCTCGGCTTTCCGGCGTATCCCGCCGAGGTCTACGGCTACTGGACCGTCATCGGAACCGGGAACGCAGTCGTCGGCTGGGATCCGCAGATGAAAGCTGAGGCCACGACGCAGGGAGCGGCATGATCGCCATCGCCATCCTCGCCCTTTTTTTCGCCACGGTCTTTCCATCGAACAGCAAGACGTCGTGGATGCGCCCCGAGTCGTTCCATCTGAAGGTTGGGATGAATCGCGCCGCTGCGGTGAAGGCGCTGGAGTCGAACGGCTGGAAGACGAAGCGCGGCGATTCCGACGGCCAACTCGTAGTCGACTACGCGGACGACAAATCGATCACGCTTCATTTCCGCCGCGATCGATTGGACTCGATACGCTTCGAGCTCTTTACGATCCTGCAGGATGCTCCGGTTGCGTTCGAAGAGGAACGCGCCTTCCTGCGCGGGTCGCTCGGTAAGCCGCGAATGGGAACGAAGAGGATTCTCCTGTACGACCATACCCTGCCGAATGTGATGGCCGTTCTCTCCGCCGATCCGAAGTCCGAACAGGCGCGGAAGGGCGTGGGGATGGTGGTGGTGCGGTATTACGATCCGGCGAGATGAGGGGTCTCGCGGTGTTCGGTTGTCATCTTGAGGTCGGGCGTAGACATCAACTAGCGCGCTTCTTCAGGGGCTTCTTCTCCGCTCGCCGAGAGGGCAGGTTTGTAATGATCGAACGGAGCAACTCGTTGACTTGATCCGACGAGTGGAACACTTCGGCGACGTCGGGCTCGAGAACAATGGAACGAACACGGCCGAGCTTGGGACGAGCAGCGAAACGATTCGGGCGCGACTTGCTATAGTCGAAGTCGTAGTGGGATCGCATCCCGTCGGGGGTTGGTTCAGCGGCGTGATTCTTCTTCATGATGGTGGCGTTCGGCCTCAATTCGTCCCTGCCACAGCCTCCGCGACCTTCTTCTTTGCCTCGTACTTTTCCGACTTTCCCTCGTAGATGAAGATGCCTTCGCCGAGGGTGCCGACGTAGAGGCGGTCGGGGTTGAAGGGGTCGAGGGCCACCGACGTCACCTCAGCGGTGCGTGAGGGCAGCGGGAAGGAGCGCCATTCGGATTCTCTCGGTTCGGCCACGAGCATCTGCTGCTGCTGGCGCGAGGTGAGGAAGACAAAGCTGTCGTTGCTGCGCCAGCCGCCGAAGACGGAGGCGAACTGAGCGTCGGGCGCTTCGACTTCGCTCCATTTGGCATCCGCGTTGACGCGTCCCGCCTTTACGCCCTGCGCGCCGGCGACGAAGACGAGCTGGCCCTCACCCGTGCCGCGTACGGCCAGCGTGCGGCCTTTCGCGGGAGCACCATCGATCGCCAGCCACTGAGTGCCGTCGAACGCGATTACGCCGGCGCTGGTCAGGGCGAAGAGAGCGTGCTTGTCGCCGAGGTTGCCGATGGCCATGTCGACGGCGCGATTGTCGGCACCTGCCAGGCGGTACCAACTTTTCCCGGAGTCACGGCTGGTGAAGACGCCTTCGGAGGTCGCCGCGAAATAACGGACGTTGTTGAAACGGAGCACCTTGTCGACGCGAATGGGGAAGCTGGCCGGTTGGGCCTGTGTCCACTGCACGCCGTCGCTGCTCCAGAAGAATCCCTTTTCCGTTCCTGCCAGGAACCTGACCTCGGCGTCTTCGGTGACGACGAGCGACAGAACCTGCGGCAGATCATTCGTGGCCAGTCTCGTCCAGGTCGTTCCGGAGTCGGTCGAGCGATAGATGCCGCTCGATTCGCCTCCGAATGCCACGGACGCATAGACGTTTTTCGGCTGCGCAGCGTCGGCAGCGACCGAGGTGATGGTCAGGTTTCGCAGTCCGTCGCAGGTTCGCGTGAAGGTCTTCGCGTCATCGTTGGAGAGATAGACGCCGTCACCCTCGACGCCGAGGATCACGCGGCCGGGCCGCTGCGGATGAAGGGCGATGGTGTTGACGACGAGCGACTCGTCGCCGATCGAGTACCAGGTCTTGCCGCCATCGTGGCTGTGATACAGCCCGGCAACGGAGCCGGCGTAAATCGAGTCCTGATCGCAGGGATCGAGCTCGATGTCATGAATGCGGCGGTTGTTGAATCCGTCTCGGTAGCGGGTCCAGTTCTCGCCGCGGTTCGGCGTGTTGTAGACCCAGCCGCACGTCGAGACCCAGACTTTATCGGGGTTGTAGCGGTCGATGGTGATCGAGAACATGTCGGTGTCGAGCACCATGCCGTTGTTGATCAGCTTCCACGTTTTGCCGCCGTCGTCCGTGCGCGTTCCCTGCCGCCAGGTGCCGACGTAGATGCGGTCATGCGTGCGGGGATCCAGCGCGAGCGATTCGACGTTGATCTGATCGGAGATCTTTGACCACGACTCGCCGCCGTCGGTCGATCGATAGACGCCGGTGAGGCCGCCGACCAGAACGAAGTCGGCGTCGTGGGGGTCGATGGCGATGGCGCGGACCGAAAAGTCTTCGAGGCCGGCATCGCGGCGGATCCAGTTACGGCCGCCATCCTCCGACACGGCGATTACGCCGCCGCCCCACGCGCCCCAGCAAGCGGCCCAGAGACGGCCCTTGCGGTCGACCACGAGGTGGTCGACGACGTATCCCGGAAACGGGATGCCACCGCGCGGGTTCTGCCACGACTTGGCGCCGTCGGTCGAGACGTAGACCTCGCCGCCGCTTGTGCCGAGGTAGAGCGTGTCGGGATTCGAAGGATCGATGATCAACGCGCGGACGTCGGCGCCATACAGATTGGCGCGCCGCCACTGCGCGAACGCCGGCGTCGCCAGAATGAGAATCACGAGAGAGATCAGGAGTTTACGCATGCCCGCCCAGTTCGAAGAGTTTTACCACGACGAAAGCAATAACGCTGCCTTGACGCGGTTGCGGGGTCTCACGGTTACGCGGTCTCGCGGTGGGGGCAAGTTGCGGGAATGCACCGCGAGACCGCGCAACCACGAGACCGCGAAGCCCCCGCCTCACTGCTATCCTTCCCCGCGACATGACCACCCTCCGCACCTGCGTCTTCCCTTGTGCCGGCTTCGGCACGCGGTTCTTTCCGGCGACCAAAGTGATCCCGAAGGAGATGCTGCCTCTGGTCGACAAGCCGATCCTGCAGTACGGGATCGAAGAGGCGCTCGGGTCAGGGATGGACAAGCTGATCGTGGTCCTGTCGAAGGGGAAGGACGCCATCCTCGATCACTTCGACCGTACCTCGGAACTGGAGCGCTCGCTTCAGGAGCGGAAGAAGAACGATCTTCTCGATGAAGTGGAGACCGTCAGCAGGATGGCCGACATCATCTCCGTCCGTCAGAAAGAAGCGCTGGGACTCGGTCACGCCGTTCTTCAGGCGAAGGATGCCGTCGGCTGCGAGCCGTTTGCGGTCGTGCTGCCTGACGATGTGATTTTGGCTGACGAGCCTTGCCTGCTGCAGATGCGGCATGTGTTCGAGGAGACCGGTCGGCCGGTGGTGGCGCTGATGGAAGTGCTGCCGGAGGAGACGTCGCGCTACGGGATCGTCGGCGGCAACATGCTGGGCAACCGCCGTTTCCACGTCACCGACATGGTCGAAAAGCCGAAAGTGAATCCGCCGTCGTGCTACGCGATCATCGGGCGGTACATTCTGCCGCCCGAAATCTTCCCTCTTCTCGAGAAAACGGAGCGCGGCGCCGGCGGCGAGATCCAGCTCACCGACGCGCTGCGCGAGCTGGTGCGTACCGGCGACTTCTACGGCTACGTCTTCGAGGGGAAGCGTTATGACGCCGGCGAAAAACTCGGCTATCTGAAGGCGACGGTCGACTATGCGTTGCGCCACCCGACGCTCGGCGAGGAGTTCCGCGCGCATCTCGAGGCCCTCATCGGCGGCGAAGAACAACATGGACAAACGCTTCGACATCCTCGACGCGCCTGAAGACGTCCGTGCCCTGGTCGGCGAATGCGAGCTGACCGGCAACCGCACGACGTTCCTGCGCAACGATCGCCCCATCGCCATCCTCATCTCGCATGACGAATACCTCGCCTTGCGCGAGACGATCGACATCGCCGACGACGCTCCTCTCCGCGCCGCCATCGACGAGGGAGAGGCGGAAGTGGAGCGGGGGGCGATGCTGGCGGTCGAGGATCTGCTGGAAACCTGATCATGTGGAATGACCGTTTGCGCTTTGCGGAGCGCGTGGAAAAGGACTGGCGCGCGCTGACCGATGAACAACGTGCCACCGCGGCGCGCGCGCTGGAGACGATCGACGAAGATCCGATCATCGGCGCGCCGCTGTTCGAGCCGTTGCGCGGGTATTGGAGTTACCGCAGCGAGGGGATCCGTATCGTCTATCGCATCGTCACCGAGGCGCGTTTCATCGTGGTGTTGAATATCGGGCTGGTGATGGCGCGATGACGTTCATCCTGGCTTCCGGATCGCCGCGCCGCCGCGAGCTGCTCTCTTCGATCGGCCTCACCTTCGACGTGATGCCGAGCGACATTCCTGAAGTCCACCAGCCCGGAGAGTCCCCCGAGGAGTATGTGGCGCGCCTGTCGAGAGGCAAAGCAGCGGTCATCGCCGCGACGCATCCGGACGCCTGGATCATCGCCGCCGACACCACGGTGCTCTTCGGCGACGAACTGCTCGAAAAGCCGCTTGACTCGGACGACGCGAAGCGGATGCTGGCCACGATCTCCGGCAAGACGCACATGGTCTACACGGGCGTCACGGTGCAGAACGCGGCGAGCGGCTGGCACGACACGCGCGTGGCCGAGACGGAAGTGCGCATGCTGCCGTTGGACGCGCGGGACATCGCGTGGTATGTCTCGACCGGCGAGCCGCTCGACAAGGCGGGCGCCTATGCTGCGCAGGGGATCGGAGCGATCTTTATCGACTCCATCCACGGCAGCTATACGAACGTAGTTGGATTACCGCTTGCTTTGCTTTTCCAGATGTTGAGACGGGCAGGGGTCGATTTTGTGCGGGAGTCGGGGGTCGGAAGCCGGGCGCCGGAGCTTACCGACCGCTCCGATATGCTTCCTCCGACTTACGAATAGAGGTTCACATGTCATCCGCGGCCAAAGTAGGCGTCTTCATGTTGATCGTACTGGCGATCCTCGGGTATTTCATCCTGAAGATCGAGGATGTGCAGATCGGGCACGGAACCGGAGCGCGAAAGGTGACGGCGATTTTCGACTCCGTCGCCGGTCTCGACAACAAGTCGGCCGTCCGCGTGGCCGGCGTGCGTGTCGGCAAGGTGTCGAACATCAAGCTCCGGCCCGATGGCAAGGCCGAGGTGACGCTTGACGTTGACCCTGACGTCGTGTTTCACCCGGGTGGAAGCGCGCATGTCGCCAACCTCGGCCTGCTCGGGGAGAAGTACATCGAGCTCGATCCCGGCCCATCCACCGGACCGGTGGTTCCACAGGAGCAGAGCGTCGTTCTGCACGGATCGCAGCCAGCCTCGATGGACGACATCACCAACCAGGTGTCGGCGATCGCGAACGACGTGAAAGCGATTACCGCCTCGCTGCGCGGCGTGATGACCGGACCGGCGGGGCAGCAGCGGCTCGAGGATATCGTCGAAAACGTCCGCACCATCACGGCTCAGGTGCGCGACCTCATCGCCGCGAATCGAACGAATGTCGATGCCACCGTGGCCAACGCACGCGTGATCAGCGATTCGCTGCGCGTCGAGATTCCGCGGCTGGCCGACTCGATCGATCGGATGGCCACGCAGATGAACGGCACCGTCGGCGAGAATCGCCAGGACGTCCGCCAGATCGTCGAGAACCTGCGCACGCTTTCGACGGATTTGAAGACGACATCCGATAACCTCAACGCTGTCACTGCCCAGGTCCGCAGCGGCGAAGGAACGGTCGGGAAGTTGCTGTACAGCAATGAGGCGCATGACCGCCTGACCGCGGCGCTCGGTTCCGTCGAAAGCGGTGTGAACGAGTTGCGCAATACCCTCGGCCGCGTCGGCAAGATGCAGCTCGACCTGGGCCTGAATGGCGATTACTACGCCAACCTGCCGGCGCAGAGCGGAGGCGGCGACAAGCTCGGCAATTCACGGTCAGCGGTCTGGCTACGCCTCACTCCGAATCCGGAACGCAACCGCTTCTACAACGTCGAGTTGGCCGATACACCCTACGGGAAGCGCAACGACAAGACGATTGAGGAAACGGTGACGAACCCTGCCACCGGTCAATCACAGACGACCATTACGCAACAGACGAGGTTCGACCGGTCGTTCCTCGTTTCCGCCCAGGCCGGCTGGACGTTGGCGCCGTTCGCCGTCCGCCTCGGCATGATCGACTCCACCGGCGGGGCGGGCGTCGACTACTACCTAAACAACCGTATCCGCGTCACTGGAGAAGCATTCGATTTCGGCCATCGCTCCGGAGACAACAACCCGCATCTGCGTCTCTATGGCGAGTACGTCTTCCGCCAGGAGAAGCCGACCACGCCGACGATTTTTCTGCGCAGCGGCGTCGACAACGTCCTGAATCACACCGCGTTCACCCTCGGCGGCGGCATCCGCTGGCGCGACGACGATCTGAAGTACCTGCTGGGGAGCATTCCGATCCCGAAATAGCGCTCCGGCGTGCCTACGAACCGAGCCGTGGCGTCTCGCCGGGTCGAGCGGAGGCGGTTTTCCGGAGCGCTGGCGTCTCGCCGGCCGGCCCGGCGTGCGTCCCGCCGCCGGGTTACCGCAAATGTTTAGAGTCTTGCCGGGCGGGCGGAGGCGGTTTTCCGGAGCGCTGACGTCTCGCCGGCTGGCCACGGGGCATCTCGCCAGGCGTCTCGCCCCCGAACCGGCAAGACTCCCAACATTCGCGGGTAACCCGGCGGCGGGACGCACGCCGGGCCAGCCGGCGAGACGCCAGCGCTCCGACCGTAACGCGCTTAAGCTTAAGTTCAGGCCATTGAGGCCAGGCGCATCGCTCCAATTTGATGCGATATCGATCCAATTTGGAGCGGTATCGATCCAACGATGCGGCATCGAACCAATCTGATGCGGCATCGATCCAATCTGATGCGGTATCGAATCAATCTGATGCGGTATCGAATCAAGCTGATGCGGCATCGATCCAATCTGATGCGGTATCGAATCAATCTGATGCGGTATCGAATCAATCTGATGCGGTATCGAATCAATCTGATGCGGTATCGAATCAATCTGATGCGGCATCGAATCAATCTGATGCGGTATCGAATCAATCTGATGCGGTATCGAATCAATCTGATGCGGCATCGAATCAATCTGATGCGGCATCGATCCAATCTGATGCGGTATCGGATCAATTTGATGCGGCATCGAATCAATTTGATGCGATTTCGGACCAATTTGATGCGGCATCGATCCGTCTGGAGCGGCATCGATCCAATTTGATGCGATTTCGGACCAATTTAAACCGGTACCTGAGTCGGATCGGCTCAGATCACGGCGCAGCGTATCGCTGCCACGTGAAATGACAGGCCAAGTGTGGCCAAACGGTAGCGCCTAAAACCAGCCAGCCGCCGAGACGGCAGCGCTCCGTCGCTCAGACCTTCGCCGCGAGATCCCGCAGCTCTTCCCCTTCGTTCACGAAACGGTTGACCATCACGCCGTACTGCTTCTCGTACAGCTTGCGGTAGCGGCCGCCGTGGAGCATCAGTTCCTGGTGCGTGCCGCGCTCGGTGATCTCGCCGTTCTCGAGGACGAGGATCTGGTCCGCGTTACGGATCGTGGAGAGGCGGTGAGCGATGACGAACGTGGTGCGGCCTTTCATCAGCGCGTTGAGGCCGTCCTGGATCATCGCCTCGGATTCGCTGTCGAGCGATGATGTGGCCTCGTCGAGGATGAGAATCCGCGGATTGGCCACGATTGCGCGGGCGATGGCGACGCGCTGTTTCTGGCCGCCGGAGAGGCGAACGCCGCGCTCGCCGACGATGGTGGCGTACTTGTCGGCAAAGCTTTCAGTGAACTCGTCGACGTGTGCGATATGCGCGGCTTGCAGGACCTCCTCGCGCGAGGCCCGCGGATTGCCGAGGACGATGTTGTCGTAGATCGATTCCGCGAAAAGGAACGAGTCCTGCGGCACGATGCCGAGGTGTGAGCGATAGTCGGCCAGACGCAGGTCATTCATCGGCTTGCCGTCGACGAGGATCTCGCCCTGCGTCGGATGATGAAACGCCGCGATGAGCGAGATCATCGTGCTCTTGCCTGACCCCGAAGGGCCGACGAGAGCGATCGACTTCCCGGCCGGTGCGACAAGGTTGATGTTCTTCAGCACGGGCACTCCGGGGGTGTACTCGAACCCGACGTCACGAAACTCGATGCTGCCGGCGATGTCGGGTGTGGTCGTCTTCGCGGCATCAGTTTCATCCTCGCGCGTCTCGCTGAAGACTTCGCGCATCCGCTCCAGGCCCGCGAAGGCCTCGGAGAGTTGCGTGCCGATCGAGACGATCTGCACGACAGGGCCGATGACGAGCGCGAGGTACAGCGTGAAGGCGATCAGGTCACCCGGCGTCATTCCGACCAGTGGGTTGGCTTTGTGCGCGACCACTTGGTGGCCGCCGACGTACATCACAACCGCGCTCACCGCACCGACAAGAAAGGTGGTCATGGCGCCGGCGGTGGAGATGGTGCGCATCGTGCCGACGATGAGGTTGAGCAGCTTCCGGGCTCCTTCCTCGAAGACTTTCTCCTCATGCTCCTCGGCGGTGTAGGCCTTGACGATGCGAATGCCGGAGAAACTTTCCGTCAGACGTCCGGTCACTTCGGCGTTGACCGCCCCGCGCTGTTTGAAGAGAGGACGCGCGGTCGAAAACGCCCAGAACAGGATAGCGGCGAAGGCAAAGAACGCCAGGAAGACCATCGACGCCAGGCGCGAGCTGAGATGGAAGAGGAAGGCGGTGGCGAAGCCGGCCGTCACGACGCCCCCGAAGATTTGCGCCAGCCCAGTGCCGACCAGGTTGCGAATCCCTTCCGCATCGTTCATGACGCGCGACACCAGGACGCCGGTCTTGGTCGAGTCGAAGTAGCGGATCGGAAGCCGCTGCACGTGCTGCTGCAGCCGCGTGCGCAGATCGGTGATCGATCGCTGCGCGGCGATGCCGAGGATCTGGGCGAGGGCGTAGTCGGTCGTGCCTCCGAAGATCGCCACGCCGAGACTCACCAAAACGAGCTTCGGCAGCAGGTCCACGTGGCCTTTCCCGATCACATCGTCGTAGAGCAGCTTCGACATGTACGGCAGGACGATGCTCGATAGCCTGTTGACGAGCAGCAGCGGAATGCCGATGGCCAGCCGCGCCCGCGAACGCCAGATGATCTCGCCCGCGTCCTTGAGGATGGCCCGTAAGCGGGCCTTGTCCATCCGTTTCTTCGTCTTTGTCTTCTCGTCCGCGTCTTGATCGGCCATTGGTGGATTGTATGGGAGTCGGGGGTCGGGGGTCGGGGGGTCGGGAGTCGGAACGCCGCGAGCTGTCGCTTTGATCCGACCCCCCCGACCCCCGACTCCCGACTCCCGAATTCGCCATGGTTCAGGTTTTGCTATTGACCAGTTCGAATGGAGTTGCAATGACGTTAGTGAACTCGCTTTGTGCGGAGATCAGCATCTATCAGGGCGTCGGCGAACAGACGGGTGTGATGGTGGAACGAAGCGCCATCCGCGGTAAGAAGGGCCTTTGCAAGAGCATGCGCGACCTGGCCATCAAGTCACGCGTCCTCGGCGACGGCTACTACTACATCCCCATCGAGCTCTGGCCGAAGACGAATGAGCCGGTGGTCGTGAACAAACACGACTGGATCGTCATCGGTTCGATCCCACGAACCTCGCGCGCCACCAAGCGCCAAAAAGGCGCTCAGGCCGAACAGGCCTGACCTGAGCATTTCGGAGCTCTCACGATGAAACGATGTTTCGTTGCGCTGTTTGTTGTCGCAATCGCCTCCGCCGCATTGGCGCAGGAGGAAGAAGGGGCCGGCGCCGCCAAGGGCGCGCAGGTCAATATGACCGGTAAGGGCTACAGCGCCGCGTACGTGATCGAGCCGGCCAGCAAACGCGTGCTGTTCGAAGAGAACGCGCACGTGCCGCTGCCGACGGCGTCGATGGCCAAGATGATGACCTGCATCGTGGCCATGGAGCAGATTCAATCAGGCCAGCTCAAACTCGACACACCCGTGACCGTTTCGGCGCGGTCCAGCAAGATCGGCGGCTCGCAGATCTTCGCGCGCGAGGGACAGGTCTTTCCGGTCCAGACGTTGCTCGCGGCGATCATGATCCGTTCCGCGAACGACGCGGCGGAGATGATGGCGGAGAAGATCGGCGGCTCCGCCGAAGCCTTTGCGGATCTGATGAACGACAAGGCCCGCCAGCTCAATCTCAAAGAGACGACCTTCTACGATCCACATGGACTTCCGAACAGCCAGGACCCGAAGCGCATCGACGTCTCCAGCGCCCACGATCTCGCGGTCATGGGCATGGAGTTGATGAAGTACCCGCTCATGCGCGAGTACGCGAAGACCCCGTGGATGGCGTTCACGAACGCCACCTACACCTCAGGGTTGACCAATCCGAACCACATGATCAACCCGAAGAGCAGGGACTACTACGGCGACGCTACCGGCATCAAGACCGGTTACTCCGCGCCTGCCGGCTATTGCATCACGGCCTCCGCGAAGCGTGGCGACCTGGAGATCGTTGCCGTGGTCATGGGCGCGCGCGCCGCATCCGGCGCTGAAAGCTCGTTCGAGATCGCCGCCAGGCTGTTCAACGACTCGTTCAGTCACTGGCGCCAGTTGACGCCGCTCAAGAAGGGAACGGTCGTCGGTCAGGTTGCCGTCGCGGATGGACAGACGAAGACCGTCGCCGCCGTCGCCTCCGCGGACGTGAAAACTCTCGTGCAGCGCGGCCAGGAGAGCTCGGTCAACGTCCGGTTCGTGCCGGGAAACGTAACGGCACCTGTCCGCGCGGGACAGCAGATTGGCTTCATCGTCGTCAATCAGGGCGCGCAGCAGATCGGCAAAGTGCCTGCCGTCGCGCAGACTGCCGTCGAGAAGCAGCCATTGTGGAGAAAGTTCTGGCCGTTTTAGGCCGGCACGGCCGGCTGCGCTGGTTGCCCAAGGCTCGGCCACCATTTCCGATTGAACACTCTGTTGTGCAAACTCCTAACTGAAGACCACTCGCCGGCCATCGATGCGATAACGGCTCTTGGACAGTTTCTTCAGCGCCTCCACATACGCGATGTGCTCCTCGTTGAGGATGCGGGCGCTGAGTGACGTAGCGTCGTCGTCATTGCTCACAGGAACGGCGCGCTGGACGATGATCGGTCCAGCGTCGAGATTCTCGTCGACGAAGTGGACCGTGCATCCGGAGATTTTCACGCCATAGGCGATGGCCTGGGCTTGCGCGTCGACGCCGGGGAACGCCGGAAGCAGCGAGGGGTGGATGTTGACGATCCGCATCGGATACGCGGCGATGAAGGCCGGTGAAAGCAGACGCATGTAGCCGGCGAGCGCGATGAAGTCGGGCCGTGCTTCTTCGAGGATACGCAGCACCTCCGCTTCGTGCCCTTCGCGGCTGGCGAAGGCGCGATGATCGACCACATGCCCGGGCAAACCGAGGATGCGGGCACGCTCGATCCCGGCAGCGTTCGCACGGTTCGCGAGGACGCAGACGATCTCCGCGTCGAGATCTCCGTGGACGATGGCGTCGTGAACGGCGGCGAAGTTCGAGCCGCGGCCGGAGAGAAGGACGGCTAGTCGCACGTCACTCGATCCACGAGGCGAATCCCGCCGGCGGCGTGTCGTATACGACCTTCCCGCTGCCCTTCACCACGTTGCCGATGAAATAGAACTTCTGGCCAATCCGCGCAAAGTGGCGTGCGATGGTGTCGACCTGCTCTTTGCCGGCGATGATGACCATCCCCACGCCCATGTTGAAGACGCGCAGCATCTCGTCGCGCGCGACGTTTCCATGCTGCGCGAGAAGTCTGAAGATCGGCAGCACCGGCCACGAGCCAAGCTTGACGTGCGCATCGAGCGAATCGGGGAGCACGCGCGGAACGTTGTCCGTCAGTCCGCCGCCGGTAATGTGCGCAAGAGCGTGAACGGCGCGCTGCTCGACAAGCGGCAGGAGCGGCTTCAGATACGAGATATGCGGCGCCAGCAAGGCCTCACCGATCTTGCCGATCTCCGGGATGATGGTCTGGTGATCGTGCCCGAGCTGGTCGAAAAGAATGCGCCGCGCCAGCGAGTAGCCGTTTGTGTGCAGACCGGCGGACGGCAGCCCGATGAGGACATCGCCCTCGCGGACCTCTTTGCCGGTCAGCACGTTCTGCTCGTCGACGACTCCGACGATGAAGCCGGCGATGTCGTAATCATCGTCGCCGTAAAAACCGGGCATCTCCGCCGTTTCGCCGCCGATCAACGCACAGCCGTTCTCACTGCAGGCGCGGGCCATGCCGCGAACCACGTCGGTCATCACCGCCGGCCGCAGGCGGCCGGTCGCGTAGTAGTCGAGAAAGAAAAGCGGCCGTGCACCCTGAACGAGGATGTCGTTCACGCAGTGGCAAACGAGGTCGTAGCCAACCGTGTCGTGAACCTTCATCGCCTGCGCAACGCGAAGCTTGGTGCCAACGCCGTCGGTCGAAGAGACGAGAATCGGCTTCTCGATCCCCTCGAATGACGCGCGGAACAGGCCGCCAAACGAGCCGATGTCGGAGATCACCGGCGGCGTAAACGTGCCGCGCGCGATGCGCCGTACCTCACGCAACGCTTCATCCTGCGCGTCGATGTTGACGCCGGCGTCGCGGTAGGAGGAGTTGTTGGTCACGGGGCGAGTGTATCAGCGCGGTTACGTGGTTGCGTAGTTACGCGGTCTCGCGGTTGCCAAGTAGTCCAATTGCCGAACGTTGAACGCTTGGATGGGAGGTTCGAGGTTATGGTTGCGTTGACGCACTCCACCGCGAGACCCCGCAACCGCGAGACCCCGCCGCAACCGTAAGATCCTATAATCCCCCTCTCTTGGCCCAGTTCCTACTCATCACCACGCTGCTATCCATCGCCGGTCTCATTGCCACGGGTGTCGTCGGGTTCATCGCCTCGCCGGGTCATGTCGCGCAACACATTTTCTGCTCGCTCGGCACGGTGATCCTCGGGCTCTTCTCCCAGTCGATGACGATGTTTTTCTTCATCGGCACCGGGAAGGAGATCAAGGACGCCGCGAAGAACGACGAAGCCGTCGTCCAGCGGACGAAGGCGTTCAAGACCAACGTGTTTCCGACCGCGATGTATGCGATGGCCGTGCTGATGGTGACGTTCATCATGGGCGGCGGCGTAGCCTCGGGGAAGACGCCGCACTGGCTTCACCTCGGCCTTTTCATCGCATCGCTGGCGATGTACTGCCGTGCCTACTGGGTCCAACTGCAGGCGATGGTCGAGAATGCCGCGTTGATGGAGAAGTACCTGCGGGAGTGACCGTTACGCTACGGCATTGCGCACCCTCGCCAAGGCCGGGAGCGAGACGGTGATGGCCGTGCCGGCGCCTTCGTGCGAGCTCACTTCAATGCGGCCCCCGTGCTCCTGCACGATGCGGAAGGAAATGGCCATGCCCAGCCCGGTCCCGCTGGGGAAGTTCGTACGAAACGGTTGAAAGAGGCGGCGCTGGTCGGCCTCGGTCATGCCGCGGCCGTTGTCGCTGAAGACGATGTTGTAGCGGTCGGCGATCACGAATGTCGTTACGCGGAGCGTGCCGCCGTCGGGCATCGCCTGCACGGCGTTGCGGGCGATGTTCCAGAAGACCTGGCGGATCTGATCGGCGTCGCCGACGATGGTGTACGTTGGCGGAACGATCTCGCCCTCGATCGTGTGACCCGCGCTCAGCTCGGGCGAGTTCCGGAGCAGTTCGAGCGTTTCGGCCAGACTGGCGGCGATGTCGAACTCCGCGGGCCGTTTTTCCTGCGGCTTCACGAAGCGGAGGAAGTCGGCAATCGATTTGTTCAGCCGCTCCGACTCCTTGAGGATGATCGACATCAGCCGCTGTTCCTGCGGATTGAGCGCGGCCGATTTTTTCAGCACCTGCACCGAGCCGGCGATGGCCGCGAGCGGATTGCGAATCTCATGAGCGATTCCGGCCGATAGCTCGCCGACGGCGGCCATGCGGTCTTTCAGCCGCAGCTCCGCCTCGAGCGTCTTCATGTCGGTAAGATCCTGAAAGATGAGCGTGTAGCCCGACGAGATCCCTTCGATCGAGTTGAGCGGCGTAACCGCAAAGCCGAGCGTGCGCAGCTCATCGCCGATCTGGACGTCCTGTTTCTCATTGCGAACGACCGTGCCGACCGTAAGCGTCTCTCGCGCATGCTCCCATTCGTTCTCGGCATAGAAACCGAGCTGCGCGACCGGACTACCGATCACCGATTGCGGATCACGGCGGAGGATGAAACATCCGGCAGGATTGATGAATGTGGCTACCCCATCCGGAGAGAGAGTGATCAGTCCGGATGGGATCGACTCGACGACGTTCTGATTCAGCGCGCGCAGCTCCGCCAGGTTCTGACGGTTTGCGTCCAGCTCCTGCGAGGTTTTCTTTAGTTTTTCCGACAGGTAGGACGTGAGTAACGCCGCCGCATAGAAGCCGGCGAAGTTCGTGGCCATATTCAGATAGAGCCGCGACGAGGTCCACGGCGTCGGAACGAACCATGACTGCTCGGGCAGTGGAAGAACGCCGTAGTACATCAAATCGCCGAGGGCACCGTAGAGGATGACCGCTCCACTGGCGCCGAGCAGACCGCCGCGGCGATAGAGCAGCATCGAAGCCGTGATGATCGAGACGAGATAAAGGAACGAGAACGGGGAGTCGAGACCGCCGGTGAAGTAAACGAGAAATGTCTCGACGACGAGATCCCCCGCGACCTGCACGGCCAGATTGATCTTGCGCGAGGTTACGAGCTGGCCGACGCCGATGTACACCAGGGTGAGCCCGTAGGTTATGGCTGCCGTCGTATAGAGGTAGTTGATCGGCAACACCTCTCGTACGGTGTATTGAATGATGAGTGCCGCCAGAACCAACGTCGTCACGACGACGACGCGAACGGCCATGAGCATGCGGGCGTCGGTGGGCATATGTTTGCTGTCAGGATAAAACGAAAGGGCGACGCTTTCGCGCCGCCCCGAAAGCAGAATCCGAAAGTCCGACCTACCCGATCTGTCCGATCAGCGTGAACATCGGCATGTACATGGCGATGACGATGCCGCCGATGGCGACGCCGAGGAATGCGATCAGGACCGGCTCGAGAAGCTTCATCAGGCCGGCGACGGCGGTGTCAACTTCGTCTTCGTAGAAATCGGCGATCTTCGACAACATCGTGTCGAGTGCGCCGGTCTGCTCGCCGACGGCGATCATCTGCACGACCATCGAGGGGAAAACGTCGGTATCGGCGAGAGGCTCGCTGATGGTCTTTCCTTCTTCGACCGACTTCCGCGTGGCCATGATGGCGTCTTCGATGATTGCGTTGCCCGCCGTGCGCGCCGTGATCTGCAGGCCGTCGAGGATCGGAACGCCGGAGGCGGTGAGTGTGGAGAGCGTGCGGCAGAAACGAGCCACGGCGATCTTGCGCATCAGCAATCCCAGAATCGGCATCTTCAGAATGATGCCGTCCAGGACGCGCTTGCCTTTGTAGGTCTCGTGGTAGCGGCGTAGCGAATAGATGGTGCCGACGATGACGATGCCGATGAGCCACCAGTAGTCGGCGATGAAGTTCGAGAGCCAGATGACGATCTGCGTCGGCATCGGAAGCTCGGCGCCGAGGCCCTTGAAGAGAGCCGCGAAAACCGGGATGACCTTCCAGAGGATGACCGCCACGACGATGCAGGCGATCGAGATGACGGCGACCGGATAGATCATCGCCGACTTCACCTGGCTGTTCAGTTTGACCGATTTCTCGATGTACTGCGCGAGGCGCTGCAGGATCGTGTCGAGAATACCGCCCGCTTCGCCGGCGGCCACCATGTTGGTGAAGAGGTCGTTGAAAATCTTGGGATGCTTGCGCATCGAGTCGGCGAGATTCGAGCCGGATTCAACATCCTGCCGGATCTGGATCAGCGCGCGCTTGAAGGTCTTGTTCTCCTGTTGCCCGGCCAGGATCTCCAGGCACTGCACGAGTGGCAGGCCGGCATCGATCATGACGGAGAACTGCCGGGTGAAGATGGCGACGAGCTGAGGCGGAACGCCGCCGCCGAACTTCGGAAACGCGATTTCTTTCCCCTTCTCCTTGATCGAGGGGGCTTCGATGCGCTGCCGGCGAAGGATCTCAGTAGCCGCTTCTTTCGAATCGGCGTTGAGAACGCCGCTCTGCATCTGTCCGGCGCGCGACCCTTTCCATTCGAATGTAGGCATCATCTCCTCCGGTTAACGTCCCACCATCACACGGTGCGGGGCCGGGCGCCGGTCGGAGCCACGGTTCCCTGCGGCGCGAGGGCTCCAGCGCCGCGCGAAATCATTTCCTGAAGCTCGTCGGGGTTCGAAGAACGGGCCAGCGCGGTCTGCAGAGTGATTTGCTTCTTGAAGTACAAGGTCGCCAACGACTGGTTGAAAGTCTGCATTCCGTACTTGGTCTGGCCGGTCTGCATCATCGAGTAGATCTGATGGACCTTGTCCTCGCGGATGAGATTGCGGATGGCGGCATTGGGTACGAGGATCTCCATCGCCATCGCCCGCCCTTTTCCATTGGCACGCGGCAGGAGTGACTGGCAGAGGATTCCTTCGAGCACGAACGACAGCTGGGCGCGGATCTGCGGCTGCTGATGCGACGGGAAAACATCGACGATACGGTTGATCGTCTGTGCCGCGGAGTTGGTATGCAGCGTGCCGAAAGTCAGATGGCCGGTCTCGGCGATGCGCAACGCGGACTCGATGGTCTCGAGATCGCGCATCTCGCCGATGAGCACGACGTCGGGATCCTGGCGCAGCGCGGACTTCAGTGAGTTGGCGAACGAATGGGTGTCCGCGTGAAGCTCGCGCTGGTTGACGATACAGCTCTTATGTGCGTGCAGAAACTCGACCGGATCTTCGATGGTGATGATGTGCTCGTGACGCTCGCGGTTGATCTTGTCGATCATCGCGGCCAGCGTCGTCGACTTGCCTGAGCCGGTGGGGCCGGTGACGAGCACGAGACCTCGGGGCTTGTTGCAGATTTCCTCGACGACGGCCGGGAGACCGAGCTCCCGAAATCCGAGGATCTCGTAGGGTATCTGGCGATAGACGGCAGCCGTGGCGCCGCGTTGGTTGAAGATGTTGGCGCGGAAACGGGCCAGCCCCTTGATGCCGAACGAGAGATCGAGCTCGAGGTTTTCCTCAAAGCGGTGCTTCTGCGCGTCGGTCAGCACCGAGTAGGCAAGCTGTTTCGTCTCCGGAGCCATCAGCGGCGGCATATCCAGCGGCGTTAACTTGCCGTCGATCCGAATCTGCGGGGCCGAGTTGGTGGTGATGTGCAGATCCGAGCCACCACGCTCGACCATGGTCTTGAGAAGTTGATGAAGGGTGACGGACATTGGTTTCCTTCCGGGTGTCGGGTGTCGGGTGTCGGAGTCTATCTCTCCGACGCCCGACACCCGGTCCCCGACACCCTAACACTCACAGGATCGTCTCCCGAACGACTTCCTCGATCGTCGTGGTGCCGTCTTTGATCTTAATCAGTCCCGAACGGCGGAGGCTGATCATGCCGGTTTCCGCGGCCCGTTTCTTGATGTCGATGGCGGTGCCGCCGGAGAGGATGAGATCGCGGATCGTGTCGTCGATGGCCATGACTTCGATTAATGCGACGCGGCCTTTGTAGCCGGTGTTGTTGCACTTGTCGCATCCTCGGCCCTTGTAGACGGTGAACGTGCCGATCTCCTCCTTCTTGTAGCCGATGTTGAGAAGCGCTGCCGCCGCCATCTCCACCGGCTCCTTGCAGTTCGCGCAGACGCGGCGAGCAAGCCGTTGCGCCGCGATGAGCTGCACCGACGTCGCCACGAGGAACGGTTCGATGCCCATGTTCATGAGCCGGTTGATCGTCGAAGGGGCATCGTTGGTGTGCAGCGTCGAAAGCACGAGGTGTCCGGTGAGGGCGGCTTTGATGGCGATCTCCGCGGTTTCGAAGTCGCGGATCTCGCCGACGAGGATGATGTTCGGGTCCTGCCGCAGGAAGGATCGAAGAGTAGCGGCGAAGTTGAGGCCGATCGACTCCTTCATCTGCACCTGATTGATGCCCGGCAGGTTGAACTCGACAGGGTCCTCGGCGGTCATGATGTTCACTTCCGGCGAATTGACCTTCGAAAGCGCCGAATAGAGCGTGTTTGTTTTCCCGGAACCGGTCGGGCCGGTGACGAGCACCATTCCCCATGGCTTGAAAATAGCCTCTTCGAAGCGAACCAGCGACTCGGGCTCGAAGCCGAGCTTGGTCATGTCCAGCTTCAGGTTGTCCTTGTCGAGAAGGCGCATGACGATTTTCTCGCCGAAGAGGGTGGGCAGCACCGAGACCCGGAAGTCGAGCTCTTTGTTCCTGTCGTTGAGCCTCATCTTCAGCTTGATGCGGCCGTCCTGCGGCAGGCGCTTCTCGGAGATGTCGAGCTTCGCCAGGATCTTCATGCGCGAGGTGATCGCGTCCTTCAGTTTCAGCGGCGGGTTCATGATCTCGTACAGCGTCCCGTCGATACGGAAGCGGACCCGAAACTCTTTCTCGTACGGCTCGATGTGAATGTCGGATGCCCCGCGCTTGATCGCGTCGCTCAGGATCAGGTTCACAAGCTTGACGACCGGCGCTTCTTCCGCCGAGTCAGCCAGGGCGGCGAGGTCAAACTCCTCTTCCTCTTCCAGGACCTCCAGGTCGGCGTTTTCCGACTGCTGGAGGTCTTCCATGACCTTTTTGAGCTCGAGTGACGAGGTCGTGCCGTAGTAGTTGTCGATGGCGCCCTTGATCCCCAGCTCCGAGGCCACTACCGGCTCGACGTTGTAGCCGGTCATGAACTTGATGTCGTCCATGGCGAAGACATTCGTCGGATCGGCCATGGCGATGGTGATCGTGGCGCCGGTCTTGTTGACAGGGAGGATGTTGTATTTGCGGGCAACGTCCGCCGGAATCAGTTTGATCACCGACGAGTCGATCTCGAAGTGGGCGAGATTGATCGACGGGACGCCGAACTGCTGGGAGAGGCACTCGGTGATGTCTTCCTCGGCGACGAAGCCGAGCTTGATCAGCGTCTCCCCGAGCTTCCCGCCGGTCTCCTTCTGGAGCTTGAGCGCTTCCTTGAGCTGATCAGGGCTGATCAGGCTCGCTTTCGTCAGGAGTTCGCCGAGGCGTACGCTCATAGGTTCGGGTAAGGGTTTGGGTGAGGGTTCGAGTCAGTTGAGTCGGGCGCGTGAGAGGCCGCGCGCCTCGTTCGTCGTAAATCGTGGGACATGAGGGATTTTGGCGTCGACCAGCGAGTGTACAGCCCGCGTTCCTCAGCGTCAACGCGGGTTTATTTTGAGTAGTGGCCTAATTACCCAAGTTAGGACACTACCACCGATTTTGAACGGCGATCGGCACGCTTCCGGCGCGGAGCCGCGACAAACGGGTGGGGTTACGTCAGATCAGAGGCGCCAGCTTCTCCGGCTGTCTCGATGACGACGATCTCGATCTGGCAGTGCCACGAGAATTCGGTGTCGATCCGTTCCCCGAGCGTGTTCACGCAACGCACCGTCACCACCGCGTTGCGGATGTCGGTGATCAGGATCGGCGGCGGTGGGATGGCCGGCGCGTCGGGCTGATTGGGAGTGCAGACGAACGAGGCCACACCGAACAACTGGGGAGCGCAGACGATCTTGTTGAAATCGAGGGTGACGTAACCCCCCACCGTCCGGGCCGTTCCCGAGAAGAACATCGCCGACGACTGCCCGCAGGGACCGAGAACCTGCGGCCTCGGCAGATCATCGTCCTCGTACGTGCGGGCCTGAACGGGAAGGTAGCTCTGAAGAATGCGATACAGCATTACTTGCCTCCTTGTGCGCTCAACGATACAGGCATCAGCCGGGCTGCTGGTAGAGGCCGAGGACGTTGCCTCCGGGATCGCGGAACCGCGCCGTGATCTCGGGGTCGTCCACGCCGACCGGCTGCACGATCACGCCTCCGTGCGCGAGGACGGCGGCGATGGTGACGTTGATGTCGTCGACCATGACGTAGATCAGCAGTCCCGGCTTTTCCGACGGCGGCCGGCCGGTAACCCAGGTACCGCTTACCTCACCTACGGCATCATCGAAGGCAGTCGAGCCGTCGCCGCGTTTCCGTGTCTTCCATCCGAAGACGGACTCATAGAACGCAACGGATTGCGGGATGTCGATCGCCGGAATCTCGATGTAGCAGATCTTTCCGTTCGCGTAGATGGGAGGCATGAAGGGCTCCTTGGTTTGGCGTGGGTTAGAGGAAGCTGATGTCAGGTCATGATCGCATCTGGTGGTGATTCCTAACCTGGAATTGCGGCCTCCCTCAGGTTGCGCTACGGTGTTGTCAGATGCGATCGAAACTATACTTGGAGACAAGCGTGATCAGCTATCTGACTGCTCGGCCCAGCCGCGACGTTATCGCCTTGGCACATCAGGAACTTACTCGCGAATGGTGGCGGCTCGCTGTCTCAGAGTTCGACATGTACGCCTCACGCCTCGTGGTCGCGGAGGCACAGCTCGGTGATCCTGATGCTTCCGCTGCCCGGCTATCGATACTCGCACCGGTCACGCTCTTGAGCGAGACGGCCGAGAGTCGTGCGCTCGCGTCGAAACTGCTTGCCGCAGGAGGGCTTCCGAGAAAAGCTTCGTCGGATGCCCTGCACATCGCCATTGCAACGGTGCACGGGATGGACTATTTGGTCACGTGGAACTGTAAGCATATTGCGAACGCTCGAATTCTGCGCTTCGTCATGGAGAAGTGTCGGCAGTCGAACTTTGAGCCTCCCATCATCTGCACACCTGAAGAGCTAATCGAGGAATAGTTATGTGGGAAGATCCAATCGTCAAAGAGACCCGCGCAGCGCGCGAAGAACTGCTTGAGCGCTTCAACTACGATCTTGACGCGTTATGCGCGTATCTTGAGGAAGTAGGTCGCCAGAGTGGAAAGAAAGCCGTAACTCTTCAACCACGTCGTCCCGGGGATGTGGCGCGCGGCGTGTCATGGCGGCGAGATGAGATCGTAGAATTGGATCGCAACCGGAAGGAGATCGTGATGGGCAAGAAACGTGCTCCACTCAAACCAGGGACTCCTGCGCCAGCATCAGGTCAGTACAAGACCATCGGACCGCGGGGAGCAGTAGGTCCTGAGATCACTGCGATCAAGGGTAAACCGCTTCCTCCCGGCCCGAAAGCAGGAACCACCTACAGAATCACGGATCGAACGAAGCATAAATCGGGTCGCTAGCTACGCCTACTCCCTAACGCTGCCGGCGACTGACATAACCGCTCAGCCCTCGCTTAGCCCTGTTTCCTCCATCAGCGGCCGCGCGCAGCATGTCCTCGGCGACGGCTCTTCTCGGAGGGTGCAGTATCCAGATGCCCGAGGGGATTGCCTCCGGATGTCACCGAGGATGTCACCGTCAAGGAGCACAAGGAAAGAACGGCCTGCGCGACGTCTCGCGCAGGCCGTTCTGACCTACAATCACTGCGTACTACTGCTGTTGCTGCGGGGCCGGAGCCGGCGTGGGTGCCGGCTTCGCCTTGCGCGTGCGACCGCTGCGCCCGAGGGCGCTTTGCATCGTCTTCACGTGGGCGACGAGCGTGGCACCGCGCGGGCTACGGGTGTATGCCTTTGAGAGGCTGTACACCTGCAACGACTGCTGGACGACGTCTCGACGCTCGTGGGTGGCGGTGTAGCGAATGTCCCGAGCGAGCGCCTCGGCGGCGGCAGCAAGCGGCTCGTACCGAAGATTGCGAGCGATGACTTCCCGCGCCTTCACCGGATCGAGACCCGTCGTCGCCTGCATCGTCGTGTCATGTTCCGCCGCGACGGCGCTGGCTTCGAGGAACTCGTTCGGTATCGCACGAGAGAAGGCAATCGACTGGCCGCCTTCGACCGGCGCCGTGAGGAGACCCGGCAGGATCTGATACATGGCACCGAGGTGCGTGATCGCCTGCTGGATGACCGCATCGAGCTGGTCTGCTTCCGGCGTCGTCGCCGTCGGCTGGGTCGTACCGCTTTCACTATTGATCGTTTCCATTGGCCTTACCTCCTTTCCGCAGGGTTGCCCTGAGCTCAAACCTTGGGTCTTCTGTTCAGCCTAAGACGAAATGTGAAAAAAATCCGATTTCGACAGACCACTATAGTGATCACTTTGGGGGAATAAAGCCGATTGATTCTGTACCTGAGGTTTGACTCAGAGCGAGCACTCCGAGCTCGTGAACGAGGTCTCCGAGCTTGTTCATGAGCTCTCGGAGTTCACGAACGAGCTCCTCGAGTTCGCTAACGAGCTCTCGGAGTTCGCTAACGAGATCCTCGAGTTCGCTAACGAGCTCTCGGAGTTCACGAACGAGCTCCTCGAGTTCGCTAACGAGCTCTCGGAGCTCATGAACGAGCTTTTTGAGCTTGCTACGCGGTCCTATGGCGCGATGGCGTGCTATCCGTCGCCGACACCGGCCACGGCATCGATTCTGAGGTGCGCGACGAGCTGTTCACCCCATTCTTCACCACGAAACGCGAGGGCTGCGGCCTCGGGCTGACGATCGTCTCCGAGATCCTGACCAATCATCACCTCCCGTTCACGCTGCAGAACCGGGAGGGGGGCGGGGCGGAGTTTCGGGTGACGTTTACTTGATGTCGGCGAGGCGGTACGTGCTGTCGTTGGTCCGATTATCGATGACGGAGCTGTAGATGAATGCCGTGCCTGGGAAGGCAGCGACGCTGACGATAATCTGTCCACCTGTCGGAATCGTTGGGGTGCCGGTGAACGTAGCGAATGAATCCTGCTCGAAGTAGTTCGCCGGATACGTCACCGAGCGTGTTGCTTGCACGTTTCCCGCGGCGTCAACCAGGGTGATATTGAGAGTTGCCCCGTTGTCGAGTGTTCTCACGCCGATGTTCATCCGGAAATTCACAGGGTCGTCCGGCGTGAATAGAGCCCCGTGGCGGAAGAAGTTGATGGCGTCGGACGGCGAGAGCCCTTCCTCCGAGAAGCCGGAGGTGCCGGCGGCGCCGCCGTCGCTGAAGACGCGCGCGGTGACGATCGGCATTGCGCCGCCGTTCGTGACGATGTCGACCGAGCCTAGTCCGCTGGTTCCCATCGAGGCGATCAGGTCCGGGTACGACTGGATCTGATCGGGGACCAGAATGAACGGCAGCGAGGGATCGCCCGCGCTGGCAGACTGACCTTGTTTGTGAAAAACAAAACTTCCGGTCATCGTGGTGCCGCCGGCGTTCTGGATCTGCACAGCGGTGCGGAAAAACGAGCTCGCCCCCTGCACCGCTCCGGCGGCGGGCAGTATCCGCACGAGCAGCGGGTCGCTGACGTACGCGACCGCGCTGAAGCGATAGCGGGGGCTGTAGTTCGACGGCGATCCGAGTGCTCCGGCCGTGCTGATGTCGCCGGTGGTGATCAGGTTGTAGCCAACATTGCCGCCGTAGTCCATCGTACGAACCGAGCCGCAGGTGTTGAACGGCTGTAGTTGTACGACTCCGATGAGGTCACCGGCGACGAGCGTGACCGGCGGGATCAGGGTCACGTCGTTTCGTCCGTCTACGGAATTAAAGGGTCCACGAGTGGCTACAACGGTGAATGATGAATTGGTCGTAAATCCCGTTCGGAGAAACACGACTTTGAATGCTGCCGTACATGCACGGCTCCAGTACACGCTCGCTTTGTTCACCGTTCCGGCCGCCGTCGCGAAGTCCGTCAGATTCACATAGCTGACCGGCGCAAGGGTCTGGCTGATGGTGCTGGTATTCGTAGGGTCCGGAACGTGGACTCCGACAGTCAGCGGCTGGGCAGCTAGCGAGGAGACGAAAAGGATGGTGAGTATCCCGATGATGGTCCGCACGTCAGACTCCTTTCGAATTGCAAGCAGCATAGCAGTAGCTGGGTTAACGGCCGCACCGTGAACGCTGCAGGTCGTGTCGGCCAGGAGCTTGCCGTAAGAAAGATCTGACGAAGATTGTGGCCGCGTTTCGGGCAACCAACGCTGCCGGGCCGTGCCGGCCTAGCGCACGACTTCCAACTCCGCCGCATCTTCACGTAGATCAGGGGCCAGCCACGTGTAGGGCCCGGCCTGTGTCAGCCCGGCCTTCTGGAAGAGATTTCGATACCACGCCGCCGGCCGGCGGATCATCCCGTGCAGATCTCCGATGATGTCGTCGTCAGCGGTCAATACTTCCAGAAAGAGCACGCCGCCGGCGACGCGCATCAGTTCCGGGAGGCCGGCGTGGATGTCGCCATCGTTGATGTAGTGCAGCGCGTCGGAGCAGACGACGAGGTCGAATGGGCCGCGAAGGTGCGCCGACGACAGCTCGGCGAATGCCGCTTTCCGGATGTTGCGTTTGGCGCCGAAGCGCTTCACCGCGTAATCACTCGGGTCGAGGCCGAGGTACTTTGCGGCCGGCCGCAGCGTCTTGATGTGGGGCTGCCATGCTCCTTCGCCGCAGGCGACGTCGACCACGGAGCGCAAACGCCGGCGGATGAAGTATTCGCAGGCGGCAACCGCCATCGAGACCTTGCGCAGCACGTCGTCTTTCGTGCTGACGCGATTTCGTCCGCGGTACCAGTGGTCGAAGTAGGCGCGGTCATAACGCTTCTCGGTCATCGCCTCGATTATGGAACATTCCGTCACATCCTCACGTGACGGTGGCTGTTTCTTGCGATCCCAAGTATCTTTACGCTGCCGCCATGAGTGACAGCCAACGCATCCTCGATTCGATCCGCCGCCTGGTCCGCCTTCTTCGTGTGAGCGACCGGCAGGCGCAGGCAGACCTCGGCATTTCCGGCGCGCAGCTTTTCGTCCTGACGGAGCTCGGAAAGACACCGGCGTTGTCCCTCGGCGATCTCGCCGCCCGGACTCGTACGGATCAGAGCTCGGTCTCCGTCGTCGTGACTCGCCTCGTCGAAGCCGGTCTGATCACGCGAGACCGCGACGCGCGCGACGCGCGGCGGCTCGTGCTCCATCTCACCAAGGCCGGACGGGCGCTACTTCAGAGAGCGCCCCCGGTCGCGCAGGAGCGTCTGCTTGCCGAGGTCGATCGCATGCCGGCCGAGGAGCGGAGGCGCTTTGCCGACACGTTCGAGGAGATCATCAACAGCGTTGGTGCCGAGGATGGTCCGGCGCCGATGATGTTCGAAGAGGAATCTTCCGATCGGCCCCGAGGCGTAACCAGGGAGACAAGACCGAAGAATGCGGCAGCCAAATGACCTGAAGGACCCCTCGGTAGCCTGCCGGAGCAGATCGAGCGTCACGCTTGGAGGAAGCGCGGCGCTGACGTACTCTTCTGTCGCATGACGAGACAGGAGCTTCTCGCGAACATTCCGCTGTTTGAATCGCTCACACAGGACGATCTGAACGGCCTCACCATCCGCCTCGAGGAGGCCGAGTACGACCCTGGTGACGTCATCTTCCGTCAGGGAGACGAAGGTTCATCGCTGCTGGTGATCGAAGAGGGGGCGGTGGAAATCGCGTACGGTGAGGGAGTGGGCAAGGTTGTGCTGACCACGCTGTTCAACGGCCAGTACTTCGGCGAGTTGTCTCTCTTCGATGGAGCGCCACGCTCGGCAACTGCCACCGCGGTCAAGCACACACATGTGATCCGCCTCGACCGCGACGACCTCGTCGACTTCGTCCACAAGAACCCGGCCGCGGCGCTGCGCATCATCGAGGAGATGGGCGACCGCTTGCGCCAGACCAACGAGCTGATGTCGCGGCAGGTGTCGCGCAACGTGCTGCAGGAGCAGGAAGAGAGCCTGACCTACGGCCAGCGCATCGCCGATCGTGTGGCGGCATTCGGCGGCTCGTGGCCGTTCATCATCCTCGCCTCGGTCTTCATGACCGTCTGGATGGCCATCAACGTCGCCCGCATGGCGAACTTCGATCCCTATCCGTTCATCCTTTTGAACCTCGCCCTTTCGTCGGTGGCGGCGCTTCAGGCGCCGATCATCATGATGAGTCAGAACCGCCAGTCAGCGAAAGACAAGCTGCTGGCAGAGAACGACTACCAGGTCAACCTGAAGTCCGAGATGGAGATCGCCGCACTGCTGCGAGGACAGTCGGAGTTGCTGGCAAGGCTGGCGGTGGTGGAGCGGACGTTGGGAAGGCGGGGGGAAACGTAAGAGCATCGAGGCCATCTGCTCGGTGGTGTAACCGCGGGAGCCTGCGAGGTCGGGGCGGCCGACGTCGCCGATGAACAGCGTATCGCCGGTCATGAGCTTCGTCGGCCGGCCGTTCTCGCTCACCAGCCAGGAGATCGATTCCGGCGTATGGCTCGGTGTCTCAATCGCCTGCAGCTCGACGCCACCGACGCGCAATACCTCGCCGTCGTGGATCGCGCAGTGCATGGTTTGGGGGTCTCGCGGTCTCGGGGTTACGCGGTCTCGCGGTGTGTGGTTGGATCAGAAACTCTGCAACTCACCAACCGCGCGACCCCGCAACCACGAGACCTCAAAAGCAACCGCGAGGCCCCGAAACCGCATCACCTCCACGTCATCTCAAACGAGCAGAACGCGTCACCGAGCGTCTGGCATTTTGTTTCGACGACGTTCGGTTCGCTGCCGCCATGGCGGAGAATCGATTCGAGATAGAAGCCGACCCCGCTGGCGCAGTAGATCGGGCTGTAGACGGGATAGTCGCTGCAGATCATCCGGCCGCCGTTCGGCGTCTTCTCGAAACGGACATTTCCGAACTTCTGAAATTGATTGTGAAAGAGCGCCTGGCTCTCGAGGAAGTTCACCAGCTCCGTGCTGTCGAGCGATTTGTAGACGCGGCCGATTCCGAGCTCCGCGGACGCCGCACCGATCAAGGCGAGAATGTTGGGGTGTTTCAGTTTCAACGTCTCGTAGATGGTGCGATCGAGCTCGATGAGCGACGCGAACTCGCACCAGCTCGAGGCCAGTGGCGTCTTCGTATAGTTGGCCGTCCTCGGCGAGAGTTTGGCGATCATCGCGGCGAAACCTTCCTCGCCCGCGACGTCGCTCAGGAGCTGTTTGCGCCCTCCGAACATCACACCTTTCACCTTGGCGGCGTCAGGATTCGGCCCGACGAGAACTTCTTTTCCTTCGAGACGGGGCAGGGGGGCGGCAGGGCCTTTGCGCTGCAGAAGAAGGGACATAGGGAGGGGGATTGTAGCTTGTCGGCGAGATACCGACTTGACACGGAATCGCCGCGAGCCTACAGTGCGCCCATTCCAACATACCGACCGGTCGGACGGTAAATAGTCAACCGAAACAGGAGATGCTGATGTCGCGCAAACTGCTCTTCGCCGTTCTCGCCATGCTGTTCGCAATTCCCTCGTTTGCACAGATCGACAAAGCGGCCGTCGAAGCCCTGGCCCTCGATCAGGCAAAGGCACCACTGCCCGGCGTCACCGTCACCGTTCGGCGGCCGGAAACCGGCTTCGAAGCCGTTGACGTCACCGATGCGGCCGGCGTGGCACGCTTCAACGCTCTCGCTCCCGGCAAATACTCGGTCTCGTTCACGCTGGAAGGCTTCGCCCCGGTGAAGGAGCAAAGTCTGACGTTGCTCGTCGGCCAGACCGCGAAGCTGGCGGTGACGCTGCAACAATCAGCCAGCGAAACCATCACCGTCAACGCGGCCGTGCCAATGGTCGACATCCACAAGACCGACTCCTCGACGAACATCGTTCCCGAGCAGATCGAATCGCTTCCGGTCGCCGACCGCGACTTCCAGCGCCTGGCCTTCATCACGCCCGGCGTGCAGCGAGAGCGCGGCGGCTTCCGGTTCATCAACGGCGGCCCGGTCGTCGGCGCGGGGGGCAACGCCTCGCAGGCGACGATCGTCGTCGACGGCGTCGACTTCACCGACCAGGTCAACGGTCTGTCGCGCGTGCGCTTCAGCCAGGACGCCGTCCAGGAGTTCCGCGTCATCGCCAACCGTTTCGACCCCGAGATCGGCGGTTCGGCCGGTGGAGCAATCTCGGTGGTCACCAAGTCGGGGACGAACACCACGCACGGCACCGTCTTCGGTTTCTTCCGCGATGCCGCCCTTCGCGATAAAGGGGCGCTCGACCTTCAGAAGAACAACGACTACTCGCGCCACCAGCTCGGCTTCACGCTCGGCGGCCCGGTCACGCAGGACAAGCTTTTCTACTTTGCCTCGGCTGAACAGATCGACGAGAAGAACATCGTTCTCTTCCGCCCGGGCGGTGCGTACACCTCGCTCGCCGCGGACGTCAGCCATCCCTTCAAACAGACATTGCTCTACGGCGGTCTCGAGGAGAACATCAACTCGAAGATGACGGCCGGCTTCAAGGCTGTTTACGAGGACTACAACGAAGACAACTTCCGCGTCGGCGGTGTAGCCGATGCCTCGTACGGACAGACTCTCGAACGGAAGAACTGGAACGGCACGTTCGAGCACAACACCGCCGTCTCCAACTCCAGCTCGAATGAATTACGTGCGCAGTTCGGCCACCGCCGCTTCTTCGAGCCGACGAACACACGCAGCGGACCGGCCGTGTGGTTCTCATCCGGAAACACGCTGATGACGGGCACCAACATCCTCGGCGACCTTCTCGGCGATGGAAACACCTACGAGCTGCGCGACACCTTCCACCACAGCCTGACGGCCGGACACTCGTCGCACGATCTCAAGGCCGGCATCTCCGCGCAGCACGTCCACGAGCGCCTTCGCATCGACACCTATCAGAATGGGCTTTTCATCTACCTGACAGACACCACCGCGCTGCCGCTTGCGTACGCATACGGCGTCGGTTCCTCCGACGTCGCCACCAGCACGGACATCTACGGAGCATTTCTCGAAGACGCGTGGCGGCCGAATGCGAACCTGCTCGTGAACCTCGGCGTTCGTTACGACCTCGACACGAACGGCAACAACGCCGGCTTCACGCATCCGCTCGTCCCGACGCCGCGCAAGGAAGACAAGAACAACATCCAGCCGCGCACCTCGTTCACCTACGACGTGAAGGGAGACGGAACAAACGTTCTTCGCGGCGGCGCGGGCAGGTTCACGGGACGTTTCCTCCTGGTTCCGGCACTCACGGAACTGCAGCAGAACGGCGTCACCGGCGGCCGTGTGACCTACACGCGCGTCAACGGCGCGCTTCTTGGCTTCCCGGCGTTTACTCTCGATCCGAATAACCCGACCACGACCGGCATCGTCTCCAAGCCGGCCATCGCTCTCCTCTCGCCGACGTATAAGGCCCCCGAGGCCACGCAGGCGTCGCTGGGATATACGATGAAACTCGGTGAGTCGCGCATGTTCCTCGACACGGAAGGCGTCTACGTCAAGGGCACGAACGAGATCGTGATCCGCGACGTGAACTGGAGCGGCAACGCCACGCACGTCCGTCCGAATACGGCGTTCGACCAGATCAATATGTACACAAACGACGGCCACTCGCAGTACAAGGCCCTCGTCTTCAGCCTGAACGGCAGCGTGCGCAAGAACGATCTCGTCACGGCCTCTGTGACCTTCGCCAACAAGAAGAACATCAGCGACGACTTCTCCCCCGACTTCCCGACCGGCTACCCGAACGACCCGGCCGACATCGGCCAGGAATACGGCCGCGCCCGCGGCGACGAGCGTCTCCGCTTCGTGCTCAGCGGCGTCTTCCACGCGCCCTGGACGACGACGGTGGCGCCGATCGTCGAGTACGGTTCGGGCCAGCCATGGACGACGCGTCTCGGTTACGACTTCAACGGCGACGGCAAGAACTCCGACCGCCCGGCAGGTGTCGGCCGCAATACGAACAACGGTCCGAAGTACAAGAACGTCTCGCTGCGGCTGACCAAAGAGATCGCGCTGACCGGCTACGGCGCGCTGCAGGCCATCGCCGAGGGCTTCAACCTCTTCAACTTCAAAAACTTCGATGTCCAGTCGGTTTCCGGCGGCCAGTTCTTCAGCGGTCCGACCATCGCCAATCCGAAGGCAGCAGCCGTGGCCAATCCAAACTATGGAAAGTTCCTGGCCACGTTACCCGCCCGCGAATTTCAGTTGGGGCTGCGGTGGGTTTACTAGCAACTCCCGGAGCATCATGGACCTCAACCTGAGAGACAAAGTCGTCATCGTCACCGGGGGCGCGGCCGGCATCGGCCGCGCCACGGTGGAGCGCTTCCGTGCCGAGGGTGCGAACGTGGTGGCGTGGGACCTCACCACGGATCCGAAAGTCGACGTCACCGACGGCGCATCCGTACAACGGGCGGTCGATGACGTCATGACCCGGTTTGGACGCATCGACGTTCTCGTCAACAACGCCGGAATCGTTCGCGACGCGCAGCTCATCAAGTGGAAAGAGGGCGTGGCCGGCATGATGGACGACGCCACGTTCGACGCCGTCATCGACGTCAACCTCAAAGGCGTCTTTCTCTGCACGCGCGCGGTCGTGCCGCACATGATCAAGGCGCGGAGCGGAGTGATCCTCAACGCCTCATCGATCGTCGGTTTATACGGCAACTTCGGACAGACCAATTACGCCGCCACGAAAGCGGGCGTCATCAGCTTCACGAAGACGTGGTCGCGCGAGCTCGGGCGCTACGGCATCCGCGTCAACGCCGTCGCTCCCGGCTTCATCGCCACCGAGATGGTTCGTGCCATGCCGCAGAAGGTCGTCGACTCCATGGAGGCGAAGACACCGCTGGCCAGACTCGGGGAGCCGGACGACATCGCCAATGCCTATGCCTGGCTGGCCAGCGATGCGGCGAAATTCGTCAGCGGAGCGGTGCTCTCGGTCGACGGCGGGCTGGTGCTCGGAACCTGATGCACGCAAACATCGTCTCCACCGGCTCCTACATTCCGGAGATCAAAGTCACGAACGACGACCTGCGTGCGCGTTTCGACGTTACGGCGCCGGAGTTCGTGGACAAGATGGAAGCGTCCACCGGCATCCTGGCGCGGTGGTGGGCACCGGACGACGTCGTCACCTCCGACCTTGCCGTGCGCGCCTCCCGCATCGCGCTCGCGCGTGCTGGTAAAACGCCGGAAGACGTCGACCTCATCATCGTCGGCACCGATTCGCCCGACTACATCACGCCGGCCACCTCGGTGATCGTGCAGGCGAAGCTCGGCGCGAAAAACGCCGGCACCTTCGACGTCGGCTGCGCTTGTGCTTCGTTCCCTACCGCGTTCTCCTCGGCAGCCGGAATGATGGCTACCAACCCGCACCTGAAGAACGTGCTCGTCATCGGCGTCTATCTGATGCACAAACTCACCGCTGACGACGACCCGATGATCTTCTTCTACGGCGACGGCGCGGGCGCAGCCGTGCTGGAGCAGAGCGAAACGCAGGGCTTTATCTCCTCGGCATTCCGAGCCGACGGTTCCTACGCGCCGCGTTGGGCCATCCATGCCGGCGGCACGGTCGAACCGACCACTGAAGAATCGATCCGCAACGGCCACACGCGCGTCAAGATGTACGACCGCTATCCGCCCGAGATCAACAACGAGGGGTGGCCGCTGCTCGTACGCCAGGTGGCAAAGAACGGCGGCTTCGCGGTAGGCGACATCGATTTCCTCATCTTCACTCAGGTCCGCAAGCCGACCATCGAGCTGGTAATGAACGATCTCGGCTTGCCGATGGGCAAGACGCACATGATCATGGAGACCGTGGGGTACACCGGTTCGGCGTGCATTCCGATGGCGCTCGACGATGCGCTGCAAGCGGGGAAGATCAAGCCGCGTGACCTGGTCGTCCTCATCGGCTCCGGCGTCGGCTACAACCAGGCCGGCGTCGCGTTCCGGATCGCTGAAGATGGAGCGAGGCTCTTCATCAAATGAAACTTGCAGTAGTGCTCGTCGTCATCCTCATCGGCATCTTTGCCGCGACGACCGCATACGTCCGCCGTCATCCGCTCGAGGCGTTTGTGAAGATGACGCGCCGCGGTCTGGCGCGGGCGGGTATGGCCAGGAGGACGATCGACGTCGATGGCAATCGCATCGTCTATTTCGCCGGTGGCAGCGGCGGCCGGACGATCGTTCTCGTCCATGGCGTGAACGATCAGGCAGGTACGTGGGTCTCGGTCATCCCGGTGCTGATGAAAGACTCGCGCGTGATCGCCATCGACCTGCCGGGCCACGGCGAAAGTGCTCCGGCTACCGGGGCGCTGCCGATGCTGTTGCTGGTCAAGGCTCTGCAAACCGTCATCGATCGCGAATCGCCGGAGAAACCGATCGTTCTGGTCGGCAACTCGATGGGCGGATGGGTAAGCATGCTCTACGCCGCCGACCATCCGGCACGCGTCTCCCGCCTCGTGCTGGAAGACGCCAGCGGCATGTCGTGGGACGTGAGTCACGTACCCCTCTTCCCCAAGAACCGAGAGGAAGCGTTGAAGCTGCTTCGGATGGTGCATGGTCCTGACACGCCGATCGCGGACTACCTGGTCGACGCGATGCTGAAAGATGCCGCGAAGATGCCGCAGGCGCGCGTACTACAGGCCGGCGTGATCTTCGCAGTCGTCGACACTCGGCTGCACGACATCACCATGCCTGTGACGCTGATCTGGGGTGCGCACGACGGGCTCCTTCCGATTGCATACGCCGAAGCACTGCGGAAACACCTGCCGGGATCGACGCTGCACATCATCGACAAGGCGGCGCATATCCCCCACCGGCAGGCGCCGGCGGAATTCACGCGCCTGTTGCGCGAGGCGCTCCCGTGATCTTCGATGGAGACCTGCTCGCGGAGCGGGCTCGTCTCACTCCCGGCAAAATCGCCCTTGTCGCCACCGAGACCGGCGAGCGGATCAGCTACTTCGAGCTGAACGCCCGCACCGAGCGTGCCGCCGCCGCGGTCATCGCCGCCGGCGCCGGCCCCGGCGACCGTTACGGCATCCTCTTCCACAACTCGGTCGACTTTCTTGCACTCTTCTTCGCTGCCGCGAAGTGCGGAGCGATCGTTGTGCCGCTATCGACAAGGGCGACGGTCCATGAGCTTCGGCAAATCGTCGACGACTGCGGGATGAAGATCTGCTTCCGTGGTCCGGAGTTCGCCGATCTGGTCTTGCCAGTGGAGAGCACGTCGAGCATCAACGGCGTGCGGGACGCACGCGCTCCCAGGCAGAGCCCCGAAGACCCCTACTGCCTCCTCTACACCTCCGGCACTACTGGCAAACCCAAGGGCGTGATGATCCCGAAGCGTCAGCTCTACTGGAACGGCTACAACACGGCCGTCAACTGGGGACTGCGCGAAGACGAGGTCAGTCCGATCTACACGCCGCTCTACCACGCCGGCGGCGTGGCCGCGTTTCTCATTCCGATCTTTACGGTGGGCGGCACGATCATCTTGCATCGAGGCTTCGACGCCGCCGAGGTCTTGCGGACGGTCGAGCGCGAGCGCTGCACGGTCGTCCTCGGCGTGCCGACGACGCTGAAGATGCTGATGGACGCACCGGAGTTCGCGACGACCGATCTCAGCCACGTCCGCTGGTTCATCTCCGGCGGCGCGCCGCTGCCGCACTACATCATCGAGGCGTACCAGACGCGCGGCGTCGAGATGAAGCAGGGCTATGGGATGACGGAGGCCGGCGTGAACTGCTTCTCCATGACGATCGACGACGCGCGGCGCAAGGCAGGATCGATCGGCAGGCCGATGATGTTCACCGAGGTTCGCATCGCCGGTGACGACGGAGGCGACGTCGCAACGGGCGAAATCGGCGAGATGTGGATACGCGGCCCGCACGTCGCGCTCGGCTATTGGAACAACCCGGAAGCGACCCGCGCGGCCTTTGATGACGACGGCTGGCTGCACACCGGCGACCTGGCCCGCCGCGACAACGAAGGATTCTTCTACATCGCCGGGCGCAGGAAAGAGATGTTCATCAGCGGCGGCGTCAACGTCTATCCTGCTGAGATCGAGGCGGAGCTCGTCTCGCATCCACGCGTAGCCGATGCCGCCGTCATTCCGATCGCCGATGAGACGTGGGGAGAAGTCGCGGTTGCCTTCATTGTCGGCGACGCCGGCGAGGAGGAGCTGAACGCGTACCTCGCGTCGCGTATCTCGCGATTCAAGCTGCCGAAGCGATACATTTTCGTCGATGCCCTGCCGCGGACGCCGTATGGCAAAGTCGAAAAGCCGAAGCTTGCTCAGCGGCTGATAGAGTGAGTCACCGATGAACCAGGAAGAACGATCCGAGCGCAGCCGGACACAAATCCTCGAGTCCGCGCTCAAGCTCTTTTCGCACCGCGGCTATGGAGCCACGAGCGTGCGCGACATCGCCGAAGACGCCGGCCTCTCGAAGGGAAACGTCTATCACCACTTCTCCGACAAGGAGACGATCTTCCGCGCGCTGCTCGATCAGTACTTCCAGGCAATGTCCAGTCCCGACTTCCCGTTCAACCGAGCCCTCGCCACCGGCACGTTTCCCGAGAACCTCGAAGAGCTCGGCAGGGCCGCGCGCGAAACGGTGAAGGACTATCGCGAATACGTCGCCCTCATCTATGTCGACGTCGTCGAGTTCGACGGCACACACATCCGGAAGTTCTACTCCGACATGGCCCGCCGCTTCGACGCGTTCATGAAGAAACACGGCATGGAAGACGATCTGGCCGGCCGGCTTCAGGAAGGCCTTTCGCCGATTTCGGCGGTGATGCTGGCCACGCGCATTTTCTACAACTACTTCTCCATCGAGATCATCTTCGGCGTCAAAGACCACTTCGGCAAGAACACGGATGAGGTCGTGGGTGAGATCTCGCGTATTCTCCGGAGCGGGATGCTGCGGAACGGGGTTAACACGAAACGCCGGCGCCGAACCTCCCGCCCGGCCAAAACCGCCACCGACCCGTAACGGAATGGCCCGGCGATCTAGGGCATTCTGTCGCTCAGTACCTCGGGAGAAAACATCCAAATGCGCTGGCCTGGCCGCGTTGCCTTCTTCTTTCTGCTTGCAACGAGCGCCGCATATGCACAGGTCAAGGAAACGATCGACGTTCACCTGGTCGAGGTGCCGGTCACGGTCGTTGACCGGGCCGGCAACCCGATACGCGGTCTGACGGCGGCGAACTTCGAGCTCTTCGACCGGGGCGCGAAGCGTCCGATCGCGAACTTCGACGCCATCGATCTGGCATCCGAGGGAGCCAGAACCACCTCGCCGCTCAACCCATCGGCGCGCCGCAACTGGATCCTGCTTTTCGACCTTTCCTTCTCCTCGCCGATGGGACGATCCAAGGCGCAGGAAGCGGCGAAGAACTTCATCGCCCGCGGGATGGGGCGCCGCGACCTGGCCGCGATCGCCACCATCGACGTCGAGCGCGGCTTCCGGATGGTCACCTCGCTTACGACCGACCGCAACCTACTCGGCGCGGCCATCGCCAACCCGAGCAACTTCGTTTCTGCGGACCCGCTGCGCATCGCCGGCGGCAGCGGCGTGGAGGAGATGATTTCGCCCGATGCGGCGATTCGCAAGCCGGCCGACGACCGTAGCGATTCCGCTATTGATATCGCTCTTGGTGAGAAGCGGCAGAACGACCAGTTCAACCGGTCGCGCATCGAGCGCCAGATGCGTCTTCTGTCCGATCTCGGCCGCACGCTGCGCGTTCTTCCCGGGCGCAAACAGGTGATCCTCTTCTCGGAAGGCTTCGACCCACGGCTGGTTCGGGGACGCGACGCGCACTCCAGCGCGGAGGAGCAGGAAGACCTGAATCAGGCCACTGCGGGCAACATTTGGCGCCTCGACAGCGACGCGCGCTACGGCAGTTCGGAGACGTTGACGATTCTCGAAGAGATGGCGCGCAGTCTGCGCGGCTCGGACGTCGTACTCCACGCCGTCGACATCCAGGGAGTGCGCGTGCAGAGCGATGAAAACGGCGCACGCATCAATTCCAACGATGCTCTGCACCTCCTCTCCGCTCCCACCGGCGGCGAAGTCTTCAAGAACTCCAACAACATCAATGCCGATCTGGAGAAGATGCTTCGTGCGCAGGACATGGTGTACGTCCTCGGCTTCCGCGCGCCGGCGTCGAACGACGGGAAGTTCCGCGAGCTGAAAGTGCGCGTCACCGGCGTTCCCGGCGCGCGTGTCTTCCATCGCGCCGGCTATTACTCATCGGGGACCGAGAGTGCGCTGGAACGCTCACTTTCGAACGCCGAGATCGTTCTCAACGACGTCCCACAGAACGACGTTCAGGTGGCCACGCTGGCGGCGCCTTTCCCCGCCAGAAGCGGCAACTCCCGAGTGCCGATGGTCGTCGACATAGGCGCCGAAGGTCTCGTACGCGATGCGAAAACGAAAGACGTCATCGCCGAGATCTACGTCTATGCCTTCGACGATCAAGGCATCGTCCGTGACCGTTCGTTTCAGCGGCTCACGATCGAAATCGCCAAACTGGCCGGCCACAACGGCATCAAATACTTCCCGACGCTCAGTCTCCCGCCTGGCAAATATGCACTCAAGACCCTTGTGCGCGTCGCGGGAACGGAGCGCAAAGGCTTCGTGCGGACCGACATCGACGTCCCCACCTCCTACGACGTCGCTCTCCTGCCGCCGATGTTTCTCGACGATCCATCGGCATGGGTCGTGGTCCGGGGCGGATCTCGGGACGATGCCGGGAGCTATCCATTCCATATCAACGGCGAGCCGTTCATGCCCAGCGCCAGCGCGCAGGTGAGCAATGGACATCCACGCCGCGTGGCCCTCTTCGTTTTCAACGTCTCGCCCGACGAGCTGACATGGGATACGGCCGTGACCGATGCGGCCGGGTCGCACGCGGGAGCGCCGTCGCTCGTCAAGCGCCTGCAGGGGCAGGACGTTATGAAGCTTGTTTTCGACTACTCTCCTGCCGATCTGCAGAGGGGTCCGGCCTCATTTGATGTGATCGTGCACAAGAAGGGCTCGGTCGACGGCCGAAAGTCGAGCGTGCCGCTGGTCGTCCGGTAAAACAGGAGAACAACATGAAGTTCTACACAGCGGCGGCTGTCGTGCTGCTCTTTGCAGCAACGGCATTCGCGCAGTTGCGCGAGACCGTGAACGTCAACATCGTCGAAGTGCCCGTGTCGGTCGTCGACTCGAGCGGCAATCCCATTCGCGGACTGACGGCCGCGAACTTCGAGGTGTATGACGGCGGGAAGAAACAGGCCATCACCTCGTTCGACAAGATCGACTTCGGATCGAAGGAGGCCGTGAACGCCATCTCGCCGCTCAACCCCGCGGCGCGGCGATCGTTCCTCCTTCTCTTCGACCTCGGCTTCTCCACTCCGCATTCACTCGAGCGCGCCCAGGACGCGGCGCGCCGTTTTGTAGCCACGGCAGTACAAACTCGAGACCTCGTCGGTGTCGGGACGATCGACACCGATCGCGGCTTCCGGCTCCTCACCGCGTTCACCACCGACCACGACCTCGTCGCGTCGGCCATCAACGATCCGCGCAGTTTCCGTGGCAGCGATCCGCTGCAGATCGGAAACAAGACCTTCGTCGCCGAGCTGGCGAGCGGAGACACCGAGTTTGCACGGGAAGCGCCACCGATGATGCCCATGTCGCGCGGTGACGCTGCGGCGAAGGCCGAGATGGCCGAAACCGGACAGCGATTGGCGCGCGACAACGAGGAGTTCGTTCGTGCCAGAGTCGAAAAGCAGATCGACTATCTCGGCGATCTGGCAAAGACGCTCCGCGCGGTCCCGGGCCGCAAGCAGGTCATCCTCCTGACCGAGGGCTTCAACGCGAAATACCTGCAAGGGCGTGATGCGCGCGACGCCGCCGCCAACGCGCGCGATTTCGCCGCCACCGCCTCGGGAGAGGTCTGGAACATCGATACCAATGAAAAGTACGGCAACACGTCCAGCCAATCGATCCTCGACCGGATGGCGCAGGCATTTCGTAATTCGGACGTCGTCCTCGATGCCATCGACATCCAGGGTGTGCGCGTTCAAAACGGTGTGGAGGGGGCCAACCTCAACTCCAACGCCGGACTCTTCGTCCTTTCCCGCCCCACCGGCGGCGAAGTCTTCGAGAACTCGAACGACCTCAAGGCCAGCTTCGATCGCATGCTCCGTGCGCAGGAGGTGGTCTACGTCCTCGCCTTCCAGTCACCGACCAAGAGCCCCGGCAAGTTCCACGATCTGAAAGTGAAGCTGGTCAACTCGCCCGGACGCGTCTCGTACCGCCTGGGTTACTACGAGAACGGCGCTGAGAGCCCTCTCGAGCGCTCGCTGACCACGGCCGAAGTCATCGTCAACGACGTCCCTCAGGACGATGTGCACATGGCTGCATTCGCTGCCCCCTTTCCCCTGGGCGACGGCAACTCGCAGGTGCCGGTAATCCTCGATCTCCGGGGCGCCGACCTCGCCCGTCAGGCCAAAGGAAACTCGGTTGCCGCCGAAATCTTCGTCTACGCATTCGACTCCGACGGAATCGTGCGCGATCGCCTTTACCAACGGCTCACGCTAGACCTGTCGAAAGTCGGCGACCGGCTTCGCTCCGGCGGGGTCCGCTACTACGGCACACTCGTTCTGCCGCCGGGCACGTACGCGATCAAATCGCTGGTCCGGGCGGGTGAGAGCGACAAGAAGAATTCCGGCGAGTCGGAAAAGCGCGGCTTCGGACGGGTCAACGTGATCGTGCCGAAGCCCGGCGATGTCTCCGTCCTGCCACCGATCCCGATCGATGAAGAGCCGAAGTGGATTCTCGTGAAAGGTGCGGACCGTGGTGCCAAAGCCGGCTATCCGTTCGAACTGAACGGGCAGAACTTCATTCCGAGCGCGACGGCATCGGGCAAAGTCGCTCTGATCGTTTACGGCGCAACCGCGAACGAGCTGACCTGGGAGACGACGCCGAAGACGAAGTTGCTCGGCACGATTCCGATGACCGGCGGCACGAAGCTCGTCCTCCAGCTCGACGACCCGGCGCAGGTTTCCTCGCTTCAGGTCACGGTGCACAAGAAGGGCGTGGCTGAGGCGCAGACGACTACCGTGGCCGTGGTGAGGCCGTAGCGATCCACGATGCGCCGCGTTCTCGTCCTTGTCGCCACGTCGCTGATCGCGATTGCCACGCTCGCCCAATCGGGCGCGGCGGTCGACGCGCGCCCTGTGGCGTTCCCGGTCACCGTCGTCAATGCCTCGGGCAGTCCCGTCCGCGGACTGACCGCGGCGAACTTCGCGCTGTACGACGAAAAGAAGAAGCAGCCCATCACCTCGCTCGACGTCGTCGACTTTGCCTCGGACAGCCAGGCGAGCGCCATCGCGCCGATGAATCCTGCCGCGCGCCGTTCCTACGTCCTCCTGTTCGACCTCGGCTTCACCTCTTCGGTTTCACTGCCGCGCGCTCAGGATGCAGCGCGGCGTTTCGTGAATGAGATTGCAGGGCCGCACGATCTCATCGCCGTCGCCACGGTCAATCCGGATCGCGGGTTCCGCTTCGTCACGGCGTTCACCACGGATCGCCCGCTCGTCGCATCGGCGATCGGCAATCCGGTCTCGTTCCGCAGTTCCGATCCTCTTCGGCTCGGCAGTGAACCAATCGTCAAAGAGCCTGAAGCGCAGAGCCAAACTCATCAGAAATCCAGTTTCAACGATCCCCAGCGGATCGAGCGCGAAATCGACTCCATCAGCAACCTGGCCCGCTCGCTGCGCATGATGCCGGGCCGCAAACAGATCGTTCTCCTCTCGGAAGGATTTGACGTTCATCTCCTGCAGACCGGCGACACGCATAACGCCAAAGAGCAGATCATCGACCGGATGACGGACAACTTCCGCGTCTCGGACGTCGTCCTTCACGCCATCAATGTGCAGGACAACTCTGCAGCGGTCTCCAACATCAACTCCAACGCCAGTCTGTTCCTACTCGTGCGGCCGACCGGCGGCGAGGTCTTGCAGAGTGGTGAATTGCACGACGACCTCGCCCGTATCCTTCGTCAGCAGGAAGTCGTCTACGTCCTCGGTTTTCACGTCTCCGACCACGCACCCGGTACGTTCCACAACGTTAGCGTCAGGCTGGTGAACGTGCCGGACAACGCGCGCGTAGTGCAGGGCGCCGGGTACTTTGAACAGGGGCGCGACACGCCGGTCGAGCGCTCGCTGACCAATGCGCAGATCATCGTCAACGACACGCCCCAGCACGACCTCCGTATCAATTTGCTGGCCGCCCCCTTCCCTCCCACCGCGGCCGGCAAATCCGCGCAGGTGCCGGTCGTCATCGACATCAACGGCGCCGATCTGATTCGCGAGACGAGCGCGACCATCGGCGGGGCCGACGTTTTCATCTACGCCTTCGACATGAACGGCGTCGTGCGCGACCGTCTCTACGACTGCCTGACCGTGGAAGTGGCCAAGGCCGGCGAGAAGGTGCGCAAGACAGGAATCCGCTACTACGGCACGCTCATGCTGCCTCCCGGCCGATACGCGGTGAAAGCGCTCATTCGCACCGGCGACCCCGACCGCGGCGCCGCGGAAGCAGCCGAGAAGCGCGGCTACGCCCGCGTCAACATCACCGTTCCCGCGGCCGGACAGATCGCCATCCTGCCGCCGATTCCGATCGATGAAGACGGTAAATGGCTCCTCGTGCGCGGGCTTCGCCGGGAGAATGTCGATTACCCCTTCGAGTACGGCGGCCGGACGTTCTCCCCGACCGCCACCCTCGACACGAGCAGCGGATCGCGCAAGGTCGCGCTCTTCATCTTCGGAGCGCAACGGGCCGACCTGACGTTTGAGACCAGGCCGCAAACGAAGGTTCTCGGTGTCACGGAAGGCAACGGCGTCACGAAAGTCGTCCTCCAGATCGACCATGCCTTCGGCGCCTCGGCTCTCGACGTGACGGTCTTCAAGAAGGGCATCGCCGCCGGACAGCGCACCAGCGTGCCGTTGATGTAGTGCGCCGCCCTTGATAGCCTCGCGGCCATGGCAGAGAACTGGATCAAGCTTCACGACTTTCAGGACATCAAATACGAGCGCACGAGCGACGGGATCGCCAAGATCACCATCAATCGCCCGGAGGTTCGCAACGCCTTCCGTCCGCTGACCGTCGGCGAGATGAAACAAGCGCTCGACATGGCCCGCGACGACTCCGACGTCGGTGTCATCGTACTTACCGGTGAAGGAGAAGACGCTTTCTGTTCTGGAGGCGATCAGCGCGTCCGCGGAAAGGGCGGCTACATCGATCCGAAAGAAAAGATCCCGCGCCTCAACATCCTCGACGTCCAGAAACAGATCCGCAGCATGCCCAAGCCGGTTGTGGCCATGGTTGCCGGCTATGCCATCGGCGGCGGCCACGTACTGCACGTCGTCTGCGATCTGACGATTGCCGCCGACAACGCCCGCTTCGGCCAGACCGGCCCGCGCGTCGGCTCCTTCGATGCCGGCCTCGGCTCGTCGTATCTGGCCCGCATCGTCGGCCAGAAAAAAGCGCGCGAGATCTGGTTCCTCTGCCGCCAGTACGACGCGCAGCAGGCGCTGGAGATGGGCCTGGTCAACACCGTCGTGCCGCTTGCCCGGCTCGAGGAAGAGACGATGACATGGTGCCGCGAGATGCTCGCCCTCTCGCCGATGGCCTTGCGCTTCCTCAAGGCAGCCATGAACGCCGACTGCGACGGGCAGCTAGGCCTTCTCGACTTCGGTGGCGACGCCACCCTGCTCTATTACCTCTCCGAGGAAGCACAGGAAGGGCGCAACGCCTACATCGAAAAGCGCAAGCCTGATTTCAAGAAATTCCCGAGATTCCCGTAACTGCGCTACGCGCGTTGTCTGCCTTCGGCGTTGTCTGCGCTACGCGCGTTGTTTGCGTGCTGCGGCGCGCGTGGTCATTAGCTTTACGCCGACGCAAGGCTGTAGATTAAAAGGGCCACGCGCCGTGCGCAGATAACGCGCGGAGCGCAGACAACGCGGCGAAGCCGCAGACAACGCGCGAAGCGCAATGAAGAACTGGCTCCTCGCCGCACGCCCGAAAACGCTCGCTGCATCGGTCACGCCCGTGCTCGTCGGCACTGCCCTGGCGTTCCGAGACCTGGCCACGATGCATTGGCAGCCGTTCGTTTTTGCGCTTCTCGGCGCGGTCTTCATCCAGATCGGTACAAACTACGTCAACGATGCGCTCGACTTCAGGAAGGGCGCCGACACGCATACGCGCCTGGGACCGTTGCGCGTGACGGCCGCCGGCCTGCTCAGCGCCGAGGCCGTGCTGCGCGGTGCATACGTCTGTTTCTTTCTGGCCGCGCTCTGCGGGATCCCACTCATCCTCCGCGGCGGCTGGCCCATCGCCGCGATCGGCATCGCATCGATCGCGGCCGCCTACGCCTACACCGGGGGACCGTATCCGCTCGCATACCACGGACTCGGTGAAGTCTTCGTCATGATCTTCTTCGGCCTCGTCGCCGTCTGTGGATCGTTCTATCTGCAACGTCTGACGCTCGATCCCACCGCCTGGATCGGCGGCTTCGCCGTCGGATCGCTGGCCGTCGTAATCCTGGCCATCAACAACCTGCGCGATATCGATAACGACCGCGCCAGCAACAAACGGACGCTGGCCGCGCGTTTCGGCGCGGTCTTCGCGCACGCCGAGATCGTGACCTTCGCGCTGACGCCGTTTCTCTGCGTCGCCGCAGTCGCGTACCTCCGCGGATCGGGGAATCTGGCTATCCCGATGCTCGCTCTCATTCCGGCGTTGGCGCTCCTCCTGCGAGTCGCCCGCAGCCGCGGCACGGAGCTCAATCGCTGTCTGGCGCTGGCCGGCGTGCTGGAATGGATCTTCGGAATCCTCTATGTGGCGGGAGCGGCTCTTGGTTGACTACTGGAGATACGAGCTGAAATCGAAACGCCGGCTCAGCGCCATCGCTGCCGAAGGGCCACGCCGCGGCGCGCTGATCCGCGTCGATGGCGGTTTCGCCGACATTCATCCCTGGTCCGAGCTCGGCGACGCACCACTCGACGAGCAACTGGCGATGCTCGCCCGCGGTGAGACAACGCCGCTCACGCGAGCGTCCCTCAGGTTCGCTGCGATCGATGCTGCCGCCCGCCATGATGGCCGGAGCCTTTTCGACGGCCTCACCATCCCGCCGAGCCACTGGCCCGGCCCAGATCCTCCCGGCGGCTTCGATACAGTCAAGCTGAAGAGCATCGATCGAATCCCCGAGCACGTCCGCCTGAGGATCGACTTCAACGCTACGCTCACGCCGGAGGAATTCGTGCGGATCGCTGCAACCCTCCCACGCGAGCGAATCGACTTCATCGAGGATCCGTGTCCGTACGAAGCGGCCACGTGGACCGAGCTCCGTGTCCGCACCGGGTTGCGATTGGCTCTGGATCGCGCGGGTGTTGCGGGGCAAAGAAACGGAGCCGATGTCCTCGTCATCAAGCCCGCAATCGAGGAGATCCCTCGGACGGATTCAGAGCTCGTCGTCACCTCCTACATGGACCATCCCATCGGTCAGCTTTGCGCCGCCTACGCCGCCGCAACCGCCGGCATCACCACGACGTGCGGCCTCGTCACGCACGTGCTCTTCGAGCCCGATTCCTTCATCAATCGAATGCGGATCGACGGAGCGAGACTCGTCCCCCCGAGCGGGAAGGGATGGGGGTTCGATGATCTGTTGGAGAAATTGCCTTGGCGAACGCTATGACGATAGCGCGACGGAGCGCTGGCGTCTCGCCGGCTGGCCCGGGGGCGTCTCGCCCCCGGTCCGCAAGACGCCGCACATTCGCTCGTAGCCTCAGCGGCGAGACGCCGCCGAGCCAGCCGGCGAGACGCCAGCGCTCCGACCGCCGCGAAGCCGCGCGGTAACCCATGATCGACTTCCAATCCTCTGCCTCCCACCTCCTCCTCAACCCGCGCATGCCCGCCGAGGAGCGCGAACGGTTGGAGCGGCTCGTACCGGACCTTGATGCGCACGTTTTCGTCGCCACCTCGGGAGCGACGGGCGCGATCAAGCTCGTGGCGCTGTCGAAGCAAGCCATCCTCGCTTCCGCCGCCGGTGTGAATGAGCGGCTCGAGGTGACGTCGCGGGATGTCTGGGCGGCGGTGCTGCCAACGTTCCACGTCGGCGGTCTCGGCGTTTACGCGCGCTGCTATCTCGCCGGCGCGCGCGTTCTGCCGATGCCGTGGGACCCGCGGACCTTTGTCGAATCCGAGGCCACGCTCGCCTCGCTCGTGCCGGCTCAGGTACGGGACCTGATCGCCTCGGGACTAAAGCCGCCCTCGACGTTACGGGCGATCCTCGTCGGCGGCGGTGCGTTCGACCCGGTAGCGGCCTCCGGCTGGCCGGTTCTGGCCAGCTACGGCATGAGCGAATGCTGCTCGACGATCTCGGTCAACGGCCTCCTCCTCCCGCACATCGAAGCACGCCGCGAATCCGATAGCCGCCTCGCTTTTCGCGGCCCATCACTCTTCACCGGCTACGCCACGGATGAAGGCCTGATCGATCCGAAGATCGACGGCTGGTTCATCTCCGAGGACCTTGGCGAAGTCGGCGGACGAATGCTGAGAGTCGACGGCCGCGCCGGAGACTTCGTCAAGATCGGAGGTGAGTCGGTCGACCTCAAACGCCTCGATCGGATACTGCACGAACTGGCAGGTGACGATGCGGCGATCGTGGCCATGCCCGACGAACGCCTCGGGCATGTGATCCATCTCGCCACGACGATCGAGCCAACCTTCGCCGATGCATTCAATTCGCGCGTTCATCCGTTCGAGCGGATTCGTGCGATTCATCGGGTTGATGCGATCCCCCGCTCGCCATTGGGAAAGCTGCTGCGCGCGGAGCTGGCCGGCACCCTGGTAAGAAATTAGGGCACAGACATCTTGTCTGTGCTTTCGCCGGCGGAGCCGGCGAACCGGCGGCGAAGCCGCCGTAAGCGCGGCCGGAGCGCTGGCGTCTCGCCGGCTGGCCCGGGGGCGTCTCGCCCCCGTACGGGCCCAAACCAAACATTCCCTCGCAACCCTCAGCGGCGAGACGCCAGCGCTCCGGCCGCGAATCTCGCGGCGTCGTAACGTCCAATCTCCAGTCAAGCCGGCTTCGCCGGCACTGGAGTTTGGACGTTACGACGTGCGAACGCGGCAAATTTCGCCGGCTTCGCCAGGGCTGGGACCGGAATCGCATCAAATTGGACCGATACCGCTCCAAACGGACCGAAATCGCATCAAATTGGACCGATGCCGCATCAGATTGATTCGATACCGCATCAAATTGGACCGATGCCGCATCAGATTGATTCGATACCGCATCAAATTGGATCGATACCGGATCAGATTGATTCGACACCGCATCAAATTGGATCGATGCCGCATCAGATTGATTCGATACCGCATCAGATTGGATCGATACCGCATCAGATTGATTCGATACCGCATCAAATTGGATCGATGCCGCATCAGATTGATTCGATACCGCATCAGATTGGATCGATACCGCATCAGATTGGATCGATTCCTCTCCAGAATGGATCGAGTAACTGACTCTGGGAACGAGTAAGCTGCTTCACCAGAAGCAGTTGACTCGTTCCCAGAGTCAGTTACTCGTTCCCGGAGGCAGTTAACGGACTCCGAGAGGCTGTTTAACTGCCTCCGGGAGCGTGTTAACTGCCTCCGGGAGTCAGTTTAACTGCCTCCGGGAGCGTGTTAACTGCCTTCAGGAGCGTATTAACGGACTCCGAGAGGCTGTTTAACTGCCTCCGGGAGCGTATTAACTGCCTCCGAGAGGCTGTTCAACTGCCTCCGGTAGCGTGTTAACTGCCTCCAGGAGCGTATTAACTGCCTCCGAGAGGCAGGTTGACTGCCTCCAGCGCCGCGATAGCGGCGTCGTAGCTGTCCAATCTCCAGGGCACAGACACTCTTGTCTGTGCTGTGTGCGACCATACCTCCATGCTGCGCAGGCGCACCGCGCTCTGGATCGCGGCGGCGGCCGGCGTCGCCGTCATGCTGCTGCTCGCGTTTGATCTCCTCGACGCGCTCGAGTTACCGGCGCGTGACGCAGCCTTGCGGCTTCTACCGCCGCGCGCGGCGGCGGCGACCGTGGTCGTGGCCATCGACGAGCAGTCGTTGCGCGCGATCGGCCCATGGCCGTGGGACCGTGCGACACTCGCGGCCATCGTGAACCGCGCTGCCGATGCCGGCGCGCGCGGCGCCGTCCTCGACATCCTCCTCGCCGAAGCCCGGCCGGGAGATGAACAGCTCGCGGCCGCGGCGCGGCGCCTGCCCGTGCTCGCCGTCGCGGTCGTCGATGAACATGGCCGCTGGCTCGTGCCCGGGCCGTCGCTGGCGCAGGCGATGGTGGCGGCGCATGGGAACTTCGAGCTCGACCACGACGGCATCCTCCGGCGGCTCTCCTCGACGAAACAGAGCGGCGACCGTGCGCTCACGGCGTTGTCGATCGACGCGGCGTCGCTGATCACCGGAGCGCCCACCCCTGTCGGTTTGTCGATCTCGCCGTCGTTCCGGACCCGTCCCAACGCCATCCCGGCGATCAGCGCCGCCGATCTTCTTCGCCATGCCGCGCTCTCCTCGCGGTTGCACGGCAAGCTGGTGTTCATCGGCCCGACCGCGTTCGCCCTCGGCGACCGCGTTCTGACTCCCACCACCACGCGCCACAGGCCCGACCCCGGTGTGACCGTTCATGCCGCCGCGGCCGAATCGATCATCCGCGGCGACGTCATTCGCGAGCTTCCGCCCATCGTGGGTGGCCTCTTCGCCTCTGTTGCTGTCGGCGCGATCGTCCTCGTCCGCCGCCGGCGCATCGCCGCCGCGATCGTCATCATTGCCATCATCGCCGGGGGATTCCTGCTGCTTGCAGATGGTATCGCCATCCCGTTCGTGACATTGATCGCTTCCTCCGCGCTCGCCGTAGCCGGGATCGAGACGAGGACCATCATCGCCGCTCTGCGCAGCAGCGAAGAGCGCTACATCGACCACCGGGAGCGCGATGCGGAATCGAAACGCGTGCTTGCGCACGAGCTCAGGACGCCGCTGGCCTCGATGCGCAGTCTCACGCAGCTCATGGGTGGATTCGAGCTCACCGACGCGGAGCGCAAGCGCGTCTCGTCGCTCCTCGAACACGAAGCGGGGAAGCTGGAGACGATGGTCGGTACCCTGCTCGATCTCGAGCGTCTGCCGCTTCGGGACTTTGCATCCTCCTCGTCCGTCATAGACCTCGGAGCCCTCGTCGCGGCGCGCATCGATTTTCTGCGCGCCAGCACTGACCGCACATTGTTCGTCTCTGCCGATCCGCAACTTCTCGTCCGTGCTGACGCGGCGCTCATCGAGCGCGTAGTCGACAATCTCGTCGGCAACGCTCTGAAATACACCTCGGCACCGGCGCCGGTCACCGTTCGTGTCGCGCGCAGCGGCGGCGATGCGGCCGTCATCGTCGAAGACCGCGGTCCCGGCATTGCCGAAGCGGATCGGGAGCGCATCTTTCAACGCTTCGTGCGAGGGACGACCGCGGCGGGGACAAACGGCCTCGGCCTGGGACTCTCGCTCGTCGCCGAGATCGCGCGGTGGCACGGCGGTACGGCAGGCGTCGAGCCGATGCCAGGCGGCGGCTCGCGATTCCGGATCACACTACCGCTGGCGGCCGAAGCGGCCAAAGCAGGAGCGATGTAGATGGCGACGGTGCTCGTGGTCGATGACGATGCCGGCATCCGCGAGAGCGCGGCCATGGCGCTGGAGAAAGTCGGTCTGAAAACGCTGCAGGCCGGCGACGTCACCTCCGCGCTGCAACTGCTCCGCGCGCATCGCGTCGACGTCGTCCTCAGCGATATCTACATGCCCGGCGAAACCGGCCTGACGCTGCTCCAGGCGATCGCCGAGCGCCGCGATCCGCCGCGCGTGATCCTGATGACCGCGCGGGGAACGATCGAGACCACCGCGCTGGCGCAGCGCATCGGTGCCTTCGACTATCTGGCCAAGCCCTTCGACCTCGGCGAGTTGATCGCGCGCGTCCGTGCCGCCCTCGGCGGCCACGTTGCCGACGAAGTCGAGATCGAGACCGGCCCCGCATCGCGCATCGTCGGATCGCACCCGTCGATGATCGCCATGTACAAAGCGATCGCCCGCGTGGCTTCGCTCAACGTACCGGTGGTGATTCTCGGCGAGAGCGGCAGCGGCAAGGAGTTGGTGGCGCAGTCGATTCACGACCTCGGAGACCGCGTTTCCGGACCGTTCATCGCCATCAACTGCGGCGCGATCCCCGACACGCTCCTCGAGAATGAGCTCTTCGGCTCGACCCGGGGAGCGTTTACCGATTCACGGCAGGACAGGCGCGGCGCACTCTCCCAGGCCGACGGCGGCACGCTCTTTCTCGACGAGATAGGCGACATCTCGCCCGCCTTCCAGGTCAAGCTCCTTCGCTTCCTGCAGGATGGAATCGTCACGCCGCTCGGCGCTGAGAAAAGTCATCGCGTCGACGTCCGGCTCATCGCGGCCACACATCGCGACATCAAGCGGCTAGTCGCCGACGGCAGGTTTCGCGAGGACTTGTACTACCGGCTGGCCGGATACGAGATCGCCGTCCCGCCGCTGCGCGAACGGGCCTCCGACATCCCCTTGCTCGCCGACCACTTCCGGCGCCGCATCGCCGCGGAGATGAAACGCGAGTCGATTCCGGGACCGTCGCAGGCAGTGCTCGACGTCCTGGCCGCGCATCGCTGGCCCGGCAACGTTCGCGAGCTGGAACAGGTCATCCGGCGCACCATCATCGACTCCCGGGCGCTCGTCGATCCGGTGGCCGCGGCGAGTGCGCTACGCGACATCGCGCCATCGGCCGAAACGCAGACGGCCGCCGTATCCGCGCCGGCCGAGGAGGAACTGATCAGTCTCGACGAAGCGGAAAAGCGCCACATCGTCGCCGTCCTACGCGCCACGGGCGGGAATCAGACGCAGGCCGCATTCATTCTGGGCATCGAGCGCAAGACACTTGCGCGGAAAATCAAACGACTCGATATTTCGACAGAACCTCAGTGAGGCCGTAATGAAGACACTCCTTGCATCGTTCGTCATGCTCGCCGCCGCGGCAGCCACCACGCCACTGGCGCCGGTCGGCTATCGATTCGACGATGTGAAGAACAACGTCATCCTCAAGACGGCGAACCATGATTCCGCCGCCGCAAAGGGCTTGCATGCCCAGAGCGGTGACCGGGTTCACACCGGCCTGTTCTCGTACGCGCTCATCGCCGCCGAGGAGCATCGTGCAAAATTCGAGATCTTCTCGCTGACCGATGTGCAGCTCGCCGGCGGTGCCCCGGGCGTGATTCTCTCCCTCGAGCGTGGCCGCATCCACGCGTTGTTCGACAAGATCACCGGCAGCGAGCCGCGTATCGTACAGACGCCCGGCGCGCTTCTGGCCGTCCGCGGCACGCAGTACAACGTCGAGGTGGACAGTTCCGGAAAGGCCACTCTCGACGTGCTCGAGGGGACGGTCGAGGTCCAGTCGCCCCTCCGCCCCCAGCCGATCCTGGTCCATGCCGGCCAGAGCTCGGTCTTCAGCCGCCAAATGCCGCCCCCAGAACATCCGACGAACACGCCGCCCGAGCGCCACCAGGGTGCCCCGGACCACCGCGACGGCGGCGACCCGCACACTGCCGGACAAGGTGCACCTGGTGGCCGTCCCGGCGATTCGGGCGCGCACGGCTCCCAGCCGCCCGGACAGCCACCGCAGCCACGTCCGGCACCGCCGCCAAACGGACACCACTGAGAAGGGAGCGCTGGCGCGGCAGCGCTTGCTCGTCGGAGCGCTGGCGTCTCGCCGGCTGGCCCGGGGGCGTCTCGCCCCAGGTCTGCAAGACTCCACACAGTCGCTCGTGACCTCAGCGGCGAGACGCCGCCGAGCCAGCCGGCGAGACGCCAGCGCTCCGACCGCTGTGGCGGAAGACACCCAAGGGCTCCTTTGGTTAACCCTGTATAATCCTCTGTCTGTTTCCACGCATATGAGCGAGTCAGCCACGGCAGAAGAATCAGCCGTCACGACGCCGCGTCTCGGCGTTCAGGCAGTGCTGCGCACGGACGTGGGACTCGTTCGTTCCGAGAATCAGGACTTCGGCACCTACACCACACCCCGCGAAGAGAGCCATAGCCATCCCGGCGGACGGCTGCTCGTCGTCGCCGACGGCATGGGTGGACATCGCGGCGGCGCCACCGCCTCCCGTCTGGCCGGCGAGACGGTCAAGGCGCAGTACCTCGGCAGCGAGACCTACGACATCGGCCAGGCCCTCCGCGAGTCTCTGACGCGCGCCAACGCCCGCATCTTCACGGAGGCCCAGGCCAATCCCGACCTGCGAGGGATGGGAACCACGACCTCGGCGCTCGTGGTCAAAGACAATCAGGGCTGGTTCGCTCACGTCGGCGACTCGCGCATCTACCTCGTCCGCGGCGACGAGATCCGCCAGATCACCGAAGACCACTCCCTGGTCGCCTCGATGGTGCGGGAAGGACTGTTGACGCCGAAGGAAGCGGAGACGCATCCGCGCCGGAACGTCCTGCAGCGCTCGATGGGTGTCGGCGAAGACGTCGAGATCGACGTCAGCGGCCCGTTTCCCATTCAGCAGAACGATGTCTTCGTTCTCTGCAGCGACGGCCTGCACGGTCTGGTCAGAGAGCCGGAGCTGAAACAGATCGCCGGGCTGCCGATCAATCAGGCAGCCACGGAATACGTCCGGCTCGCGCTCTCCCGCGGCGCGCCCGACAACGTCACGGTGATCGTCGCGAAGATCGTCCCGATCGGCGAGATCGGCAACGAGACGCTGATCGATGCCGACGAAACGCTGGCCGATCATCCGCTCGACGAGACGCAGCGCGACACCGCGCCGATCGTTCCCATCACCGAGGAGCAGGTCGCCGCGCAACCGAAGCCGAAGGAACCGGCCGACGTCGCCGAGACAACCGTCGAGACGCCATTCCAGGCCGAGCGGCTGGAGAAGACGCTGGAGACTCCCATCGCCGGCACGACCCCGGCTTCCGGCGGCTCGTTCCTCAAGTGGGCGCTCATCACCATCCTCATCCTCGGCGGTGCTGCCGGCGGGTGGCAATACTGGAAGCAGCATCAACGCCAAGGAAACGCCACCACGCACTCCAGGTAACCTCGAATCATGGCCGCCCCGCCCCGTCTCCTCTTTGTGCTCCTGCTACTCACCGCATTCGGCTGCCGCGGCGAGGTGACACATCTCGATGAGGCGGCGAAGATGGCGTACGGCGTGAAGCCGGCCGTCGTCCGGGTCAACGCCTTCGCCACCGCCCAGTTTCTCTACACGCCGGCGACGATTCAGGCGATTGCCGATTCCTTGAAGCGCGACGGATTCGAGGTCGCCGTTCAAAAGAGAGGTGCCGGTGAGGACCTGTCCGTCCCCACCGGCGCCGGCGGATCCGGCAGCGGCTTCATCATCCATCCCGATGGTCTGATCCTCACCAGCGGTCATGTCGTGGCGCCGACGCAGAACGACGATGCGCTCGACCGCGAGCTGCTCCGCAACGGCGCCATTTCGGCGCTGCTGAAACACTTTCCGGTCGATGACCTCCGCAAGCTGCATCGCAGCGACGCCCTCGACCGCTACATCGCCACGCTTGCCGAAAACGGACGTCTGGAAAAGCGCGTCGTCACGAACGAGATCGAGCTTTCCAATGGTGAGAAGCTGCCCTTCACGATCGAACACTTCTCGCCCGACCTGGCGCAGCGCGGCACCGACCTGGCGCTGCTGCGCGTCAACCACAAGAACCTGCCGGTGCTCACGCTCGGCGACTCCGACTCCACGCGCGTCGGCGAATCGATCTGGTCGATCGGCTACCCAGCCGTCGCCAGCAGCACCGACGACGTCATCGGCGGCTGGCTTTCGCGCGACAGCGATCTCGAGTCCACGTTCAACCCAGGCATCATCACCGCCATCAAACGCAACATCGCCAACACGCCGGTGTTTCAGTCGAATGTGGCCATCTACCGCGGAAACTCCGGCGGGCCTGTCGTCAACCGCGCCGGCGAGGTGGTCGGCATCTCGACATGGGGACGCAGTGACGCCGAATCGATCAAGTTCCTGGTGCCGATCAACGTCGCTCGCGGTTTTCTTAACGAAGCACATGTTCCGGTCAACGTGGAAGGCGATTTCGATCACCACTACCGCGCCTCGCTCGATGCCGCCCAGGATGGGAAGTGGACCGTGGCCTCGGCAGAGCTGGCCAGTGCAAACAATCTTTTCCCGAACTCTCCCGATCTGATCCGCTTTCGACACGACACCGACCGCGCGCTGCAGTCGATGCCGCTCTGGCGCAAGCATCCCCTCGCCACGGCCGGCGCCGGCGGCGTACTGGCCGCCCTGGCCCTCGGGCTGACCATCCCGCGCGTGCGACGCCCACGCATCGCCGCCGATATGCTCAAAGTGACCACCGAGCGCGTCGTCTCGCCATCCAGTGCGCCGCCCGGTACGCCGCTGATGCTCGGCAAGTTCACCATCCTCAACGGACCGCGCGCCGGCGAGCGGCTCGGGCTCGGCGGTTCCGGCATCCGCGTGGGACGGGAAACGGCAATGTGTGAGATCGTATTGGAGAACCCGAAGGTCTCCCGGCTGCATGCAGAAGTGGTCTCGATCGACGGCAAAGTGCTGCTCATCGACAGGAATTCGTCGAACGGGACGTACGTCAACGACCAGAAGATCGACAAGCGGTTCCTGAAGGACGGCGACATCATCTACTTCGGCGGCCGCAACGCGGTTGCGGTGGCTTTCCATGCGTGAGGCATTGAAACGTGGCTGATAAGCGGTGTGAGAACGGGCATTTCATCGATGAGAGCTGGGATCTCTGTCCGTACTGCCCCGCCGAGAATGCCGAGTCCGACATTCCCGTCGTGCGGCCCACGCGGTTCGGCGCGCAGGAAGGTCAGCGGCCCGTGGCCGTCCCCTCGGAACCGGTGCGCCGGCCCACCGCGGTACCGTCACCACCGCCGACGATGGCACGCCGTGAGGCCGCCGTGGCCGTCGCGTCCGAGCCTGTCGACCGCACCGTGGCCGTACAGAAGCTCGATCCGCTGGCGACGCCGAAGCGCTATGTCGTCGGCTGGCTGATCGGACTCAACGGCGCCGCGCGCGGCGAATCGTTCCCCGTGCGCATCGGCCGCAACGTTCTCGGGCGCGACCGCCGCTCGGACATCGTCATCGGCGACGACCAGGCGTCGTCCCATCATGCCGACCTCGTCTTCCGCCCCGAGGAGCGAAGGTTCATTCTGATGGACCACAACTCCACGAACGGAACGTACGTGAACGACCTGGAGATCGAGCCGCGGCGCGATCTGGCGGACAGGGACGTCGTCCGCATCGGCTCGCACAAGTTCCTGTTCATGCCGCTCTGCAACGAAGGCTTCTACTGGGATGAAGAGGGTGCGCTGCAATGATCGGCCAGATCGTCGGCAACTACCGCATCGAGCGCGAGCTCGGCGAAGGCGGGATGAGCCACGTCTACGTCGGCCGTACCATCGTCCGGAACGAGATCCTCCCCGCCGACTACGTGGTCGTCCTCAAGGTGATGAGCGAAGAGCTGGCCGGCGAAGTGACGGCCAGAAAGCGTTTCGTCAAAGAAGCGCACATCCTCGAAAAGCTGCGGCACCGCTACATCACCCGTTTCTACGAATTCATCAACAACCAGGACCACGCCGTCCTGGTGATGGAACTGGTGGAAGGGACGCCGGTCGACGTACTCATCACCGAGCGCGGCGCGCTGCCGATCGCCGACGCCATCGTGACAACACAGTGCCTCCTCGAGGCTTTGGTCTACGCGCATGGCAAGGGGATCGTGCATCGCGACATCAAGCCGGCCAACCTGATCCGTGAAAACGCCGGCGTGGTCAAGGTCACCGACTTCGGCATCGCCAAGATCAAGGAAGGGGCCACCGGAAGCACCCAGACGGTGCTGACGAAGTCGGGCTTCCTCCTGGGCACGCCGCACTACATGTCGCCCGAGCAGATCCGCGAGCCGAAGGATGCCGGCGCCAAGAGCGATGTCTACTCCGCCGGCGTGGTGCTCTACGAGATGCTGACCGGCGCGCTCCCGTTCAACAGCCGCTCGCTGCCGAAGCTCATCGACGCCATCTATCGCGGCGAGAAGCAGCCTCCGCGCGCGCTGCGGCCGGAGATCGATGCCGAGCTCGAAGCGATCGTGCTGCGGGCCATGCACCCGCGCATGGATCAGCGCTACGAATCGGCGCGCCAGTTCTTCGAAGCGCTCGAGGAATACAACCTCCGCCCCGGCTATACCCCGACCATCCGGCCGATTCCGGCGATGGCCAACGCCGCGGCGGCGCAGCGCTGGCAGCTCGTCCACGTAAAACCGGAGGCGAACGAGAAGCATGCGCTGCAAGGCGACAGCATCATGGTCGGCCGCGACCGTACCTGCTCGGTCGTGCTCGCCCATCCGGCCGTCTCGCGCCGCCACGCCCGCATCACCATGAACGGCGGATCATGCACGCTGGAAGATCTGAAATCAGCCAACGGAACCTATGTCAACAACACCCGCATCGACAAGGCGGTGTTGAAGCCGGGAGACGTCGTCCGCTTCGGCGCGGACCCGGCGTGTAGTTATGTGTTGAGAGATCATTGAGTGCGGTTGCGCGGTCTCACGGTTGCGGGGTCTCGCGGTAAACGCACCGCGAGACGTCGGGACCGCGAGAACCCGAGAACCCGTATAAAAGAGACCTTTGAATGCGGTAGCGAGGTTCGCGGCACGTCCACCGCGAGACTGCGCAACCGCGCAACCCCGGAGTAACCATGAGCCAACTCAACTGCCTACGCTGCAAACAACCGATCGACGTCAGCCTCGAGCAGTGCCCTGCCTGCGGCGAACGGGTGACGGTGTTTCAGCGGACCTATTCTTCAAAACTCCTCGATGGCAAGTATCAGATCCTCGACCGCCTCGGCATCGGCGGCATGGGCGAGATATTCAAGGTCCGGCACATTCACCTCAACGAACTGCGCGTCATCAAGATCATGCGGCCGAACGTCGCGGCCGACGATCAGGGCATGCAGCGCTTTCTCCAGGAAGCGCGCACCTCGACGATGATCAAGCACAAGAACCTGGCGATGCTCTACGACTTCGCCCAGCTCGACGACGGCTCCTACTACATGGTGTGGGAGTTCATCGACGGCACGAACATCCAGAAGTGGATCGGCCAGAACGGGCCCATGCCGCCGCGGCTGGCCATCGAGATCTCCATCCAGGCGCTGAGCGGCCTGGAACATCTCCACTCCATGGGCCTCATCCATCGCGACATCTCGCCCGAGAACATCATGCTGTCGCAGGACCATCACGGAAAACTGGCTGTGAAGGTCATCGACTTCGGCATCGCCAAACAACTCGCCGAGGGGGAGGGCGGACAGGGGCTGACACAGACCGGCATGTTCCTGGGCAAGCTCAAATACGCATCGCCCGAGCAGGCCGGTTTTCTCCAAGAAGGCGAGCACCTCGACCCGCGCTCCGACCTTTACTCCTTCGGCATCGTCATGTACGAGATGCTGGCCGGCCGCGCGCCGTTCCAGGCCACCAATCCGCACGGCTACATCCTCAAGCACGTCACCGAAAAGCCGCAGCCGATCCACGAGCTGAATCCCGCCGTGAAGGTGCCGCCACAGCTCGAGTCGGTGATCATGAAGTCGCTCGAGAAGAACCGGGACAACCGTTACGCCACCGCGGCCGATTTCGAGCACGCGCTGGAAGCGATTCGCAACACGGTGACTCCCGATCAGAAGTACGGCCTGGGCGAGCGGATGATCACGCTCTCCGGCGCGCAGACGTTGGCCGAGCTCCCGAAATTCACCACCGGCCCCGGCGGCACATTCGGCGGCCAGCAGTCGACGCAACAGACGATGACCGGCCAGCCGACTCAGGTCGAGTCGATGCCGCCTCCGCGCACCGGCCCGACTGGAACGAAGGTCGGCAGCGACGAAGCGACGGTCATGGAGCGCAACCTCGGCCCCGCGACTCTCACAGGCGGCACGATGCCCGGGGCGCCGGGAACCCGTTCCGGGAGCGACGAAGCGACCGTGATGGAGCGCTTCTCGTCGCAGGCTGCGCCGACGGCAGCCGAACAGAAGTGGAGCGGCAACGCCGAGGCCACGACGATCGAGCGGCCGATCTCGCCGGGCTCGCTCGGGACGAAGAAAGGCAACGCCGGGATGATGATCGGCATCGCCGCGGCGATCGTGGTCGTGCTCGGCGTCGCCGGCTTCTTCATCTGGAAGGGCAAACAGCCAGCCACACCGGCCAGCGTGGCCAGCACGACCAGCGTCACCACCACGGCTCCGGCCTCGACCGCACCGATCCCGGCGGGACAAGGCGTGCTGAAACTCTCAGCATCGCCATGGGGCGATCTCGAAAAGATCGTCGATGACAAAGGAAAGTCGATCGACGTCCCGGAGGAAGAACGCTCGTTACCAACTCGTATCGAGCTCGAGCCGGGGCAGTACATGGTCACCGTCGGCGGACCGAACGGTAAGACACAGACGATGAGCGTTCGAGTGCAAGCAGGCAAGCCGGTGAAGCAGGGGTTCGACCTCGGCGGCGTGAACTACGAAGAGCTCGAGAAGGAGCTCGCGAAACCATGAGAGCAACGCGCACCTGTACGATCGGATTGGCCCTGCTGCTCGCCGCGAGCGCGGCTCTGGCATCGTGGTACGACGACTACGACGCGGGAGTTGCCGCCGCGAGAAACGGCAAGTGGGGTGCTGTCATCCAGAGGATGTCCGCGGCCATCAAGGGCAATCCCAAGGAGAACGACAAGGCGCGAACCTACGGCGCGATCTTCATCAGCTATCACCCCTACTACTACCGTGCCGTGGCCTATCTGAACACCGGCAAGTACGAACAGGCCGTCGCCGACCTCGAGCAATCCAGCGGTGCCGGCGAGCAGGATCTCGGGTCGATCGAGACGCTCATGGCGCGCGCCAAGACCAAGCTCGCGCAGGCCAGCGCTCCGCCGCCCGAGCCGCAGCCGCAACCCGTGGCACCGGCGCCGCGCACCATCGTGCCGGCTCCCGTTCCGATGCCGGTGCAGCCGGCAGCGCCGGCGATCGATCCCGCGCTGCGCCAGCGGGCCATCGCTGCCATCAATCAGGCGAAGTCGCGCATCGGCGCGGCGCAGCAGCGAAAAGCCGGCAACACGCCGCAGTACACGCAGGCCACGCAGTCACTGACCGATGCCATGACCCGCAACGCGAACCCGCGGTCGAATGACGATCTGAACGCCGCCATCGCCTCGGCGGAAAATGCGGCCGCCATCGCCGACCTCGCGCCCGCGCCCGGCGCTCCCGCCCCACAACCCACCGCCATCCCCACCCGTCCGACGCAGGCCAGCGCCCTCGTGCTGGCGGATTCCTCACGCCGCGTCCGCGATGCCCTGGAGAGCTACTTCCGCGGCGACTTCGACGAGGCCTCGACGAAGTTCCAAAGGCTTTCGAGCGAGATGCCGGCCAACGGCTGGATCTGGGCCTTCCTCGGCGCGTCGCAATACTCCCAATACGCCTTCGAAGCCGACGACAACTACAAAAACCAGGCGATGGAGTCATTCCGCAAAGCCAAGACCCTGCACAAGTGGAACGGCGGCTTACCGCAGCGATACTTCTCGAAGAAGATTCGCAAGGTGTTCGACAGCGCGAGTTAAGTAGCCGGCGTCATCCTCTTCCTGGCCTCGCCGATGGCGGATTACCTGAACGGCATGACGATCGATATCAATGGGGGTCGTGGTTTCAGAAGGCGGTTGCGCGGTCTCGCGGTTGCGGGGTCGTGCGGTCTCGATGGATGCCCGCCCCGGAAGTGAGTGCCCGGCGCTCAAGTTCTACTGATCCATTCCATCAGTTGACTTATCCGCGCCATCACCCAACTGATCCGCTCGATCACCCAACTGATCGGCTCGATCACCCAACTGATCGGCGCCATCACCCAACTGATCGGCTCGATCACCCAAGTGATCGGCTTGATCACCCAAGTGATCGGCTCGATCACCCAAGTGATCGGCTCGATCACCCAAGTGATCGGCTCGATCACCCAAGTGATCGGCTCGATCACCCAAGTGATCGGCCCGATCACCCAAGTGATCGGCCCGATCACCCAACTGATTGGCTCGATCACCCAACTGGTCCGCATGTCCACTATTGTGGTCAGTGCAATCGGTCAACCGGCCGCAGCCCCAAGTCAACGAAAACGCGACCTGGGCTGGCCGGCATTTCTCACAGTCTGTCTGAACCGCTTGAGATCCAACCCGCGAATCCGCCCGTGCGCGACCGGCGAACAGACGAAATCGACGATCAGCTCTCCGCGCAGCGGCGCCACAAGGTTGCTGAGAGCGAACTGCAAGTCCGGCCTGACTCTGAAACCCAGCAACTCAGCAACCTTGCAACCAAGCAACCCACAACCGCGCCGCGTTGACATGCGCGACCGGTCGCGACACGATCGCCCATCATGAGCATTGCAGCGGAGCGGGACCAATCGGTCATCGAGCTCACCACGCGCTCCGTCATCGCCGGCGTCCTCTTCGGCGTGATCTTCGGCGCCGCGAACGCGTACCTCGGGTTGAAGGTTGGGCTGACGGTCTCGACGTCGATTCCGATCGCCGTCCTGACAGTGGCGCTGTTCAAGCTGATGCCGGGCCGCCGCGACGGGGTAATCCTCGAAGCGAACATCTCCCAGACCATCGGTTCCGCCAGTTCCTCGCTGGCGACGGGAACCATCTTCACCATTCCCGCGCTGTTCCTGTGGGGCATGGCCCCGCCGTTCTGGCAGGTGGCGATCCTGGCGCTTCTCGGCGGGTTCCTCGGCATCGCGGCGATGGTGCCGCTGCGGCGTCTGCTGATCGTGAAGTCGGCCGATGAACTGCCGTATCCGGAAGGAACCGCGTGCGCGGAGGTGTTGCGGGCAACGACTACGGGAACGTCGGGCGGGAAGTGGATCTTCATCGGACTGGCTGCGGGCGCGGCGATCAAGCTGGCGATCGGTGCCTTCGTGCTTATCCCATCAGGGTTGGCCATGCATCTGCCGGTGCTCGCCAAGGCGGAGCTTGCGCTGGAGATCGCTCCCGCGCTGCTCGCCGTCGGCTACATCCTCGGCTACAAGCAGTCGGCGATCATGGTCTCGGGAAGTCTGATCTCGGCGATTGTGCTCACCCCGCTCATCGCCACGTTCGGCGCGGGATTGCCGCGGCCGATGTTTCCCGAGATGAAGCTGACGATCGCGGCGATGACAGCGGCACAGATCTGGTCGCGCTACGTGCGTTACATCGGCGCCGGCGCGGTGGCGGCGGCCGGAATCGTGGCGGTGATCAAGGCCCTGCCGACCATGGCCAGCTCGTTCGCCGCCGTCATGCGCGGCCTGCGCCGCGGCGGAATGGCCAGGAACGACGGCGAGAGCACGCCGCGCACGGATCGCGATGTGCCGTCATGGATCGTGGTCGTCGTCCCGCTGGCGGTAGTGGTCACCCTCGTGGCCGTTCCCGGATTGCTGGCAGGCAACATGGCTTTCGGGCCGCGACTCGTGGCAGCGCTCGGAGTGGCCATCTTCGGCGTCTGTTTCGTGGTCGTGTCGTCGCGCATCGTCGGTCTGATCGGCGTGTCGTCGAACCCGACCTCGGCGATGACGCTCGTGACCTTGCTCGGCGCTTCCGTCGTCTTCGTGCTGTGCGGCTGGACCGATCCGTCGGCGCGCGCCGCGATTCTCACGGTCGGCACGGTGGTCTGTATCGCCGCCTCAAAAGCCGGCGACATCTCTCAGGACCTGAAGACCGGCTATCTCGTCGGCGCCACGCCGGAGAAGCAGCAGTTCGGCCAATTCCTCGGCGCCGCGTGCGCCTGCTGGGCCATCGCCGGAACCGTTCTCCTTCTCGGCCAGGCATTCACGTTCGGATCGCCCGAGCTCCCCGCGCCGCAGGCAACGCTGATGAAAACCGTCATCGAGGGAGTTCTCTCCGGCTCGCTTCCCTGGGCGCTCGTCGGCACCGGTTCGGCGCTGTCGATCTGCGCCATCATCGCCGGCCTGCCCGGACTCTCATTCGCCGTCGGGATCTACCTGCCTCTCGGCACGCTCGCGCCGGTATTCGTCGGCGGCATCGTCCGGCGGATGGTGGATGCGAAGCGAAACGGCAAACCGGCCGATAGCGATCCAGGAGTGCTCGCCGCCTCGGGGATGATCGCGGGAGAAGGACTGGTGGGCGTGTTGATCGCGTTTCTCGTCGCGGCGTCAGGAAAGTTTCCCGGTCTCGCCAGCACGCTCGCGAGCATGCACTTCGCGTCGAAAGACTTCACGCATCTCACTGGTGCCGCTGCCATCGTCGCCGGCATCATCGTGGTCATCGTCATCTGCGCGCTGCTGCACAGAGCCGGACGATCGGACGATCGGGGACAGGTGCAACAGCAGCGCAGGTAGGCACGTAGTTGGCCGTTCGTGGGGCACGTTGCCGCGTCCACCACAGCGAAGGAATGGCAAAATGCACAGCATGGCAAGCGTCGAAGCGGCAAGGGCCGCCCTATTCCAGAAGTGTTCCGACCTCGAAGACACGCTCGCGGAGTTTCCTGTCCCTATCTACGGCCTCAAGTCTAACCGCGTGCCCGTGTTGGTCGGCACTGCGTTTCTGCTCCGCATCGAAAGCGTCATTTTCATCGTCACTGCGGCACACGTCATCGCTGAAGGCCGCGAAGCTGGACTTTGGGTCATGGGCAACGCCGGCTTCCAACAGCTTGCAATGCAAATGTACTGTGCGAGACCCGATCTCCAACACGGAATTGATTTTGATGTCGCATTCAACGTCCTCCCAGCGGCACTCCGCGACTCACTGCTATCTCGCTATTCGGCAGTAGATATCGCCGTATGTGAGCCGAATCATGTTGTAAACTCAAAGACGATCTACTGTTTCCTCGGACATCCCTCCAGCCTCAACAAACAGAAGCTAAACACGAACACTCTTACGGCAACGATACTGCCGTACCGCATTGTCACCCTACAATGGGCGGAGTTCGAAGCGCTGGGGTTAAATTTGTCCATGCATCTCGCCATGCGTTTTGATTCGCCAAACACCAAACATCCCGACGGGGTCGTTCGCACGCCGCCGAACCCCAAAGGCGCCAGCGGCTGTGCCGTCTGGTCTCTCGGGTCGCTGGCGGAAATTGACCAAGGAACAGCGTCTCCGAAGGTCGTTGGTGTCGGCATCGCTCATCGCACACACCCCGATCGCTTGGAGGCTACACGGATTGCGGCCGTCCTCGAAACCATTCGGGCCATTCAGCCGGACCTTTCATTGCACATTCCGAAAGGCCAATTTCTCGGCGTCGGCGTCACGGTTCATTGACTCGCTTCGGCGGCCCGACTCTTCGCGGCAGCCGACACGCGGCCGTTCGCTGGCGCGACGCCGTGCGTCGCGTTGCAGGAATGTGAGGCCGCGTGCGGCTGAGCGAAAGAACGCTAGCTGTAATCGCTGGCGGTTGCACCCGACTCCGCCCGCTGCGTTACCGCTGCGCGAGGCTATACTTCCTCCCGTCGCGGGCTGCGCGGGTGAACCGCAGGTCCGTTAGGCCGTCGGAATATCTTGATCAATTCCAGCCGTTAGGCCGTCAGGATATCCTAATGACACCAAGACGTCGATCGCGACTCATGCGCACCGTCATCGAAAAAAGGCAAGGTACCCCAGGGACAGCCTGGCTGTTGCAGTAGATCCGGAACGAGTGACGCCGCATGACTGTGACATCGATCGTAGGCATCGCGAAGAGGAGGATTCATCATGTGTGCAAATGTTCGCAGTGTGCAGAATGGCGGCGGTGGCGGCAGCCCGTTCTCGGACGACCTCACCGAGGCCTGTGCGCTGGTGGGGGTAAATATCCGCCACGGAGGCCGGGTGGATGCGATCCAAGGAATCTACTCGACGCCCAGCGGTGTCAACGTCCCCGGGCCCAGGTACGGCGGCAGTGGCGGAACGTTGGATAGCTTCACGCTCGTCGCCGGCGAGTTCATCACCCGCGTCGACGGCCGCTCGGGGAACAGTATCGATTCGCTCCAGTTCACCACGAACAAGGGCAATGTCTTCGGTCCGTACGGCGGCGGTGGTGGCAACGTCTTCTCCGCCCTCACGGGGTTGCAGGTGATGGGGTTCTTCGGACGGTCGGGGGCCGAGCTCGACGCGGTAGGGTTCTTCACGCCGGGCACGTGCCCGTGATGCGCGGGGCTGCCGGTCAGGATCCGGCTCTTTTCATGACGAGAAGGATCTGGCGCGGCTTGATCGGTGGCACGAGCGGGCCATCCTTGCTGCGTCGATCATCGAAGGGATCGACGAGCCGATCTGAGGCTCTTCGTGGAGGGCATGCCGCCCAACCAGGCGTTCGTCTGCTCGAGCGTGGGCAAGTGGCAACGATGCGGTCGCGCGTCTCGTCAAATTGGCCCGAACGCGCGCCGCCTAACTCATAGGACTCTTTACCGCATCCGGCTACAGAGCGATGGTGCCAATCGCGGCGAGCGTCGGTCGACGATGCCTGTGGTGGCGCGAAGATCAGGATGCGGGAAAGAGTTCAGTTGGACGAAGCCGCGTGGCGCTTGGGGGAAGTATGAGTCGAGCTGGATACGGTAGAGGCCTTCGTGAACCGTGCCGGCCGCGGCTACCTCGCCTCCGAGCTCACCGCTGAACTCCAGGTCCAGACCAAAGAGCCTCTGCTC
>JADGNY010000067.1 GCA_017883235.1 Thermoanaerobaculia bacterium | reverse complement strand
GAATGACTGCGAGATCTCGACATTGCCGCCGTCGAGACCACTCGTTCGTGCGCGCGTCACGTCGACGTCGATTCCCTTCCGCGCGAACGAAACCGACGTTTGTCCCGCGAAGACGTAGAACAGCGCCTCGCCCTTCACGTCCAGGTCATTGCCCGCGATCGCAAGCAACTCCTGGCCCGGCAACACGACGCTCACCGCGGCCGTCTTCGGAGCGGTGGTTACGGTGGTCGTCATGGTGATTCCGTTCTGCGGGATGTCGTTGGTCACGATGTCGGCGAGACGGAGACCATCGCTCGTCGATGGCGTGTCCGCAATCGTCGCGTAGGACTCGCGGTAGGACACGTAGGAGCCACGCGGCGCGCCGGCGACGTCGACGGAGACAGTGTTCTGCTTGTGTCCCGTATCCTCGGCATGGAAGCCGAGGACGTAGACCACCTGCTGCGAGTCGGTGAGCCGCTGGATCGCGGCCTTGAGATCGTTGCGATGCTCGACCACCTGGCCTCCGGTGTCGGAGACGAGGAAGTGCAACGAATCGTTGGAAGGCAGGCCGAAGCCACGCACTCCTTCGATGTCGATGGCGTCGAGGAACACACCGGCGGCGGCGAATACTTTCTGCATCCGGCGCTGTGATTCGGGAAGATACGAATCAAATCCATTGAACGAGCGCAACCCCGAACCGCCCTGCCACTGGCTCCCCTGCTGCGCGTGGATGGCGTTGGCCTGCTGCGGCCCTCCTCCCGCAAGAAGGGGTCCCCCAATGGGTGAGGGGCGCGTCACGGTCGAATTGCCAGTCCTGAGCAGAACGCTATCGAATCCCCTCGACAGGAGGACGACATGTTTGAAGCCCTCCAGCGGCGCCAGCCGCTTCGCCAGATCGCCGAGAGTCTCGAATTGCTCGTCGACGCGGCGACGCGCTCTATCGGCCGCGAGCTCCGCGGTCACACCCGCTCCCATCCGCCGCAGGTCCAGGAGCTCTGCCGCGTCGTCGTTGATCAGCGCCGTTCGCTCACGCGACGCCAGCGTCAGCCGCAGCGGATCGCCGGGCGACGCCACGCGGAAGCTGGCCACCGCCCGCCGCAGCGTGGCCCGGTCGCGCGTGAACGGGACGATGAACTCGATCTGGTTGTCGTGATTGAGCAGGGTGACGGCGAAGGAATCGCTCGGCTGCGCGGCGGCGAGATACTCCTCGGCCGCACGTTGGGCACGAAGCATGGCGAACGGCGACATGTTGGCCAGATCGAAGGTCAGCACATAGAGGCGGCGCTGCCGCGGGTCGCGCATCTGTTCGGAGGAGAGAGAGCTGAAATCGACGACGTCGAAGTAATCGATCTTCTGCGCTCGGCCATTGACGCGTAACTTGAAATCGTCTCGCGTCAGCCCGCGCACCGAGGCGCCCGAGGCGGTGACGTAAACGGGGATCTGCACGACCTCGACGGTCGTGGTCTCACGATGCTGCGGGACCGCGTAGGTGATGGGTGTGGTGGCGAGAATGAGAATGGCGGGAAGGAGCACGCGGGAGAAACGCATCGATAAGATCCTCCTCGAATCGGTTGCAACCTGGAGCCCGCCCTGCTGCCTGCCGGGAGTGTGCCACATCCGTTCTCTCACATGGGCGCGGGCGAGGCAACACTTCCGTCACGCGCGCGGGACAGAACGTCACGCGTAGCGGACGATCAGCTTCGCTCCCACGTCCCGCTCTTGCCGCCCGATTTGCGGACGAGCTGCAGCGATTCGATGCTGATCCCTTTCTCGGCACTCTTGCACATGTCGTAGATCGTCAGCGCGGCCACGGCGCAGGCGGTCATCGCTTCCATCTCCACGCCGGTCTTTCCTTCGCAACGAACGATGGAACGGACTTCGATCGTCCCCGCCTGCTGGTCGAGGTCGAACGTGATGTCCACCGAGGTGATGGCCAGGGGATGAGCGAGCGGGATCAGATTCGGCGTCTGCTTCGCCGCCAGGACTCCCGCCACTTTGGCCGTCGTCAGGACGTCGCCCTTCGGCAGCGCCTGTTCAACGAGCTTGCGGAGTGTCTCAGGAGACATCCGCACCGTCGCCAGCGCCACCGCTTCGCGCATGGTGCTGCGCTTCGCGCCGACGTCGACCATGGAGATGCCGCCGGTATCGTCGAGGTGGGAGAAGTTGTTGGTCATGTGAGTAGATTAGTGGATTCCCCATCCTGACGCGGAGCGCAGCGACGCCCCATCCTGACGTGGAGCGCAGCGACAATGTCAGGATCTCCGGTGCGACCGCTCGGTAGTTGACCATCGTCAGGGCCTGCGTGGCCGCACCGGAGATCCTGACGGCGTCGCTGCGCTCCGCGTCAGGATGGTGTCGCTGCGCTCCACGTCAGGATGGGGGGGGCAATTCCTCCGGCGTATTCACATTCATCAACGGCTCGCCCGCGAAGGTCGCTCGCAATTCCTCTTCCGGGATGATGTCCGCGTCGTCGCCGCCGGCCAGACCGCGCAGATCGTAACGCCCTGCGGCGAGGCGCTGCTCGATCCGCACCAGCAGCTCTGGCGCATAGCCTCCGCAGAGCATCTGCGTCTTGCCGCTCCAGACCGGGGCGGCCAGGAGGGCACGCGAACGCTCGAATCGCTCGCGCAGATGACGCAGGACCGCCGCGGTGATGAGCGGATAGTCGACCGCGAGGATGAAACAACGCTCCCCCGCGTGGGCAAGCGCGCAGGCGACGCCGAAGACCGGCGCCTGATCGTCGTGCGGACTTTCGTAAATCGTCGGAATCGATGCCGCCACTCCCTCGTGCCGTTGCACCGCGATCACTTCTTCGAAGACTTCGGATGCCGCACGGGCGACGCGATCGAGGAACAGCTCCGCCTTCGGACGTCCCATCCTGCGCGATTGGCCCCCGATGAGGATGTAGCAGTTCACTTTCGGTAACTCCGCGCCAGCGTATCGATGTCCGCTCCCATGCGGTAGCGGATGACGGTCCGCCAGTTGTGGGCGGCGGTGCGGAGCACGCCCTTGCGGAGAAAGCGGCGCCCCGAGGTTGTGACGGTCATCGGCAGGAGAACGGATCGGCCGCGGCGCTTCATCCGCAGGGCGAGCTCATAGTCTTCCATCAACGGCATTTCCAGAAATCCGCCGGCCTTCAGAAACATCTCGCGGCGGATGAACTGCGCCTGATCGCCCCACGGACAGTGCGTGAGGCTCGTCCGCAGATTGATCATCGCGGCCGCGACACGAAGTCTGCGCGAAGGCTCGGCGAACGCGATTCGGAATCCGCCAAAGACCGCGCCGTTCATCAGCGCATCCTCGACCACGCCCGCCGCGCCCGCCGGCAAACGTGAGTCGGCGTGAAGAAAAATCAGCGTCTCATGCGAAGCGGCAGCCGCGCCGAGGTTCAACTGCCGCGCCCGCATCGGCTCGAACAGCAGCATGCGTGCGCCGGTACTCGTGGCCAGGCGCGGCGTGCGGTCGACGCTCCCGCCATCGGCCACGATCACCTCGGCCGCTCCCGCCGCGAATGCCGAGGTGACGGCACCAGCGATCCAGTCCTCCTCGTTGAGCGTCGGGATGATGATCGTTACTGACATGGCCTGGACGGACCCGTATGTGCGATCGCCGGCGGAGCCGGCGAGAGATCGTAGCCCCCGGTTTCAACCGGGGGGTTCATGGCCGCCCCGAAATTGCGAGCCCGCTTTAGCGGGCGACAGAATCCGAAGTGCATTCCGCCGGGACGTCCGCACCTGTCTGCTCTGTCGCCCGCTAAAAGCGGGCTTCCAATCCGGGGCGACCTCGAAACCCCCCGGTTGAAACCGGGGGCTACGATCTCAAGCCGGCTTCGCCGGCAAACGTCCACACTCCAGGGCACAGACACTCTTGTCTGTGCGGTCCTCACTTCTTCTTCCGCTCGCTCTCGGCCACCTTCTTCGCGTGCCTGGCCTGACCGAGGGTGACGTTGATTGGGTTCGAGCGTTCCAGGAACGGGACCGGCGGGCGCGCGCGGATGCCGAGCTCGCGCCGCACCGCCAGCAAACTGTCATCATCCGGATGGGTCTTCGATCCCTGCTCCAAGGTCTCGAGCGCCTTCTTCCGGTTTCCCGCCGCCGCGTAGACGCGGGCGAGATTGGCGTAGTGATTGACGTTGTAGAACTGCAGTTCGATGGCTCGCTTGCAGAGGTCGATGGACGGCTTGATCTTTTTCTCGACGAGCGCCAGACAGAGCCCGAAGTACGACAACCCCGTGGCCGTCTTCGACGAAAGCATGGGCGACGGCGGATCCTCGCCGCCGTAGACGTCGAGAAACATCGTGAGCGCGCGGAGGTACTCCTCGTGCTTCGTGAGGTCTACCGCTTCGTCGATGCGTTGGAGAATCCGGCTCATCAGAGCAACTCGCGGGAGCGGAGCCGGCGAACGAAGCGCTCGATGCGCTCGCGCTCCTCGTCGTTGGCGGCGCTGAAGCTGACACCGTATTTCGCCGTCCCGCCCGTGAACTCGGCGCGCAAGACGCCGCACTCCATCTGCAGCGGCTTCGGGTCGCCCGGCAGATAGAAGTGCAACCGCAGCTTTCCCTCTCCCGGCAGCACGCGGTCGACTTCCAGAAACATGCCGCTGGCGGAGATGTTGAGGCTGCGCCCGATGATGAAGCGGCCGTTCTTCTCGATCGAGACCTCGATGCGGGTGAGCGTGCGGAGCTCGCGCCGCGAAGGGATCGTGGTCAGCCTGGCGATCTTGGAGTCGAGCTCGTGACGCTGCAAGGGCCGGTAGATGACGTCGTTGCAGCCGGCGGAGAGGCAGAGCTCGGCGTGCTCGGGCGACTCGCGCTCGCAGACGAGCAGCAGCGACATGGCGCGCGTCGCCGCGTCCGCGCGGACTTCCCGGCAGAACTCCGGCGCGGTCATGTCGAAGAGGTCGAAGGCGAACATGATCAGTTGCGGCTGGTCGCTGCGCGCGATCTCGATTCCGGTCGTGCCGGTGAGTGCCGTGGCGATGGCCGCCGCGCGGCGGCGGAGGATCGATTCCTGGAAGAGCAGCGAGCCGCGCGAGTGGTCGACCAGAAGAATGCGGACGGCGTCGGACTTGCTCACGCTGCTGAGATCTCCCGCAGCCGGCCGACGTTGCGCCTGAGATCGTCGACGAGCAGCGCCACGTGCTCTTTCGTGTTGGACTTGCCGAGGCCGAAACGGATCGAACCGTACGCCAGCGCTTCCGGGACTCCGATGGCCGTCAGCACCGGCGACGCGCTCCGCTCTCCGGAGCTGCACGCCGAGCCGGACGAGAGCGAAAAATGGCGCATGGCCATCATCACGGAGTCCGATTCCACCCGCTCGAAGCTCACGTTGAGATTGCCGGGCAGCCTCCGCGCCCTCGGTCCGTTGACCGACGCACCCGGCACTTCCTCGACGATGCCATCCCACAGGATGTCGCGGAGTGAGGTCAACCACCCCGCTTCCCCAGCCATCTCCTCGCCGCGGATGCGGAAGGCCGTGACCATTCCCACCGCGCCCGGCACATTCACCGTTCCGCTGCGTGCTCCTTTTTCCTGGCCTCCGCCGAGCATGATCGGCTCGATGCGAATGCCGCGGCGGACGATCATCCCGCCGATCCCCTTCGGCCCGTACAGCTTGTGCGCCGAGAAGGCCGCAAGATCGACGTTCGTCATGTCCAGCGGAACCTTGCCCGCGGCCTGCGTGACGTCGCTGTGAAAGAGGACGCCGCGCTCGCGGCAGATCGCGCCGAGGGCGACGATGTCCTGCAGCGTCCCGATCTCGCCGTTCGCCGCCTCGACCGAAACGAGTTTCGTGTTCGGCCGCAGCGCACCGCGGAGCTCGTCCGGATCGATGAATCCTTCGCTGTCGGGAGTCAGCAGCGTCGCTTCGACGCCGTGTTTTTCCAGGCGCCTGGCCGGAACGACGATCGACTTGTGCTCCATCGCCGAGGTGATGAGGTGATCGCCGGGAGCAAGGAGATTGAGGGCGATGTTGTTCGACTCCGTCGCCCCGGCGGTGAAGTAGACCTCGTTCAGCGCGACGCCGAAGAAACGGGCGATGCCGAAGCGCGCATCCTCGACCGCGTTCGACGCGCGGCGTCCATGCTCATGCGTCAGCGAGGCCGGATTGCCGAAGTTCTCGGTGAAGAACGGCAGCATCGCCTCGAGCACGCGCGGATCGACCGGCGTGGTGGCGTGATGATCCATGTAGATGGGTAGCGCGGGCATCGGTCAAATGATACTGCGCGACTGGCGCGCTTTGCGCGCCGGCCGCGCGTTGTCGGTTCTCGGTTGTCTGCGCTGCGGCGCGTGGTCAGATAGGTGCGCATCCTCCGAGATCCAACGGCTGCCAAGCACTGTTGAACAACCGGCCACGCGCCGCAGCGCAGACAACCGACAACCGACAACGCGGCGAAGCCCAGATATCTGACAACCGACAACGCGGCGAAGGCGCCGTTACCGTTTTCGTCGTCGGCGTTTCGCCGTCGGCGTGGGCGCATCCTCGTCCGCAGCGTGGCGCGCGCGTTGTGCGAACTGCTGCCACTGGCGAAAAACCTCGACGTACTTTCCTGACGAGAGCGCGTACAGCTCCAGCAGCGCCAGAGCGTCGTTGAAGGGATCGCGGTAAACGAACTTGAACTGCGCGCGGCGGTCGGCCGGCGGCTCGAGCAGGCGCCACAGCGTGTCGAGGGCGGTCTCGATCTGGTGCCGCGTCCCCGCCGCCAGCGCCATGCGCGTGCACATCGGCTGGATCAGCTCGCGGATGAAGAGGATCACCTCGCCGATCTTCATCCGTGACTCACGCCCCGCCTCCTCGCGCTCCAACTCCTGAAGGATCCAGGGGAGGAAGAGGACGGAGAGCAGCACCGGATCGGAGATTTTTCGGCCGGCCTGGACCGTTCGATCAAGAACTTCCAGCATTTTCCAGAAGTACGGAGCCCGGTCGCCGGCGATCGCTTTGTAGACCTCGGGGACGAGAGGATCGAGCAGGCCGGTGCTCACCATCAGATGGATCGCGCCGCGCGACCAGCCGCGCCGCAGCAGTTCCAGGATCTCCTCGGAGACACGCGGCGCGGAAGCCTTGAGGATCTCGTTCTTGTGGCGAAGGATGGCGTCGTAGGTGGCCGGCTCGATCTCGAAGTCGAGACGCGAGGCGAACTCGATGGCGCGCATCATCCGCACCGGATCTTCGCGGAAACGGACGTCGGGATCGCCGATCACCCGAACGCGTTTCGCCTCCAGATCCTCGAGGCCGCCGACGTAGTCGATCACCGAGAAGTCGGCGATGTTGTAGAAGAGCGCGTTGATGGTGAAGTCGCGCCGACGGGCGTCCTGCAGCGGCGAGCCGAAGGTGTTGTCGTCGGTGATCAGCATTTCAGCGTCTTCCGCGCGCTCGGGCTCGCGCCGAAACGTGGCCACCTCCACCAGCATGTCCTGAAAGATGATGTGCACGAGCCGGAAGCGTCGCCCGATGATGCGGCTGTTGCGGAACAGGCGCCGGATCTCGGCCGGATGCGCATCCGTGGCCAGATCGAAATCCTTCGGCGTCCCGCTCATCAACAGATCGCGCACGCTCCCGCCGCAGAGATAGGCCCGGTAGCCGCTGCGGTGCAGGCGGTAGAGGACCTTGAGGACGTTCTCCGGGATGCGCCGCCGCGAGATGGGATGGTCGCTGCGGTCGATGACGACACCGCTCTCCTCGAGGGTCGGGAGTAGGGAGTCGGGGATCGGAGCGGCATCCAGTTCCGCTTCGTCTTCGGAAGTCGATCGTTGGGTGTCGAACGTCAAAGAGCGCGTCGGATCAGTTTCATCGGAACCAACAATCTCCGACTCCCGACCCCCGACCCCCGACCCCCGATTCTCATCACTCATGGACTTTCGCCGGCCTCGCCCTCGGGTGTCAAACCCGGCGTGAAATGGTATTTGCTGTCGACGATGAAGAACGTCCGTTCCCATCGCGATTTTGTGAAGAAGTGGACCATGACTCCGGCCAGCTCCTGGATCCGCGCCGAGGTCGGAGCGTCAGCAGGAGGAGGCGTTCCCTCGTACGACCAATAGACCATGAAGGCGCGGCCCTTGATCATCGAGCGCGGAACGGTTCCCCAGTAGCGCGAGTCGCTGGAACGGTCGCGGTTGTCCCCCATGGCGAAGTACTGCCCCTCGGGGACGATGTACGGTCCGAACTGGTCGCGCGACCGATACGGCTCCGGAAGCTGCGGCCGCGGCGGGTAGATCGTCGGATCGACGTGGATCACGTACTGCTCGGGCATCGGCCTGCCGTTGATCGAGACGACTTTGTCGTGAACCTCCACCGAGTCGCCCGGCAGGCCGATCACGCGCTTCACGAAGTCGGTGTCGGGCTGCAGCGGATAGCGAAAGACGATGATGTCGCCGCGCCGGATCTCGCGCAGCGGCAGCAGGCCCCCGAGCGACGTGCCCGGTCCATAGATGAATTTGTTGACGACGATGTGATCGCCGACTTTCAGGTTGTCTTCCATCGATCCCGTAGGGATCTTGAACGCCTGAAAGGCGAAGATGCGGGCAAAGTTGACGAAGATTACGGCGATCAGGAGCGCTTCGTAGTACTCGCGGAAAGTCGATTTCTTTACGGTTTCATCGACGGCCATTCGGCGGGGGTGTTCCCTTCAGGTCGTCCGCGATCAACGCGGCGGCAAGCGATTGTACGACAGCGGGTGGCGCGGATACGGTGTTTCCGTGGCGGACGTACCGGCCGGGAGGGAGGGAGGGGTCGGCTTTGATGATGGTTGCTGGGTTGCTGGGTTGCTGGGTCGCTGCCGTGCCGACGATGTAGGTGCGGCTCGGGTCGATCCAGGACACCTTGGCGATCTCGCTCCAGAAGGGGCCGCTGACCGCCGGTGCGATGGCGATGGCGACCCGGGCATTGCGCATCAGGGCTGCGCGGGCATCACTCCAGGCAAAGGGGTTGCGGTCGAGCCAGACCACCAGCGGCAGCCGCTCGTTGTAATGCATGGCGTTGGGCCGCATGACCAGCACCCCGCCCACCGGTTCGAGGGAGACGTCGAGACGCGCTCCGGGGGGAACGATCTCCTGCCGCTTCTCGCCTTCATACGTCATCGATATCAGCCTCTGCGATGCATCGGGAGACTCGGCGACGACGGCAAACCGTTCCGCCTTCGGCTCCCAGGCCAGGGCGTCGATCTGCGTCCGCGGGAAGTCGACGGAAAGCTGGGCCGCCGTCGGGATGTGAACGGTCCGCACGATGCTGCCGCTCTTCGTGTGCAGGATAAAGCTCACCTTGTTGCCGCGCGGAGCCCACTGCACGCCAACCTCGTCGGCGGGATCCTCGGGGACCCAATGGATGTCGCTGCCGTCGAGCGAGACCAGACCGATGTCGAAGTTGTCCTTCCGTTTGGCGGAGAAGACGATCTCCTTACGGTCGAGTGAGACATCGAAGGAATCGATGGCCACGAACTGCGGCGTGAGGGTTTTGTCGCCCGTTTTGTCGCCCGTTTTGTCGCCCGTTTTGTCGCCCGTTTTGTCGCCAGTGACGATGCGGTTGGCGACGATGCGGACCGAGGGCACCTGCGCCTTTGCTGCACACGTGAATGGAGCACAATAGTCGCCAATCACCGCGGCAGCCGGTACTGTCTTCCAAGCCGACGGCAGAGGTAACGAGGCGGTGCTACACCCCACCAGAGCGAGCAGCCACAGCCATGCAGTCCAGCGCATGCCGCACATTCTAGCATGTGCTTCTAACCCATTCATTTCAAAGCACAAGCGTCTGTGAACTATTGGCTGCAACATTGCTCAATAACTAAACGAAAACGAATCAGGAGAGGCAGAAAATGGATTTCAGGAATCATCGCATTTGTGACTTAGCCGCGGAGCGGCGACATCTACGTAGCCCACAGCGTGAGCTGTGGGGATTTGTCGAACGAATATCAAGCCGCGGAGCGGCGACATCTCGAATCGAGCAAATCATGGGAATCGCGGCGCACGATTCGAAATGTCGCCGCTCCGCGGCTGATCTCTGGACCGCCTCTTTTCCCACAGCTCACGCTGTGGGCTACGTAGATGTCGCCGCTCCGCGGCTTGTCGCGACCGGCTTCTCTCGCCGGTTCATCCGCGCTGATTTGGACAGGAGTGAGCACAGACGCTCTTGTCTGTGCCTCCTCACCCCTACTCCCCCGCCCCCGACGGCTCAGGCGCTCCGGTCTTTCTGCGGGAGATCGCCTTCGCCTGCAAGAACAGCCCGAGGTAGTCGCGGCCGCCGGCTTTCGAATCGGTGCCGGACATATTGAAGCCGCCGAACGGGTGGACGCCGACCAGCGCGCCGGTGCATTTGCGGTTCAGGTAGAGATTGCCGACGAAGAACTCCTCGCGCGCGCGGTCGAGCTTCGACTCGTCGTCCGTGAAGACGGCGCCGGTGAGTCCGAACTCCGTATCGTTCGCGATCCGTAGCGCGTCGTCGAAATCCTTGGCCCGGCTGACGGCCAGCACCGGCCCGAAGATCTCCTGCTGCGAGATCGTTCCCTCCGGCGCCACGTCGCCGATCACGGTCGGTTCGATGAAGAATCCCTCGGCGTCGCGCACTTCGCCGCCGGCCAGGAGCTTCCCTCCCTCGCTCTTCCCCTTCTCGATGAACTCCTTGATCTTGCGCATGGCCGACTCGCTCACTACCGGACCGATCTGCGTCGATCCTTCTTCCGGTGCGCCGATGCGCAGCGCCTTCGTCTTCTCGACCACCATCGGCACGAACGTGTCGTAGATGGCATCGTCGACGATGAGGCGCGAGCAGGCCGAGCACTTCTGTCCCTGGAAACCGAACGCCGAGGCCACGACGGCGGCGGCGGCATCATCGAGATTCGCGTAATCGCGGTCGACGATGATGGCGTCCTTGCCGCCCATCTCCGCGACGACGCGCTTGATCCAGAGCTGGCCGGGCCTGGACTTGGCTGCCTCCTCGTTGATGTGCAGGCCGACTTCCTTCGAACCGGTGAAGGAGATGAAGCGAAGCCGCGGGCTCATGACCAGCGGATCGCCGACTTCGGCGCCGGAACCGCTGAGGAAATTGACGACGCCGGGCGGCATCCCCGCCTCCTCGAGCAACGCGAAGAAGCGCCAGGCGATCCACGGCGCGTCCGACGACGGCTTCAGGATCACGCAGTTGCCGGTGGCCACGGCGGCCGTGGTCATGCCGGCCATGATGGCCAGCGGGAAGTTCCAGGGGGGGATGACGCCGCCGACGCCGAGCGGGACGTAGACCAGCGCGTTGTCCTCCGAGGCGATCTTCGTGATCGGCTGCTCGCCTCCCCAGCGATAGGCTTCTCGGGCGTAAAACTCCAGAAAGTCGATTGCCTCCGCCGTATCGGCGTCGGCCTCGGGCCAGGTCTTGCCGACCTCGTAGACCATCGTCGCCGAGAACTCGTGCTTGCGCTCGCGCAGCAACGCCGCGGTCTTCACCAGCAGTCCGGCGCGGACGCCGACCGGCTGCCGCTTCCACGACCCGAATGCCTTCCAGGCCGCATCGAGCGCCTGCTCGACGTGCTGCTTCGTCGCTTTGTTGAAGCGTCCCAGGAGCTGGGACTTGTGCGAGGGGTTGATCGAGTCGTACGTCTTCAGCCCCGTGATCCGTTCGCCGCCGATCACGACGGGGTACTCGCGGCCGAACTCGGCGCGCACCGTCTTCAAAGCCGTTTCCATGGCCGTTTTCTCGGCCGGTGCGTTAAAGTCGGTCAGCGGCTCGTTCCTGAATTCACTCAGCATCATTCCTCCCGGTCCACCTGTTGCAGTCAAAACGCCGCCGGTATGTACTCGAAAAGCCTTCTCATCGCAATCGCCACGCTGCTGTTGTGCACGATGTGCGCAACGCCGTGGGCGAACGAGCCGCTCGGCCAGGAGGTGAACCTCGCCTTCATCGTCCGCGACAATCTGATCTTCCTTCCGTCGGCCACCGTCGACGGGAAGGCCGGGCGGTTCCTCCTCGCCGTGGCCAATGCCCGGACCGCCCTCGACAGCGGCTATGCCGCCACCCTTCCTCCGGCCGACTGGCGAGGAGCGCGGTCGCTGCAACTCACCGAGAAGGAATCCCTCCGCTTCACCCCCGTCGATCTCGACATGCACCAAGTCGCCGACGGCATCATCGGCGCGGATGTCTGGGGCAATCGCGCCATTTCGATCGACTACGCCTCGGGGCTTCTGACGTATCAGAAGGAAGGCATTCACCCCGAGATGATGACCATCTTCCCTTTCACCGCCGAGCCGCACGTGATCCTCACCGTCGACGGCAAACAGGTCGAGGCCGCCGTCGACACGGCATCACCCGATACGCTGATCCTCCCCCGCGGAAGTGCCGCGGCCGGCCGGGCGCACGCCCGCGTGCAACTCGCCGGCACCGACTTCGGGGACATCGATCTCCTTCTGGCCGACGTCGCGGAGGCGCGCGTCGGCAACCGAATCCTGTCGAAATTTCTCGTGACGATCGACTACGGAAAAAACGAAGTTGGACTTTGGCGTGATCCTCGCACCCACTAGGCCGGCACGGCCGGCAGCGTTGGTTGCCCAAGGCTCCGCCGGCAGTGGCGTAAGAACGTTTCTACGGCGCAGGCTCCCAGCGACTACAATTTTAATCATGCGAAAAATGCTCGCGTTCCTTCTCCTCAGCGCCGCAACGACCGCGGGCGCCCAGTCGCTGCAGTTTCATGGCTACCTCGCCGCACGCGAGATCTATGTCAACGCCCAGCCGTCGTGGCTTCAGTTCGGCGCCGGACGGTTCGACGTCGGTGCCGACAATCCTGACGACCACCGTCTCGTCAACGTCGACAGCGCGCAGCTCGGCTTCGACTGGACGCCGGCGACGTGGTTCCTGCTGCACGCGGACGGCGTGGCGCGGCACGAGCAGTCCGGATCGGAAGGCAAACGCGCCGGCATCGTCCAGGCCTACGCTGACATCTTCAACGACCACTTCCGCATTCGCGCCGGCCAGTTCTTTCTGCCGACGTCGCGCGAGAACACCGATCCTCTCTGGACGTCGAAGTACACCATCACCTACTCCGCTCTGAACTCGTGGATGGCGCAGGAAGTCCGCCCGATCGGCGCCGATCTGCAATGGTCGCCGAACTTCTACGTCACCGTCGGCGGCACGGCCTTCCGCGGGAACGACACGATGGGAACGCTCCTGGCCGCACGCGGCTGGACGTTCGGCAACTATCTGCCTGTCTACAACGAAAAGGTGCCGACGGCGGAGCCGTCCCTGGACCGGCCCATCGGTCAGGATCTCGATGGAAAGAACGGGTACGCCGAGCGTATCCGCGTCTCGCTCCCCGAGCGGGCCCTGCTTCAGTTCACGCACATCGACAACCGCGCCACGATCTCGCCGGGGAAGGTGAAGGGACAGGAGCCGTGGCTGACGAACTTCAACATCATCGGCGGCGAGGTTGGATCGACTTCCGACACCACGCTCGCCGCGGAATGGGCCTACGGCTCCACCGAAGTCGGGTTCCCCGGCGGCACCTTCACGATGGATTTCGATACCATTTACCTGCTGGCATCGCACAAGTTCGGACACGAGCGCATCAGCGGTCGCGTGGAACGTTTCAGCACGCGCAACGCCGTACACTCCACCCCCGATGGCGCCCGCGAGGACGGGCACGCCTTTACCTTCGCCTGGATGCACGAGGCCAACGCGCATACCCGCACGGGGATCGAGTACGTGCGCGTCTCCGGCGACCGGCCAGGCCTCGCAGACTCCGGCTTCGATCCGCGCACCGGGGGATCGACGATTACGCTGGAGTATCGGTACAACTTCTGAGCGGCTTCGCCGCGTTATCGGTTGTCGGTTGTCGGTTTGAATGTGGCACAGACACTCTTGTCTGTGCCCAGCGGCACAGCCGCGCGACTACCGACAACGCGCCTTGGTAACCCAGCAACCCCACTAACCGTATAATCCCCGCAGCTTCCCCATGTTTCTCACCCTGATCGCCTTTGCCACCATGCTTTTACTCAATCCGGCTCGGACCAACGACGCGAAGAAGATGCAGCAGTATCCGCGCCTCCAGGCGGCGGGGCAGCAGGACCGCATCCTCATCATCGCCCCGCATATCGACGACGAGTCGATCGGTGCGGGCGGCTACGCCATCGACGCCCTCGCCAACGGCGCGGACGTCTACGTCGTCTTCCTCACCGCCGGCGACTGCAACCGTATCTCGGCGACTCTGATGTACAAGACCTTCGAGCCGACCACCGCGAACTTCCTCAGCGTCGGCAACGTGCGCATCCGTGAGTCCCGCAAGGCCATGAGCATCCTCGGCATCCCCCCCGATCACTGCTTCCTCCTCGGCTATCCCGACCGCGGACTGCGCACCATGGTCGACAACCCCGGCGCCATCGTCCGCTCCAAGGCCACCGGAGAGAACAGCGTCCCGTACGCCGACGCCGTGTCACCGCGCGCCGAGTACACCTACGCCAACCTGATGAACGACATCAAGAAGGTGATGGCCATCGTCCAGCCGACCACGGTCATCGCCCCTGTCCCCTTTGACCTGCACCCCGATCACAGCGCCGCCGCCGAGGTCACGGATGTGGCGCTCGACGAACTGCAGCTCCACCCCTCGCGACTCGGCTATCTCGTCCACACCACCCGCAGCCGCATCCACACTGCCTTCATGAAGATGCCCCGCCGCGCCCTCCTCCCCCCGACGCGGATGCAATCCTTCTCCTGGACCACCTACGGCCTCTCCACCGCCGTGCAGAAGACAAAGACGGACGTGCTGATGACCTACAAGAGCCAGCGCCCGTACGTGTTCCTCCTCCGCAACGCCTTCGTCCGCAAGAACGAGCTCTTCTTCCTCTACCCGGAGCGTTAATCGCCCTCCTCCCTGGGACCGCGTGCGTCCCGCACGCGCCGTGACCTCTACCGCCGCTCAAGCACTTTGTCCGGAGCGCTGGCGTCTCGCCGGCTGGCCCGGCGGTAGCCTGCCCTGAGCGGAGCCGAAGGGTCTCGCCGCCGGGTTACACGGGAATGTCAGTGCTTGCCGGTTGGGCGTGGGACTAGAAGCGCTTCAGAACTCTGATGCGAATAACTGCAACGCTCGTCGGCTGCACAAATACGACTTCCTGAAGTACTTGGTTTGGCAATGAGTTACGAGTGAAAAACGAAGGTCTGACACCTTCGTTTGCCTGCATTTACGACCACCTGAGTCGGTGGGCCGACTTGCGTAATGACAGACCATCGTATATCCTCCCTTCCTTACCCATCAGCGAGAGGAGAATCAATGGTACGACCCGGCCTGATGACCGCGTACATCGATCCTCAAACGTCAGAGCAGCTCAGGAACGTCGCAGGATACACCCTGGCAAACGGAGAGCCGGCGATCAACGTCGCCTGCATCTTCGCCGGGAACTACGCCTCGTCGGAGCTGCCGTACCTTCGCGCGAACAACAACAAACCTCCGACCGCGAAACCGTTCAACCCGAACATCCAGCAGGTGCTGAGCGATGGATCGGTGCAGTACCTCCAGCAGAAAGGCCTCAAAGTTCTGTTAACGGTGGGCAACGGATGGTCGCAAGTCGGATGGTCAGAATTCACCTCTGAAGCGGACGCGATGAACTTCGCGCAATATCTGAAAGACGAGGTCGTCGATAAGTACGGGCTCGACGGAATCGACATCGACGACGAATACAGCGAGGGCACGCCGAACTACTGCTCGCTCATTATGGTGACGACGCTCCTGAAGCAGATCATTCCCGACAAAATGATCACGAAGGCCCTCTGGAGCGACCACCAGTATTTCCGGTCGAACTCGAACGGCCATACGATCGCCGCCAATCTCACTTATGGGTCGGAGATGAGCTACGGCCGCCCACCTGCGGAGAGGCTCGTGCCGTATACCCAATTCGGTCCCGGCAACAGTCTCACGCCCAGTCAGGTCTCGCTCGGCTTCTGGGCAGGCCAGCCGTCTCCCACTCCCGATCAGGACGTCGAGTGGCTCCTGAAAAACGGCTACGCAGGAGTGATGATCTTTGCGTTCCAGGAGCAATCGAATATCGATCTGATGGGACAGCTCGTCAACGACTGGTACGGCCCGGGCAACTGGAACCCGCCCGGATAGCTCACCACCCGCAGCCGCATTCACACCGCCTTCATGAAGATGCCCCGCCGCGCCCTCCTCCCCCCGACGCGGATGCAGTCCTTCTCCTGGACCACCTACGGCCTCTCCACCGCCGTCCAGAAGACAAAGACGGATGTGCTGATGACCTACAAGAGCCAGCGCCCCTACGTCTTCCTCCTCCGCAACGCCTTCGTCCGCAAGAACGAGCTCTTCTTCCTCTACCCGGAGCGGTAATCGCCCCCTCCCTGGGACCGCGTGCGTCCCGCACGCGAGTGACCTGTGCCGCCGATCAAGCACTTCGCCCGGAGCGCTGGCGTCTCGCCGGCTGGCCCGGCGGTAGCCCTGCCCTGAGCGGAGCCGAAGGGTCTCGCCGCCGGGTTACGCGCAAATATCAGGAGTCTGGCGGGTGGGGGGGTACCAGAAGCGCTTCAGAACTCTGATACGAATAACTGCGACTCTTGTCGACTGTACAAATACGACTGCCTGAAGTACTTGGTTTAGCAATGAGTTACGAGTCGCCGAAAAACGAAGGCCTGGCACCTCGCGTTACCGCCCCGATCCGCGGCCGCGCTGAGAAGAAAAGCGCCAACTCCTCCTCCGCGTCTCCCCGCCTCCGCGCGTGCCGCGACGTGTTGAATTTAGTTGACACATGTTGCGTGGCGTTGTATATTGTTGCAGTGAAACAACTGACACCTCTCGAAGCCGCCCGCGCGGCTCCCACCAAGCAAGCTCTCGAGGCCCACCGCGAGGCGATCGAGCTCCTACGAAACAAGGGCTACAGCTGGCGTGAGATCGCCAGCTTTCTCAATGAGCACGGAGTCACTACAGATCACACCGCAATCTATCGGCTGATCAAAGGGAGAAGCGACATGACGACAGCAACTGATAACCGTCCGTACGAAGCCGTTCGCAGCCTCATCGAAGGGATGGGTGGCCAAATGACGTGGCTGGCAGGTGGCGCACCAGGTGGCGGGACATGGGAGCTTGTGCTTCATGGGCGCACCGCTCGAATTCCCGTCCGAGACAACCAAGTCAACGATCTTGATCGTCTCTACGTATCCAAGGTCGAGAATCCTAAGAATTGGGCTGATTATGATCCGTCGGCGACGTTGCGACCCGTCGCCTTTTGGGATCTGATCACTCTATTCGGGAAGTAGCTCAAGGCACCAGAGCATGGGCGGCGCCACCCCACAAGCGGTTGCACCCGACACGAACCGCTGCGTTGCTGCATCGCGGGGCTATACTTCAGCGCGTCGCGGTTCGTGCGGGTGAACCGCAGATCCGTTAGGTGTCGCGTGCTACATTGCTGATCCGCGTCTTCGTCCCACAAGGAGGCATTCAGATGGAGAAGGCAATAGGTCTCGTTGGGTCAATCGCCAGCATAATTGCCCTCGGGTACCTCATCGCGGACCGCGGCCACCCAAACGCACGCCTGACGCGTTTCAGCATTCTGCTTCCACTCGGCGTCCTGGCGGCCCTGGTCCACGCCGCGCTCTGGGCTATTACTGAGAGGGTATTCTCATGGAAGTTTGGAGCGGGCGGGAGCGGCCTTCTTCCGCATGGGTGGTCGGCCGTGGCGCTCTCCTTGACCGTTACGATCCCTCTCATCCTGATTCCGCCTGCTTATCAGGCAGTCGCGCGCCAGAAGGTCACGCTCCCGAATCATTGGGTCGCGGCGCTGTTCGTCTTGCCTCTGTGCGCGCTGGCGCACGTTCTCATGTACGGGTTCCCCTCTATAGGATTCGTCGGGCTGTCTCAGATGATCTCGCCTCCCGCGGGACCGACGACCCTGGGTGCAGGGTTGGCGCGAGAACTCGTCTACTCATGTACCTACTTCGCCCTGATCGTATTCCCGTATCGCCTGATCGTTCGCCCAGCGTCCTCCTCGATCATCTTCGACGATCTGCTCCGCAGGACTGTGCTCCCAGCGTTCGTATTCGTCTTCGGGATGATGATGTTCATTCTCTTGAGGTATCCAGAGTCCTTGAACGAGAACACATGGGTTCAGGTCAGGGGAGTCTTATCTGGCCTCTTTCTCCTCTCTTGCTTGTGTATCGGGATGTTCCTATGAGCATTCCTGTTCCACAGGGTGAGTAGGCGACACCTAAGACGCGGTACGTTGACAGAAACCACCGCCGGGCGAGACGCCCGGCGGGAGCAGGCAGGATGCCTGCTCTCCGCGGGGGACACACCTTCGTTTTTTGACTTTCCGCTACAGACTGAGAACAAAGCTACTTGTGAGGGCCAACGCGGAGGTCGATCGCAATCCATCAGTTATTGATAGCCAGGCCACCCGTCAGACCGCCGCACCGAAACCAACCTCGATCCTCGACCGCGTCAACAAAAATTTGTTGACCTCAACAAAAAACTTGTTGACGGTAACATCCTGTTTGTTGACGTCGACACAGTTTTGGGGGCGCCAACTCGGATTTTGTTGACGACAACAAGCAACCTGTTGGCGGCAGCTCCGAACGTATTGCCGGCAACTCTCGATTTGTTGACGGCAACGTCGAACGTGTTGACGGCAACTGCGGCCTTGTTCACGGCAACGTCGACCATGTTGACGGCAGCACCGGACTTGTTGACGGCAACTCCGAATGTGTTGGCGTCAACAAAATTTTGTTGACGCCAACTCGTAACTTGTTGACGGCAATAGCGAACTTGTTGGCGGCAACTCCGAACGTGTTGACGGGAACAGGAGACGTATTGGCTGGCGCGTGAGCCGGTGGCCGGGTGATCACGTTACGCGGGGCCGGCGCTGGTTGAATCATCCCTCGACCGGTTACCGGTTTTCCGCGTTTCCGCGGTGAGGTGACAGGATCGCAGGGCGAGCTGGCAAGCCCGATACCGCTCGACCGCGAGACGGGTTGCTTGCGCAAGGCACTGTATTTTCCGACGCCACGATGCCCGGGGCGGGAGGGATTAACGTATCCCTTTCCTCACCACCGGCTTCAATCCTGACCAGAGTCAAGTGTGCGTGGGGTCGGGTCGAAAGTCGAAGTGCCGACGCTGGCCTGTCGCAGTGGCGATATACTGTCCTTCGGCACTTTCGACTTTCGACCTGACCCCACCAGTCGAAGCGTCTCCGCCGCGCGACTTGCTGCTAGCTCGTCGGGCAATGCCGCCCAAATCGCGCCTGCAGCGGGTCCGTCGGGCGGCACAAAGCGCATGGAGGCAACTGACATGTCCACCTCAGAGCAACCTCGTTCCCCGTTGCCGCCATTCACGACCGAGGGCGCGGCCCAGAAGGTTCGAATGGCAGAGGATGCCTGGAACACACGTGACCCGAACCGCGTAGCACTGGCGTACACACCAGATAGCGTATGGAGAAATCGGGCAGAATTCCTCTCAGGTCGTGAAGCGATACAGCAGTTCCTCACGCGGAAGTGGGCGAAGGAGCTGGACTATCGCCTGATCAAGGAACTTTGGGCCTGCGCGGGCAACCGCATCGCCGTGCGCTTCGCGTACGAGTGGCACGACGACTCTGGAAGCTGGTTCCGTTCGTATGGCAACGAGAACTGGGAGTTCGACGATCGTGGCTTCATGAAGAGACGTGTCGCAAGCATCAACGACCTCCCGATCACTGCTGCCGAGCGAAAGTACTACTGGCCTTTGGGTCGAAGGCCTGACGACCATCCTGGGCTTAGTGACCTTGGCCTGTGACGCCTAACCCCTCGCTCAAGCGGAGCGCCAACGGCAGGCCAGGGCGAGCTGGCAAGCACGATACCGCTCGACCGCGAGACGGGTTGCTTGCGCAAGGCACTGTATTTTCCGACGCCACGATGCCCGGCGGGAGGGGTTACGGCATCCCTTTCCTCACCACCAGCTTCAATCCTGACCAGGTCTTGTCCACCGCGCAGACCTTGATGTCGACGAATCCCATCGGCAGGGCGATCCTGCGGATGACGTCCTCGGTGATGTCGGTCGGCACTTTCGAGGTCTTCTTCGGCCAGGAAACCCAGATCGGCGCGTCGGTTCTCATGACGTTGCGCCAGATTCGCAGCTTCGCGTTCAGCTCCTCGGCGGAGTCCGTGAAGATGTGAATGAGGTCGACCGCCTTGATCAACTTCTTGAAGAACAGCACGTCGTCCGGGAGTGGCGCGAGGAGGGATGCGTAGTTCTTTGGCGCGCCGTAAGTGAAGATCGTGAAGCCGGGCTTGATTCCGAGCTTTGTTGCAAGCGGGGTGTCTGAGTAACCAGCCATGGGACGATTGTAAAGCTGCGCGCAGCGCGGCCGGAGCGCTGGCGTCTCGCCGGCTGGCTCGGCAGAGCCTGCCCTGAGCGAAGCCGAAGGGTCTCGCCGCTGAGGGTTACCAGCGAATGTTGGGCGTCTTGCCCGACCGGGGGCGAGACGCCCCCGGGCCAGCCGCCGAGACGGACGGCGCTCCGGTAACGCGCTTCGCGCCGTAACGCGCGAAGCGCCGTCAACGCAGCTCGAGCGTCGACTTCCCGGCCGTCCACTTAACAATCCGCCCGTCCTTCTTGCTGACCCAGACGTCGTTGGCTTCGCCGCTGTTGGCGTTGGTGAAGTGGTAGTGATTGCAGGGCTCGCCGGCGATCGTTTCCACTCCGGTGAGCTGCGCGGTCCCTTCCTTCTTCTGGGGATCGAGCACCATCGTCGTCCGCTGCCACACGCGGTTGGTGATGTCGGGGGGCGACATCTCATGTTTGCCGTCGCGGCTCCAGACCACTCCGGCCTGCTTGGCCTCGCCGGTCCACGCGGCGCCGCTGGCCTTGAACGTGACGCGCTCCATCCCCGGAGTCTGGCGCGTCATCTCGCCTTTTGCCTCGGCGAGCGTGAAATGGAATCCGGACGAGATCCGGAAACAGTCGAGGGCCTGCTCGTAGCTGCCGTCGCCCGCGCACTTCTGCGGCGTCGACTTGTTCGGCCCCCGAGGAGCGGACGCCGTAACCGGCGGCGCGGGGGAAACCGCCGTCGTCCGCTGCGGCGGCGGGTTTTTCGGCAGTGTGGCTGTCGGTTCGGGCTCCTCGCGTCCGCACGCGGCACACATCAATACAACGGCCAATACGATGCAGCGTTTCACTTCTTCGCCTCCCTTGCCTTTGCCTGCTGCACCATCACTTCGACGTCGTGCAGCAGCTTCCTGGCGTCGTACAGGATCCCGTCCTTCATCACGTACTTGATCCCGCCGACGCGCTCGACGGCGCCGGTGGTGTCGTTCACGCGCATCCAGCCGGTCCCGTACAGCACTTTGAGATTCTCGATCGGATTCTGATCGACCATGACGAGATCGGCCAGCATGCCCGGCCGGACGATCCCAAACTCCACCTTGGTCCCGCGCGGCGCGTTGATGGCCTCGGCGCCCCACATCGTCGCCGACCGGATCACCTCCAGCGGATGGAAGCCCGCCTCCTGCAGCAGCTCCAGCTCGCGGATGTAGTCGAATCCGTAGAGCTTGAAGATGAAGCCGGAGTCGGAGCCGGTGGTGACGCGCCCGCCGCGGTTCTTGTAATCGTTGAGAAACTGCATCCAGATGCGGTAGTTGTTCTTCCACTCGATCTCGTCGGCGGTGGTCCAGTTGAACCAGTAAGCGCCGTGCGCCGTGCGGCTCGGCTGGTACCAGCGCCACAGCGACGGCAGGGTATAGCGGTCGTGCCACTCGGCGCGCATGGCCCGCGACAGGTCGCGGCTGGCCTCGTAGATCGTCAGCGTCGGATCGATGTTGAACTTCTTCGCCACCAGCTCGTCGATGACGGCGTTCCACTTCTCGCTCCCCGGGGGCGCGGCCTGCTTCCACAGCCGGCCGGCTTGGCCGAAGCGGTGGCTTTCGTCGTTGTAGTTGTAGTCCGTCGGATAGTCCTGAATGGTCCGGTCGGTGAAAAGCGACTCCGGCAGGCCGTACCAGTGCTCCATGCCGCGCAGCCCCATGCGGGCGGCATCGACGATGTTCGATCGCGCCACGCCCATCTGCGCCAGATGCGTCGTGCTGCCGAGGTGAAGCTTGTTGGCCTCGTCGATCAGGGCGGAGAGGATCTCGGGATCGAAGACCGGATCGCCGGAGCTGAGGATCTTGATTCCGTCCGCTCCCTTCTTCGACACGAACTGCACGAACTTGCGCGCCTGCTCGGGGCTGTCGATCGGTCCGCCGTCCCACGAACGCCGGCTGGTGAAGACGTACGGAAACAACCGCGGGGCCACGATCTCGTTGCGCGCGCTGCGCTCGCGCTCGTGGAGACACCAGTCGACGCCGTTGCCGCAGCCCGGTTCGCGAACGCTGGTGATCCCGTTCGCCATCCAGAGCTTGAAGACGTACTCCGCCGTCGTCCCCTGCTCCTCGCCGCCGGAGTGTCCGTGCATGTCGACGAACCCCGGCAGCACCCAGAGGCCGGTGCCGTCGATCTCCTTCACCGCATCCTTCGGCCGCGATTCCGGCTTGATGGGGACCTTCGGGAAGCCGACGCTGCGCACCTCGCGGATGCGATTCCCTTCGATGACGATGTCGACCGGCCCGATCGGCGGCGCGCCGGTACCGTCGACGAGCGTCACCCCGCGGATGATGACGCGCGTCCACGGCCCCTCCCCTTCGCCCGGCTTGCGGTCAGGAGCAAAGGCCGGAGGCGCGGCGAACGCGGCGGTAGCAGCGGCGAAGAGAAGGATGATCAACAGCTTGCGCATCGGGCGATTCTACCCGGACCGGACGGACGGAGAGCGGGCGTCCGCGCCTGCTCCCGACGGGCGTCTCGCCCGGCGGTGGGGACGAAGGCGAACGTAACTGTTGAGCAAAGACGGCGAGGTCTCCACCTGCGTTTTCAGGTTCAATCCTGGTGTTTGGCGAGACCCACCGCCGGAGAGCGGGCGTCTCGCCTGCTCCCGGCGTGGCGTCTCGCCCGGCGGTGGGGACGAAGGCACACGAAACCGTCGCGCAAAGACGGCAATGTCTCCACCCGCGTTTTCAGTTTCAACCCTGCAGTTTGGCGAGACCCACCGCCGGGCGAGACGCCACGGCGGGAGCAGGCGGGACGCCCGCTCTCCGACGGGTCTCGCCTGGGGGTGGGGACGAAGGCACACGAAACCGTTGCGCAAAGGCGGCGACGTCTCCCTCCCGCGTTTTCAGGTTCAACCCTGCCGTTTCGCGGACCCACCGCCGGGCGAGACGCCACGGCGGGAGCAGGCGAGACGCCCGCTCTCCGTCGCACCACCTTCGCGGCCGTCATCGTATGATCCTCTCGTGATCAAGATCGCGGCGGTGCAGGCGGCCCCGGCGTTCCTCGACCGCGACGCGACCATCGAGCGCGCCTGCGAGCGGATCGCCGAGGCGGGCAGAGCGGGGGCGAAGCTGGTCGTCTTTCCGGAGAGCTTCGTTCCCGGCTATCCCGATTGGGTCTGGGTCGTGCCGGCCGGACGGGGGGCGATCCTCCGCGATCTATACGCCAGGCTCCTCGCCAATTCCGTCACCATCCCCAGCGATACCACGCGCCGGCTCGGCGAAGCAGCGCGGGACGCCGGGACGATCGTCGCCATCGGCGTCACCGAGCGAAATGACGAGGCCAGCGGCACGACGATGTACAACACGCTGCTGTACATCGACGAGCATGGCGAGGTGATCGGGCGCCATCGCAAGCTCGTGCCGACGGGCGGGGAACGGCTGGTCTGGGCGCAAGGCGATGCCAGCGGCCTGCGCGTTCACGACACCTCGGCCGGCCGCATCGGAGGGCTGATCTGCTGGGAGAATTACATGCCGCTGGCGCGTTACGCGCTCTACGCGGGCGGCATCCGAATCTATCTGGCCCCGACCTGGGACCACGGCGATGGCTGGCTGGCCACGCTCCGGCACATCGCCCGTGAAGGCCGCGTCTTCGTGGTCGGCTGTTCGATGGCCCTCCGCTTCGATCAGCTCCCGCCCGAGCTCGAGTTTGCGAAGCTCTATCCCTCGTCACGCGAATGGGTGAACCCGGGCGGCAGCGCCATCGTCGATCCCACCGGCGCGATCGTGGCTGGTCCGATAGAAGGACGCGAGGAGATCCTCTATGCCGAGGCCGACCTCGATGCCGCCAGCGGCGCGAACTGGGACCTCGATACCGCCGGCCACTACGCCCGGCCGGACATCTTCGCCCTGCACATCGACCGCGGCCAGCATCGTCTCATCGACGGCAACTGAGCTCACAACCTCCGCAACATCACCCGCTCCACCACATGGCTCGCTCCCTTGCCGAGGATCAGGCGCGCGCGTTCGCGGGTCGGGAGGATGTTCTCGCGCAGGTTGGCCAGGTTGATCCGCTCCCATACCGAGGCCGCCGTCGCCATCGCTTCCTCTTCCGGGATTTTCGTGAAGGTGTGAAAGAACGACGCCGGATCGCGGAAGGCGGTTTCGCGGAGCTTGCGGAAACGGTCGAGGAACCACGCCTCCAGATCGGCCTCGGAGGCATCGACATAGATCGAGAAATCGACGAAATCGGACACGAAGACCGAGTGCACCGAGCCGCTCTGCAGAACGTTCAGGCCCTCCAGGATGACGATGTCCGGCCGGTCGACGACCTGATGCTGGTCATCGATGATGTCGTAGACCAAGTGCGAGTAGAGCGGCACGGAAAGGGGGGAGAGGCCCGACTTCAGGTCCGAAACGAATTGGACCAGGCGCGGGCGGTCATAGCTCTCGGGGAAGCCTTTCCTCTGCATGAGGCCGCGCTCTTCCAGCACGGCATTCGGAAAGAGGAAGCCGTCCGTCGTCACGAGATCGACGCGGGGACGACCGGGGCCGCGCGCCAGCAGCGTACGGAGAACGCGCGCGGTCGTGCTCTTGCCGGCCGACACGCTCCCGCCGATGGCGATGACGTACGGCACCTTCGGCGCCGACGTCCCGAGGAACCCGCTGGAAACGCGATGGAGCTGCCCGACGGCGGCGACGTGCAGGTTCAGCAGGCGCGAGAGCGGAAGATAGACCTCCTCGACCTCCGTCATCGACAGCGCCTCGTTGATTCCGCTCAGCTCGGCCACGTCGTCCGGCGTCAGCGTCATCGCCGCTTCGCCGCGATGGGAGGCCCACGCCGCGCGGTCGAAGGTCAGGTAGGGGGAGGCTTCGCTCATGACTCCGTCTTCCTGCGCAGCGAAGCGACCGCCCACGTAAGCGCGAGCCACAACACGCCGCCGGTGATGGCCATATCGGCGATGTTGAAGACTCCCGTGTGAAGCGGCCCGGCTTCGAGATAGATGAAGTCGGTGACGCGGCCGCCGAGGCGGAAGCGATCGACCAGATTGCCCACGCCGCCGCCGATGATGAAGGCGATGGCTACGTCATCCGGCCCCGGCTGCATCCGCCCGGTGAAAAGGACGAAGGCCGCGGCGAGCAGACCGATCGAGACCAGTCCATCGAAGACCACATGCCGCACGTTCGCGGGCAGATTGGAGCCGATCGAAAGAAACGCGCCGGGGTTCTCGGTGTATAGCAGCGTGAGAACACCGGCGTAGTGCCGAGGGAAGGCGTTCTTCAGCGACGCCCGCGCCATCGCCTTCGTCCCCTGATCGATGGCGATCGTGAGGACGATGATGACGGCGAGTACGACCCGGCGGCGAACGCTCATGCGGCGCGGGAGGGTAGCACGGGGAACGACCTCAGCTCACGCGGAGGCGCGGAGACGCGGAGGCGCGGAGACGCGGAGGCGATGCGATTCATGGTTCCTCCGTGAAGGTACCGGCGCGCCGGTTGTACACACAGACGGCCAGGCTGCCTAACCCGGCCACAACCCAGAGCGCAATCCAGGCCATCGGCGCCGATCTCATCCAGTTCCACATCGCCAGCGTGATCGACCAGAGGCCGTAGACGAAAAGGAACATCCGGCGGTGGCTACGATCGTCATCGACGCCGGCAGCGATGCTCGCGCCGAGGATCAGCGTCGGGATCAAACCGAAAACGACGTTGAGAAGATGGATCACGTCCGGTACCGCACGTCGATCACCTTGCGCACGACGTCCTTGGCCACGCCCGGCAGATTCTGCACCCGCGTGAGGACGTCATTGAACGTGTGCGACTCGCCGCCGTGCTTGAAGCACTCCGCGCAGCGCGGGAGGTTGGTGAAGTCGCGCCGCGCGAAATCGTCCTGCATAGCTGCGAAGCGGGGCGAGTCGAGGATCTCGTTTAGCGACTGCGTCTTCAGATCGCCGAGGACCTGATCGCCGTGCGCGTCGTAACAGCAGTGCGTGACCCGGCCGTCGGCGAAGATCACCACCCAGGTGAAGAATGCCCCCTGCACGCAGCCGTAGAACTTCCCGTGCAGATCGGTCTCTTCATTCACGTCGAGCGCCTCGCAGGTCTTCTCGATGACGCGGGCATTGCGGTATTTCTTCAGATCGAACAGGGCTCGGAAGTCGTCGACCGTCTCCTCGAGGGTGAGCCTCGACCGCATCTTCTGAATCTCGATCCGGATCGGATGGCCTTTTGCCTGTTTCAGGAACGCGCCGGTGAGCACGACCAGCTTGTCGAAGTCGCCTCCCGTGCGAAGTTGCGGATAGACCTCGGGGTTGACCGAGTCGACGCAGATGCGGATCCGCTTCAGCGGCGATGCCAGCAGTTTCGCGCCGATCTCCTCCGTCAGCACCAACCCGTTCGTCGACAGGCTGGCCTCGGGGAAGAGGCGGATGGCGTCGTCGATGCGGGCGTAGAGCAGCGGCTCCCCCATCTCGTGCAGCCACTTGAGCTTCAGCCCGGCGCCGTGGATCTCGCGCTCAGCTTTCTCCACCATCGGCCACACCATGTCCTCATACGGACGGCGCAAGACCGGCAGCGGGCACATGCCGCAGCGAAGATTGCACTTCGACGTCAGCTCGAGGCCGACTTTGATGCGGCGAGGGTTGAGTTTCATCTCCCGTCCACTAAGGCCGCGAACACAGCAGCGTATTCCGGCCAGGAGTAGCGGCGCGCGGAGGCCGCGGCCGCGCGCTCCATCGCCGCCCGGTCGCGCGTGGTGAAGAAATCATCGACCGCGCGTGCCAGCGCCGCCGGGTCTTCCGGCGGGATGAGGATGCCGTTGTTGCCGTCGATGATTTCCGGAAGCCCGCCGACGGTGGTGGCGATGACCGGCCGCGCGAAGTGAAACGCGGTGAGCGCCACGCCGCTCTGCGCCTCGATGCGGTACGGCGCGAGAACGACGTCGGCCGCCGCAAAGTACGTAGCGATCTCGGAGTCGGGGATGAATCGGAAATCGAAACGGACATTCGTCAGCGATTTTGCCAGTACGCGATACTCGCTCTCCCGCTCCCACCACGCCTCCCCCGCTACGACGAGCAGCACATCGCCCGTCAGCTCCGGCCAGGCGCGTAAGGCGATGTCGAGTCCCTTGAACGGGCGGACGTGCCCGAAGAAGAGCGCGACGTTGGCGGCGTCGTCGATGCCGAGGGTGGCGCGGGCAATGGCGCGCGGGGGAATGGCGCCGCCGAGCTCGTGGACCGGCAGGAACGTCCTGACCACGCGCCGCCCGCGCGAACGTTTCCATGCCTCGTCCGCCTCCGTGCGCGCATGCGTCACCAGCGCGTTGGCACGCCGGAGCACGCGATCGGTCAGCCAGCGTTTCCACGCCGCGGGCTCCTTGTCGCCGACGTTGTGGCACTGCAGGATGACACCCGTTTTCCGACGCAGCAGGGCGATCATCGTCAGGTACGCCGGCGCAAAGAGCCACACCCACCAGACGAAGATCACCGCCTCATACCGCCGCAGCCGCCAACCCGCCCGCAGCCAGGTCAGCGGGTTCATCACGTCGATGATGAACGCGGCATCCACGCGTGGCAGCGTCGGATCGACGTCATCCCCGCCGGGATAGAAGCGCTTTGGAAACTGCCGGGAGAAGGAGATGACGTCGACGTCGTGACTCTTCCGCATCTCTTCCGCCAGCCGCGTCGTGCAGTAGGCGATTCCGGCGCGGAAGGGAAAGACGGGACCGACGATGGCGACCTTCACGGGCGGCATGGTAACGTGCTGAAAACGTGTCGCGGGCAGAGAAGACGCTCGAGCAGGTGCTGCGCGGCGCAGCAGACGCAAACATCAGGTTCGATGATCTGCGCCAACTGCTTTTGCATCTCGGGTTCGAGGAACGGACCCGAGGAAGTAGCCATCACATCTTCAAACGCGCCGGCATCGAAGAGATGATCAATCTTCAGAAGGATGGCGCGCACGCAAAGCCGTACCAGGTAAAACAGGTTCGCACGGTCATCTTGAAATACCATCTCGAAGGGCCCTGACATGGATCATCGATACGAGGTCATCATCTTCTGGAGCGCCGAGGATCGCGCCTTCATCGCTGACATACCGGAGCTTCCCGGTTGTATGGCGCACGGCTCCACGCACGAAGATGCCCTGCGCAATGCGAATGAGGCGATCTCGCTATGGATCGAGACAGCCGAAGAAGATGGCCGTACCGTTCCTCAGCCCAAAGGCCGCAGGCTGGTCTACGCCTAAGCCGCGCTCAGAAAATTCACCACCGTCGAGGCAAAGTACGCGCCCCACGTCCGCACGTCGAACACCAGCGACGACGACATGAAGCAGGAGTGGGTGCAGTGGCACTCCTTGGCCTTGATCGATGCGCGCTGGGCGTCGGCGGCCGGCGAGAACCAGAGCTTGCCGAAGTCGTAGCCGGTATCGCGTACGTTGCCGACGGCGTCGCGAAGCTCGCACATCTTCACTTCGCCGCGCGCGTCGAGCACGCCCGAGATCCGGCCGGCGTGACACGGCTTGACCTGCGTCTCCTGCTCGAGGATCTCCAGCTCCAGCCGGCGCGTGTAGATCTTCACGAATTTCAGGAAGCTGTCGTAGTGCGAATAGGTGTTCCAGTAGGCCTCGAGCTTCGGCAGCAACTGGCGGTACTTCTCCGTCGAGATCGGCTGGATGTTCTTGTCGGGCTGATCGCCGCGCAACATCTCGAACGAGTGGAAGGAGACATCCGGGAAATCGCGCCGGACGGCGGTGAACAATTCATCGAGATCATCGGCGTTGTAGCTGCACAGGCAGGTATGCACGTTGACGGTCAGGTTGCCGTACTTCTCGCGTAGCGGCATCAGCGCGGCGTACGTCTTCCTGGCCCGCTCGTAGTTGCCCGGCACGCCGCGGATCCAGTCGTGTTTCTCGCCGACGTGATCGATCGACAGATTGACGACGATCTGCGTGTCGGGACAGCGCTGGAGGGCCGTCTCCGTCGATCTCGCCGTCAGCTCGCTGGCGATGGCGCCGGTGGGGATGGTGATCTGCTTGACGTGATTCTGCGACGACAGCATGGCGCAGACGTCCGGCAGGTCGCGGCGCAGGAACGGCTCGCCGCCGCTCATCACCACGAAGAGGAGATCGCCGAGCGACGAGAATGTCTTCTGCAGCTCCTCGAACGAAAGCTCGTGCTCCTTGTTCTTCCGGAGCTGCTCCCAGTTGAAACAGGTGCGGCAGAACGAGTTGCAGTCGTACGTCAGCCCGAGAATCATGTAGACGGGCTTCATCCCCCGTTTGTCGACGAGGTAACGCAGGTACTGCAGCTTGTCGGTGAACTTCATCGCTCGAAAGCGCTCAACGGTGCGGCGGGGCCGCGTAATCCTTTACTGCGTGGCAGGCGCAAAGTAAACGGAACGCTGCTGGCCGTTTGCGGTCTCGATCTCCACCACTTCGGCCGGTTTGCCCTTGCAATCGATCACCGATCGTTTCACCACTTTCGCGCCGGGGTAGTTTTCGGCGAGCCACTGGTCCTCCATCGTTGCCGCCCGTCCGTTCGCCCCATCGACCACAACCGCGCTGTCGCAGGAGATCCCCCGAGGGGCAATCGGGACCGAGCCGGGAGTGTTCGGCCGGGTTTCCGCGGGGGCGACAGCCTCCGGCGCCGGTGGCGTCGAAGCACAAGCGGTGGCGAAGAGAAGGAGGATGGCGAGTTTGCGCATGAGATAAATCGTAGCAGAATCAAAACCAGAAACCAGAAAGGCAAACCAGAAACCAGAAACCAGAAACCAGAATGCTCCGCTCCGCCGGCATTTCTGGTTTCTGGTTTCTGGTTTCTGGTTTCTGGTTTCTGGTTTCTGGTTTGCCTCACTATCGCATCCTTCCCCGAATCCATCCCCACACAATCCCCGCGAAGTACGTCGCATGGTGCGCGGCGAAAGCGAAGGGCAACACGATCCAATCGCGTCGCGGCAGGCGCGTGGTGCGCGAGCCGAGGATAAACGTGGTGACGAAGTACGGGACGATTGCAATCGGCGCGGCGATGATGGCGATGGCGCCGACGAAGAGAAACGCCCGGATCTTGCGGTTCTTCGCGTACGGCGCCGATCCGCGCGCCAGCATCTCGCCCGTCTTGACGCGATAACGCCAGCGCTGGCGGAGGTAGGGGCCGGGAAACGGCCGCCGGCGATGAAACACCCGCACTCCCGAGTGGTAGACGACCTCCGGAAGGAGCGACGCGATCAGCGAGGTGTCTTCGCCGATGTAGCCGATCGACTCATCGAATCCGTGGAAAGCCTTCCTCCGGACGAAGAGATTGACGAGCGCCACATCGCTCGGGCTGGCCACGGCGAAGATCCCCGGACGGCTCTCATGGCAGGCCACACCGCTGCCGATGAACGGCGTGGCCAGCAGCGTTTCGGCGATCAGTTCAGCCCGTGTCGAGTCGCCTGGCGCGGGATCGGGGCCGCCGAGAGCCAGGACATCGGGATGGGTGTCGAGATAGGAAATCGCGGTGGCCAGCCAGCCGGTATCGGCGGCCGCGTCGTCATCGATGAAAGCCAGGATCTCCCCCCTGGCCTCGGAAACGGCTCGATTTCTTCGAGTTGCGGGATTACGATTCGGCTCGATGACGTTTCGTACGCCGGTCCCGAGCGCAATCACCAACGGTGCCGCGGAGACCAGAATCAATTCGAAGGGAAACGGCGCATCCTGACGCAGCACCGATTCGATCGCGCGCTCCGCGTCGCCGCCGATCCGCTCCACAGGCATGATGACTGACACTTTCACCGCATGAAGCTTATCGTTCAAATCCCTGCCTTCAACGAAGAAGCGACGATCGCGCAGACGCTTCGCGACATCCCGAAGAAGATCGACGGCATCACCAGCATCGAAAGCCTGGTCATCGACGACGGCTCTTCCGATAACACCGCCGAGGCCGCGCGCAAAGCGGGCGCGACACACGTCGTGCAGCTCAAGACGCATCGCGGCCTCTCCTCCGCCTTCCTGGCCGGCATCAACGCGGCACTCCGACTCGGCGCCGACATCATCGTCAACACCGATGCCGACAACCAGTACGCCGGCGCCGATATCCCCAAGCTCGTCGCTCCGATCATGCGCGGCTCGGCCGATGTGGTCATCGGCGACCGCGAGGTATCGAAGTCGCCGCACATGTCGGCGTTCAAGCGCCTGCTGCAGCGCCTCGGCAGCCGCACCGTCGGCCTCGCTTCCGGGATCCGCGTCAGCGACGTGACCAGCGGCTTCCGCGCCTTCTCCCGCGATGCGGCGATGCAGATCAACGTCTTCAACCCCTTCACCTATACGCTCGAAACGGTCATTCAGGCCGGCAACCGCAACCTCGGCGTGCAATCCGTTCCGGTCCGCACGAACGCGCCGACGCGGCCGTCGCGGCTGTATCACGGCCTGGGAACCTATTTGCGCAAGTCAACCGCGACGATCTTTCGGATCTACACGATCTATAAACCGCTGAAAACGTTCTTTGCCATCGGCGCCGTGCTGATGCTGGCCGGCTCCGCCCTCGGCGTACGGTTTCTGTGGCACTTTGCCAACGGAGAGCGCGGCGGACATATCCAGTCGCTCATTCTCGCCGCCGTGTTCCTCATCATCGGATTTCAGACCCTGCTGATCGGACTCGTGGCCGACCTGATCTCGGTCAACCGGCGTCTCAGCGAAGAAGTACTGGTCCGCCTCAAGCGGATGGAAGCACCGGTCGAGGAGCGCCGCCCGATACCCCCGCGAATTGCGCGCGCGCCGCGCCCGGCGGCGACGCGTCCTCCTCAGCCGAAACGCCAGCGCCCCGAAGCAAAAAACGCCGCTACCCAGTGGGTCTGGCTGCTCGACGAAGAGAAGCTGCAAGACCGCGGCGTCAAGCCCGAATCCGTCTCTGAGCCCGAGCCGGAGGTGGATGACGACGACACCCCCGGACCGCAACCAGCTGCCGGCGGTGGCCCGCGCCGTCGCCGCCGCCGCCGCGGTGGCGCACGCCCCAATACGCCGGCAACGTAGAGGCAAAGCGTAGCGCCGGCGGCCCGCCGGCTGGACCGCCAGCGGCTCGCTGGCGGTTAAGGACTTAGTACAGCTTCCCGGAAATGAGTGTCCCCTCCGCCGCTGACGGCTTGTGCCAGCGAAGCTGGCCTAAGCCGGCTTCGCCGGCAACAGCACTCGTTTGCCCCCTTCCATGGCAACCCTGATCGAACGTCATCGTAACCGCATCCAAGAGTTCTCTCCCGCTTCGACCGCATCGTGATCCAGGAAACATTGTCCGGCGTCTATACCAATCTCGATCCGGTTGATGACGACCTGCTGCGGACATCCATTGATGTGGTGAAGGTGAGCTAAGCCGTGATGATGAGCGGCGGTTCAGGAGGCTTGGTCCGAAACAGCAATCGCACCCGACGGAATGCCGCAAGCGCTCCCCATGTGACGAAGGGAAAGACGAATACCGAAAGAATCGTCGGCTTCTGTTCCTTCCACACTTGTTTGATCTGATAGGGCCGAGAGATCGTTACCGATACTACTTCCGGTGGGACGGCGATACGTTGTTTTTTTTCCCGGGTCCCTTCGCGGACAAAGACAAGGTATGGCTGAAGCCGAAGAGTGTGCGGGCCCTCGATGAGCGGCGTGACCCGCCACTGCCAGTATGTCATCGCACCTGAACGAACAAGCTGCTCATCGGGCTGCTTGTCGTCGAGCTTTTCAATCCTGAATGCGCCACTCTCGTCACTTGTCAATAGTACGTAGACCGTTTCGGTAACCTGTCGCGTCGCTAACCGCAGCGGCCCCATGCCTTCTACTGAGCTGCTTGCCAGGGCCTGATCAGGCGCATACGCGATTGCGGCACTCACGATCGTCTCGGTTCCCTGTACCATTTGTGCCGGCGGTCTCCAGGCGACGATCGCGTCTGCAAGCTGTGAAGTGATGTACGAGGCAGCTGCGTCGAGCCCGTGTCCTTTCGTATTTGAAAGGCCCTCTGTCATCAAATGCAGATGCTTGACGATCTCAGACTGCTTCGACCTGGTCAACTGCGCAATGACCTCGGGAGAGAGCGCAACGTCGTTTGCGTCAGGCGGAACGTACGACGGATCGGTTTTGGTACCAGCTTGCTCCAATCTCGCCATCGCTTCGAGCTTCTCGCGCAGGTCTGAATTGTCGGCGGCGAGACGGTCTCTCTGAAGGCGATCGATTTCCTCGGCCATCAAGCGGAGTTCCTCTTGCCCCTCAGCAGACTGGGCTTTGTATGCTGCGACTTGTTTCGTCAGCTCAGCATTTTCTTGCCCAACAGCTCGTAAATAGGCGTCGAGCGGCGCTTTTCCTAATCCTGTTGACTCGCAGCTCGTCAAGAGCACGAGCGCGAGTGCGGTAACGGGAATGATCGCTTTCACATCTGACTCCTCTAGGAAGGAGTGACAAGCGCCGCGTTTTCCCTACCCCCAGACTATGCGCAAGACTGCGATCAGCTCACCCGTACACGCTGACGAACCGCGCCGTCAGTGCGGCGGCCATGCTCAGCTCCAACGGAACGGTGATCAGCGGATGGATGGCGTTGTAGGTATGGCTCGCCTTGGCGATCACGACGCGTGAGGCATCGAGGGCGTACGACTCGATCTCGGCCGACTCCGCGACCGGCACGCTCTCGTCACGGGCGCCGTGGATGACGAGGATCGGCTGTTCGATCTGCGTCAGGCGCTCGAGGATATCCAGACGGTCGCGGTGGGCCTCGATGTCGTCGAGCATGCGCGGCGACATGCGCATCATCTGCTTCGTCCGCGTGTTCTCCACTTCCACGTAGCCGATGCGTCGCCACATCGTCTTCGTGGCGTCGTCCCACCGGTCGGTGTGAGAGATCGCGCTCCAGGTGACGATTCCACTCAGGTTCTCGATCCCCTCGGCCGCCAGCAGCGACACTCCGCCACCGCGCGAATGACCGACCAGAAATACCGGCGCATCGACGCGCTGCTGGCAGTACCGCACCACCTTTTGCAGGTCGGCGATCTGTCCCGAGTACGTATCCTCCGCAAAGAGATCGAGGCGGTCGAAGGTCTCCGGATTCTCGCCGATGCCGCCGTGCGACATGTTGAAGCGGCAGACGGCGAACCGATGCGCGAAGAGGGTTTCGGCGAGCCACGGGAAAAAGCCCCAGTCCTTGAAGCCCTTGAACCCGTGCACGATCACGACGAGCGCCTTCGCTTCCGGCGGCGCATCGAGATCGCCGCGGATGGGAAGACCCTCGTCAGAGAGGATGGTGAATTGCATTGCTGTCGCTACACATTGAACCGGAACAGAATCACATCCCCGTCCTGCACCACGTAATCCTTCCCCTCGCTGCGCATCTTCCCGGCCGCCTTTGCTCCCTGTTCGCCGCCGAGGAAAACGTAATCATCGTAGGCGATGGTCTCGGCGCGGATGAAGCCGCGCTCGAAATCGCTGTGAACCTTGCCGGCGGCCTGCGGCCCCTTCGAGCCGTGATGAATCGTCCAGGCACGCGCTTCCTTCGGACCGGCGGTGAAGAACGTCTCGAGATCCAGGAGTTTGTACGCCGCGCGGATCAGGAGGTTCAGGCCTGGCTCGTCCAGCCCCATCTCCTGGAGGAAGTCGGTCCGTTCGGCAGGGGGAAGATCCGAGATCTGGGCTTCGAGCTCGCCGCAGATGACGACGACCTCTCCCTTCTTCTCCGCCGCCACCCTGCGCACGTTCTGCAGCAGCGGCGTCTCGTTGCCGAGGTCCGACTCCGCGACGTTCGCGACATAGAGCACCGGCTTGAGCGTGATGAGGTTCAGCTCGCTCAGGGTTTCGCGCTCCTCATCGGTGAAGTCGACCGCGCGCAGCGGCGTCCCCTGGTCCGCTGCCGCCTCCGCCTTTTCGAGGGCCTCGACCTGGACGACGTACTCCTTCTGCCCGACGCGCGCGAGGCGAGCCACGCGATCGAGCTTCTTACCGACCGCATCCATATCGGCCAGCAGCAACTCGGTCTCGACCACTTCGATGTCGCGCTCCGGATCGACCGAACCTTCCACGTGCACCACGTTCGGATCATCGAAGCAGCGGACGACGTGAAGGATCGCGTCGGTCTCGCGGATGTTGGCGAGGAACTGGTTGCCGAGTCCCTCCCCCTTCGAGGCGCCGCGCACCAAGCCGGCGATGTCGACGACTTTCAGATCCGTGTAAATCGTCTGTTTGCTCTGCGCCAGCCCGGCAAGCTTGTCCAGCCGGGCGTCGACCACGGGAACGATACCGACGTTCGGCTCGATCGTACAAAAAGGATAGTTCGCGCTCTGCGCACCCGCGGCGGTGAGCGCGTTGAAGATCGTCGACTTGCCGACATTCGGCAGCCCGACGATACCGACGGAAAGACCCATGCGTGTGTGAACTCCTTGAACCGCGGCGGGGGGAACGGCTGGGGGGAAACCGTCATTCCGATACCGGCGGCGTCTTTGACGGGTCTCGCGGTCTCGCGGTCTCGAAGTTGCGCGGTCTCAATGCAGGAGAGACAACGGTGACTCCTCCCGACCCCGCAACCGCGAGACAGCGCGACCGCGCGACCCGGTTACCCTCCCAACCGCGTCGCCATCTCCGCCGCTCCCAGCAGTCCCACCTTCGGATTCGTGATCAGGTTCACCGGAATGGCGGCGAGGATGTGTTGGAAGCGGCCCTTGCGGAGAAAGGCGTTGATGAAGCGGCCGTCGGTGAACTGATCGATGTTCTTCGCGGCCACGCCGCCGGCGAGGTAGACGCCGCCGCGTGCCAGGAGCCGCAGCGCCATGTTGCCCGCCTCGGCGCCGTAGATGTCGACGAAGATGGCGAAGGTCTTCACCGCCACCGAATCGCCGCCGGCGAGCGCCTTGGCGATCTCCATCGGCAGCGTCTCGTCGTACGGCTTCTCTTGGCCCGACACGAAATTGTGGATATTGACCAGCCCCGCGCCCGACAGCAGCCGTTCCCAGCTCACGTGTCCGTATTTCGCGTGAAGGGCGAGGAAGAGCCGCGTCTGCTCCTCATCCTGCGGCGCGAAATCCGCATGGCCTCCCTCGGATGGGACGACGTTCCACTTCACGCCGTCGTGAACCAGATTCGCCTCACCGAGACCGGTGCCCGCGCCGAGGATGGCAATCGGCGCGAACGGAACGCGGGTGCAGGCGTTGAGGATGAGGAAGTCCGCCGGCGCCAGGATCGGAACTCCCAGCGCCACGGCATAGAAATCGTTGATCAGCGAGACGCGTCCGATCGAAAACTGCTTCGCCAGCGCCATCGCGTCCATCTTCCAGGTCAGGTTGGTCACCTCGGCGCGATCGGCGAACACCGGTCCGGCCACCGCGAAGCACGCCGCGTCGACCGGTCCGGCCACCTGCTCCTTCACGAACGCGCCGAGCAGATCGTCGAACGTCGCATACGCATGACTCTCGTATCGCTGTTCCGCGAGGACGGTGCGCCCCGTCTGCGATGCATCGACAAACTGGAGCAGGACCTTCGTCCCGCCGATGTCCCCGGCCACGATCTTCATGTGGGTAGTTTTGCACAAGCACAGACAAGAGTGTCTGTGCCACATTGGAACTGCCAAGTGGCAACACTCTGCCCATGCCACAAGCGGACGGCAATGTAACAAGACACTCTGCCCATCCCACAAGCGGAGCAATGTGGCATTGGCACAGACACTCTTGTCTGTGCCCCGCGGCGCCGCCGCGGAGCGGCAACAAGACGGTAGCCAGGGGTGCGAGCGCTTTTTGCGAGCACCCCTGGTAACGAGATGCATGGTTTTGTGCCGCGTCAGCGGCACTTGAGTAATCGGGGACTCCATCCAGTGCCGCTGACGCGGCACGATTTCAGATCGCATCGGGTTCCAGGGGTGCTCGCAAAAAACGCTCGCACCCCTGGCTGATATGGAGTGACCCTGTCAAGTTACGCTGCCCGTGGTTTTGCGCCT
>JADGNY010000161.1 GCA_017883235.1 Thermoanaerobaculia bacterium | reverse complement strand
CGCGTCCCGGCCTTCTGAAGCCGAAGATCGACAACTTTGGCAAACTGGTCCTGGTATGCCTTTGTCAGATCGCGGCCGGTTCCGAACGCTTCGCAGCCGGCGTTTGTCTTCTTGCAGTACTCGACGCCGGCAAGCGTTGTGACGTCGTAGGATTCCTGCGCCCACGCAAGCGGTGTCGAAGTCGACCAGGCTGTTTTCTGCTTGCTGGTGATTTTCCCCTGCAGGCTGTCCGCAAACGCGCGCCAGCCGGGACCCGCGATGATGATCCGGATGATCGATCCGTCCCAGACCGCATGCAGATTCAGCGGGTAGCTGGTGGGGATGGGATAGAAGCCTCCTGTGACCGGCTGAATGTGGTTTCCTCCCAGATCATCGGCGTAGCTGACGTGCAGCGGCTGATGGATGTCGCCGACCCAGTGACCGAGGAAGACGAGCCCCTCGGCACGCTCCTGATCCGTGGTGCCGTTCTTCAGCATGCCGGAATGCGTCGTGATTCCGGTAAGGACGCAGTCGTTGTTGCAGGCCTTTTCCTGAATCTTCGTGGCGCTGCGGCCTACGTTGAGGAAATGCCAGTTGGAGAAGCCCTTGAAGTGCAACCAGGGGCTGGTCGTGCTCCCGGCCTTGACCGCCCGTGCCTGCTTTCGCGCCTCGTCGGCAAAGACGCAGGCGTCGGGGAAGCTGTTGATCTTCAGCGTCGAATCCGGCGGTATCTTGTACGCCTTCGTCAGACGGTCGACCTCCTTCTGATCATCGGGAGACAGTGACAGGTACGCAATCCGGCAGACCATGCGATGACCCTCCTCTCCCCACGCGAACACGTTGGACGTACAAACGGTGATCAGAAACAACACGGCTAGCATCTTGCGCATCGCAGACCTCCTCATACCGGCGCCGAAAAGAGCGGCTTATCTAGGAGTGTCCCGGCACGGTCAAATCCTACCCATGCTCGGGGATATTTTTCAGAAAGAGCATCGCCGCCAGCGCAGCGTTCTTCTGGTCCTTCCCCCACGGTGGACCGGCTGACTTCCCGAGCTCCGGTAACTTTTTCATCGAGGCCGCATCTGCACGCGCAGGCAACTCCTTCTCCGGAGTGGTGACGAGGTTCAGATCGCAACCCACCACAGCACCAGCCAGCGCGGCAGGGAAGAGAACGCCCTCGGCTTTATGCATGCGTACGTGCACGGAGAGGATCTGCTCGATCGTCCAGTCAGGCATCGGCGATCCGACAAGGACGGCGCAACCGTCGATCTCGTGGCCGGCCTCGCGCGATCGCTTCACGAAGGCGCGCAGTTCCTTCGCGGCGATGCGATGGGCCGACGAGACGGCTCGTTCGACGAGCTGACGTGCCTCCGCCGGCGGCAGGTCTTCCGCGGCGTGGTAGGGCTGTTTTGCCCAGTCGATGTCAGCAGGGTCGACGAGCTCGATCCGGCGACGGTCGATTACGTGAAAGCCTTCACCCGCCGCGCCGATGACGACCAGGACTGCCCAACCGGAATGTGCCTTGAAACCGGCAGCGATTCGCATTCGAAGTTAGGCCACCTTGAGCGCCAGGAACCACGGCTCCCTGCGCCCGAACTTCGTCGCCAGGGCGGTGCCGATGCCGAAGACCGACGACAGACCCCAGATGATCGGGCCGACGATCGGGATCAGGCGCAAGGCGCCGAGGATGATGACGCCGACCACGACCATGGCCAGATCGCCGCGCAGCCAGCGGCGCCTGTTCAGTTGTTCGCGCGTACGCGAGCCGGCCACGAGCGTACCGATGGCGTGGAAGACGGCGACCATGCCATAGATCTTCGTGAGGATCGCGAACACACCGAGGGCGAAGAGAAGTGGAACGCCGACGTGATAGGGAATGAGGTAACAGAACACGATCGCAGTCAGGACAAAACTCGTTAAGGCGACAAGGCCGAGGGCAAAGCAGTGCAAAGCGCTGGCGCGCATTTCCAGTGACGAGTAGCGGATCTCGCGTCCGCTGAGGAGCGTCAGCGCCACCGCGGCGAACATCCAGACGGCGAGAAGCGCCGCCGTGATTGCCGTGTTCTGCAGCATTGCCGTCGCGTCGGCCACCGTCGATAGGGCGTGTACACCGAAGCTCGGCGGAGCGGCGATCATCGCCGTCACCAGCGATGCGGCGACGACGGTCAGCGGCAGGAACAGGCGCAGCATCCTACGCATCGATCCCCCTCGGCGAACGCCGCAGCAGCAGGACGAGCAGCGCGTTGACGATCAGGAAGGCGGCGCCGAATGCGATCTGCCATCCGAACGAGGCGCCGCGCAGCGAAGTGGTGGCGCTGTTCACGAAACGGCGAATCGCCTCCATCGACGCCAGCGAGCTCTCCGCAACGTGTACGGGCGACATCCCCGCGGCGTCGCAGAGTGCCAGGGCGATGATGACGAGGACGGCGCCGAGGCCGAGAACGAGCGGCCACGGACGATGCGAGGAACCTTCCCAGGGAGCGAGCGGCAGCGTATTCACATCGATCGACGTGGGCTCGCCGCCGGCTTTCGCGGAAAGCGCGGCGGATACGGCGCGGCACTCCGCGCACGTCTGCAGATGTGCGGCGTTCGCTTCCGGATCTTCCAGGTATCGCTGACACGCGTCTTCGGTCATAGGGGTTCCACAAATCCTTCGAGCTCGACCTTCAGCAGATTACGCGCCCGAAACAGTTTGTTCTTAACAGTGCCGAGGGGCAGCTTCTTCATCGAAGCGATTTCCTCGTAGGATAGCTCGGCAAAGTGCCGAAGCTGAATCAACTCGCGATAATCGGTCGGCAGGTTCTTCACCGCCGTATCGATGGCATCGGCGAGTTGTTTGTTGCTCATGGCGCGATAGGGCGACACGCCGGTGTCGGCGAACTCGCGTTCTTTCGTGTCGTCTTCGCCCGGCTTCGGTGCGATCGACACCTCGTTGACGGTCTTCTTGCGTAGCGCGTCGATGGCACTGTTCTGCGCGATCCGGAAGAGCCACGTCGAAAACTGGTACTTCGGGTCGTAGCGATCGAGGGCGACGTAGACCTTCACGAAGATTTCCTGGGCCAGGTCGTGAGCGTCTTCGTAGCGATGCGTGATCCGATACACATAGTTAATGATGCGCTTTTCGTAGCGCTTCACCAGCTCTGTGAATCGGTCTCGGTCGCCCTCGAGGATGCGCGCCACCAGGGTGCGGTCGTCGAGATGCTCACGTTCAGCCATTCGTGGTTACGGTTTCCGCGGTTGAAAGTTTTTCGGATGATACCCTGCGCGGCCGGGCTGTCCGATGATCGAGATTCGCAATCTGACCAAGCGCTACGGCGACTTCACGGCGGTTGACGACGTTTCGCTCGACGTCGCGCGCGGCGAGATCTTCGGGTTTCTCGGCCCCAACGGCGCGGGGAAGACAACCACGATCCGCATCCTGGCCGGCCTCTCCCTGCCGACCTCAGGCACAGTGCGCGTGAACGGACTCGATGTAACCGCTGAAGGCGTCCGCGTGAAGGCCACCACCGGGTACATCCCCGACCGGCCGTTCCTGTACGAGAAGCTGACCGGCCGGGAGCTGCTGCAATTCGTGGCGAATCTCTACAGCCGAGAATGGCGTGACTGCGAAACGCGGGCGATGGAGTTGCTGGCCTACTTCGGCATCGCCGACTGGGCCGACGCGCGGATCGAGAACCTCTCGCACGGGATGAAGCAGAAGCTGGTCATCGTCTCCGCGCTCGTTCACGATCCGGAGCTGTTGATCATCGACGAGCCGATGGTCGGGCTCGACGCGCTGGCACAAAAGCAGGTCAAGATGCTCTTCCGGCGTCTGGCCGAGGAGAAGAAGACGGTCTTCCTGACGACGCATACACTCTCGGTGGCCGAGGCGGTCTGCGATCGCATCGCCATCCTCAATCGCGGCCGCATCGTCGCCAGCGGAACAACCGCGGAGCTGAAGAGCGATCGCGCGCTGGAGGATGTGTTTCTGGAGCTGACGTACGAGGAACCTGCGTGACGGAGCGCTGGCGTCTCGCCGGCTAGAGTCTGGCGGCATAGGAAATTCCGGCAACTGCCGTCGCGTTCGCGGCGCCGCATGACCGCAACCATTATCGAGCCGTATGGCGGCTCTCTCGCCGGCCTGATCGAGCCGGCCGAATCGGTCGCGGCTCTCATCGCCACGGCGAACACGCTCCCCTCGCTGCAGATCTCGGAGCGGTCGCGCTGTGACCTCGAGCTCCTGGCTACCGGCGGTTTCTCGCCGATCGATCGTTTCCTCAACCGTGCGGACTACCAGCGCGTGGTCGCCGAGATGCGGCTGGCCGATGGGACCCTCTTCCCGATCCCGATCACGCTTCCTGTCGCGGACGATGCGCCGGTAGAGGTCGGCGAAGACGTCGTCCTTCGCGGGCCGCACACCGAGATCCTCGCCGTCATGACGGTCGAGGAGATCTACGAATGGGATCGCGACGAAGCGGCAATCGGCGTCTTTGGTACGCGCGACACGAAACATCCGCTGGTCGCCGAGATGGCGGGATGGGGACGCCGCAACATCAGCGGTCCGATGCGCGTGATCGGCACCGGCACGCCGTGGGACTTCCGCGATCTGCGGCGTACACCCGCCGAGGTGCGCAAGGCGCTGGAGGAGCTCGGGCATGGCAACGTCGTCGCGTTCCAGACGCGCAACCCGATGCACCGCGCGCACGAGGAGCTGGTGCGCCGCGCCATCGAGTCGGTCGACGGCGTGCTGCTGCTGCACCCCTCGGTCGGAATGACGAAGCCGGGCGACGTCGATCACTACACGCGCGTCCGGACGTACCGCGCGCTGGCGGAAACGCACTTCCCGCCCGGCCGGGTGCTGCTGTCGCTGTTGCCGCTGGCGATGCGGATGGCCGGGCCGCGCGAGGCGTTGTGGCACGCCATCATCCGGCGCAATTTCGGGGCGAGCCATTTCATCGTCGGCCGCGATCACGCCAGCCCCGGCGCCGGTTTCTACGGCCCGTACGACGCGCAGGAGCTCGTCGCCTCGCATGAGGCCGAGATCGGAATGACGATGATCCCCTTCCGCGAGCTGGTCTACGTTGTCGGCGAAGACCGCTACGAGGAAGCGTCGCGCGTGCCCGCCGGCGCGGAGACGCGCTCGATCTCCGGCACGCAGGTCCGCGACGAGTTTCTCGGCGCGGGCCGTCCGCTGCCGGAATGGTTTACGCGTCCCGAGGTTGCCGCGATTCTGGCCGAGAGCCACCCGCCGAGACATCGCCAGGGCTTCTGCATCTGGTTCACCGGCCTGAGCGGCGCCGGAAAATCGACGACCGCGGAGATCGTCGTCAGCCGCCTCCTCGAGCACGGCCGTCAGGTCACGCTCCTCGACGGCGACGTCGTTCGCACTCATCTCTCGAAAGGCCTCGGGTTTTCCAAGGAAGACCGCGACGCCAACATCCTCCGCATCGGCTTCGTCGCCGCCGAGATCGTTCGCCACGGCGGCGCGGTCGTCTGTGCCGCCGTCAGCCCCTACCGCACTACCCGGGACACGGTCCGCGAGATGGTCGGTGCCGCCAATTTCATCGAAGTCTTCGTCGATACGCCTCTCGAAGTCTGCGAAGCGCGGGACACGAAGGGGATGTACGCCCAGGCGCGCCGCGGAGCGATCAAGAACTTCACCGGGATCGATGATCCCTACGAGGCACCATCATCCGCGGAGCTGACGCTGGATACGACGATCGTCAGCGCGGAAGCGAACGCGGCCAGGATCGTCGAGATCGTCTCCGAACGCGGGTTCGTTCGGAGGTAGGTTTCACGCGGAGACGCGGAGACGCGGAGATAGAGTTACGCGGATGAACCCTCCCGAGCCGCGACGCGTCCTGATCGCCACCTACTCGGCGACGTCGTGCTCCGGGTCCGATCTCTACACTCGTGATCTCGCGCTGGCGCTGCTGCGTCGCGGATGGCAGCCGGTGGTTTACACAACCGTGCTGGGTGCCGTTGCGGAGGAATTGCGGCAGGCCACGATTCCGGTGACGAACGACATTTCGGCGATCGCCGCGGCACCGCACGTCATTCATGGGCACCATCATCTCGAGACGCTGACGGCGCTGGCTCGCTTTCCGGGTGTGCCGGCGCTCTTTGTCTGCCACGACGGACTGACGTGGCATTCGACGCCTCCACGCACGCCGCGCATCGGTCAATACATTGCCGTCGACCGGAACTGCCGCGACCGGATGATGCTCGAGCACGGCATCCCGGAGTCCGCGGTGCGCGTCCTGCCGAACGCGGTCGACCTGGAGCGATTCCAACGGCGGCCGCCGCTTCCGCGCCGTCCGCTTCGCGCGCTGATCTTCAGCAACGTTGCCTCGCCGGACTCGTTTGCATCGACGATCGAGGCGGCCTGCTCGCAACGCGGAATTACTCTCGATGTCGTTGGACGGGCCGCCGGAACGGCGACCGAGCATCCGGAGGAGATCCTTTCGCGATACGACCTCGTCTTCGGAAAGGCGCGCTGTGCCCTGGAGGCGGCGGCGGCCGGCACCGCGGTCATCGTCTGCGATGCCGGCGGTCTGGCAGGAATGATCACCACGCGCGGCCTCGACGGGATGAGGCAGCTCAACTTCGGTGCGCGCCTTCTGCAGCGGCCGATCACGGAAGCGGCCATCGGCGCCGAGATCGATCGTTACGATGCAGACGACGCGGCGAAGGTTACGGACAGCGTCCGCGCCACGGCGGGCATCGACCTGCTCGTGGAGCAGTTCATCGAGCTGTACGAAGAGCTGCAGACAGGTCACGTCCCGATGACGCCGGAAGATGACCTCCGCGCGACGGCGGAGTCTCTCTCTCATCTTTCGAAGGACGTCCAGCTTGCGCGCCCGACCGTGATGTCGCCTACGGAGCGTTTGTTGCGCCGTCTCTATCGATGGATGAAACGCTGAATGACGGCGATGTACACTCACCGAAGGCGCCCATCCCATGCCCCCTCCCCTCAGCGATTCAGGCAACGCCGCCGTTGTCGTGGCGCATCCCGGCCACGAGCTGGTGATTCATCACTACCTGGAGCGTAGCCGTCCTTTGTACTTCTGTCTTACGGACGGCTCCGGCGGCAATGGTCAATCGCGGCTCGAATCGACCAGCCGTCTTCTTCAGGGAGTGGGAGCCTTACCTGGCTCGATTTACGGCCGCTTTTCCGATAAGGAGGTTTATCGGATTCTGCTCGACGGCCGCGTGGACGTGTTCGTCGATCTGCTGAACGAGCTTGCCGGGAGTCTGATCGAAGCCGACATCCAATGCGTTGCCGGCGATGCCATGGAAGGGTTCAATCCGGCGCACGACCTCTGCCGCGCTCTGATCGACAGCGCTGTCGCCATGGTGCGGATGCGAACGGGACGGGTGCTGCAGAACTACGAATTCGCGGTACACGGCGATCCCGTCGCGACCTCCGAAGAAGCACTTGTCCGTCTGGAGCTCGATGAGAGTGCGCTCGGGCGCAAGATCGATGCGGCGATGGCGTATCGCGCGGTGCGAGGCGAGGTCCAGGACGCGCTCGATCGCTTCGGCAGGGGGGCCTTCGCGGTGGAGTGTCTGCGGTCGACCTCAGCGAGTGCCATGCTGGAGCAGTTCGAGATCACGCCACCGGCCTACGAATCGATCGGGGAGAGCCGCGTCAGCGAGGGGCGCTACCGCGAGGTCGTCCGATACCGCGAGCATGTGCTCCCGGTGATCAGCGCGCTCGGGATCGCAATCCCTGACTCAGCTCTTTCCCATCACCGCTAACCGTCTCTGCGCGAGCTCCCACACCGAGGCGCCATCGGCTTCTTCCTTCTTGACCACGCGTTTGTAGGCGGCGAGGGCGGCGTCGCGGACGCCGTAGTTCTCCGCCATGCGGCCGAGGACGTACCAGTCGCTGCTGTCAGGCTGATCGCGGCGGCTCTTGTCGAGCGTACGAAGGAGTGCGTCGCGCGCTTCGATGTTCTTGCCGGTTTCCGCGTAGAGCGTGGCCAGCGTATGCAGAGCCGCGGCGGAGGTCTGCGACTCCTCGGCCGTGGCACGGCGCGCGTTCTCCATGGCGTGGGTAACGTTGCCGGCGAACAGCTCGAACCAGGCGGCATTGTTGTAATCGTTCTGCGTCGGGGACAACTCGTCGACCAGTTGCTCGGCGTACTTCGCGGCGGCCGCGTAGTCGCGGGCCTGGGCGGCAATCGAGGAGAGCGCGCGAAGCGCCTCGTCATCCTTCGGCTTCTTGGCCAGCCGCTTCTTTGCCAGCTCCTCGGCATCCGCCGTCCGACCGCTCAACGACAGCGCGAAAACGTGCATGCTGAAGGCGTTGTCCGAATCGGGATAGGCGGCGTTGAGGCGCTCCGCGATCGGTACGACGCTCTTCCAATCCTTGCGGTTGGCGTAGGCGGCGCTGAGCGCGACGTCGATCCACGATTTCATGCGGTCATTCGCCGCTTTTTCCCGCATCGCCAGGAGAATCGGAATGCTCTTCTCGTCGCCTTTGCGGATCATCATCGATGCCGCGGCGGTGCGGATCTCGTCCGCGTTCGTGGCGGCGTTGTCTTTCGGCCAGAGCGCCGCGAAGGGGACGCCGCGCAGCGGATCGTCGCCGCCGCCGGCCTGCACGTCCTCGCGCCGCCAGTTCAGCCACGTGCGCGCCGTCTCGAGGTCGCCGGCGTCGGCATATGCCAGCACGGCGGCTCCGATGGTATCGGCGGTGAACGTGCTGGCGCGGATGATGTAGCCGCCGTTCTGGCGGACGACGAAGAGGGTCGGCATGTTCACGCCGTTCTCGCTGCGCAGGCGCAGGCGATAGCCGCTCTTGTCGTTGCCGTCGCTCTGGATGCGCATCGTGCCGAAGGAGAGATCGCCGATCACGGCCGGCGACATGCTGCTGCCCGAGGTCAGCGTGCGCATCACGCTGAACGGATCGTCACTGTCCTCCTCGTCATCGGTTGGCTTGATATCGAACGCGAAGAGCTTCTTCAGCGCCGGCGTGTCGTTGTGGACCATGGCTATGATCATTTTCTGCACGACGGAGCGCGGGTCCTTTTCGTCGAGGGGAAGCTCTTCGATCCGTTTCGTCTTGCGCAGCGCCTCGATAAATGGCCCTGCGCTCGAGGCGTTCGGCGCGCCCTGCGTCGCGGCGTCGTACATCTCCGTGGCCTGGGGATAGAGGCGCAGGTTGAGCAGCATCTGCGCGACCGCCTGCGCATAGTTGCGGCGCGTGTTCGCGTCGAAGGCGCCCAGCTCGTGCAGCGCCGCGGCCGGGCCGTCGGTGGCGGCGATGGCGATGATGCGGCCGGTCTCGCGAAGCTGCGTGTCCTGCACCGTCCTGGCCAGGTCCTTCATCTCGGCGAACCGGCCGGCGTGGGCCAGCACCGGCATGAGGTCGTCGTCGAATTGCTTCGATTCCTTCTCGCCGACTTCGGTTGCGACGGCGCGGTACTCGGCGATCGACTCATCGAGCTTCGCCCCGGGACCGTACTCGGTGCCGTTGCTTCCATAGGTCAGCAGTTTGGCCAGCGCGCCGCGGTAGTCGGCGTTCTTCGGATCGAGCTCTTTCGCTTTGCGCAGCGCGGCGATGGCGCCGTCCATGTCGAAGCCTTTGTGCAGAAGGCGGCCCAGGAGGTCGTACTCCAGGATGCCGGCCAGGGCGGCCTGGGCATGTGCGTTCGATGGCTCCAGCGCCACGGCGCGCTGGATCTCGGCCCGGGCGGCGTCGCCCAGGCCGCCGATCAACAGCGCGCGGGCGATCTCGATGTGATGCTGCGCCTCTTTCGGATGCAGCGCCACCAGCTTGCGGAACTCCGCCAGCGCGCCGGTGACGTCTCCGGCGTTGAGCTTGGCCTGGCCGATCAGATCGAAGCCGACGATGGTCGGCTTGGCCTCGAAGACTTTCTTGATCGCGGCGCGCGTCTCTTCGAATTCCGCTGCGCTGATGCGGCGTTTGCCGCTGTCGAAGCGCAGCACGGCCGTGACCGAGCCGTCCGGCTGCGAGTGGAACTCCTTGCTCAGCGTGGTCGTGCCGAGATTCGTGGTCTCGTTGGGCGGCAGCGTGCGCACCGTGTAGCCGGCCGGCGGAACGATGTGGTAGGTCCATTCGCGCAGTCCGGCGGCGGGAAAGACGAACTCGCCGGCGCGCTTCCGGCGCGCCTCTTCGGCGTGATCGTCGCCGAAGTTGCGCAGCGGAAACGGTAGCCAGTTGATGAGGTTCGCCGGATGGAAGGCCACCGCGGCATCGCCGTCATGCGCGACGCCGGTATCCGCGTCCGAGGCCTCGATCGTGACCCGGAACGGCTTGGTCAGATCGTGCGGATCGGTCGCTTCGACCTTATCGAGCTTCTTCGCCGCGTAGTACGACTTGACGTAGGTCTCGATCTGTTCGCGATACTTGGTCCGGTCCCTCTCCGCGTAGTAGTGGCGCTGGAACGAGTCCTCGGAACCGGTGACGGTCTCGCTGACCTCGAGGACGTGCGCCTTGCCGTCTTCGGGCAGCGTGTAGGTGCGCGTCTCCGAATACTTGTTCGCCGCCGACGGCGTCTCGGGCGTCTTCGTCAGCGCGGATGTATCGCCCGCGGCGATGAGCGCCAGGCGTCCCTGATCCTGCGACGGCAGGTCGCCGGCGTGGGCGAAGTCGTCGGTCGGATCGACCCACATGGCCGGATCCTTGGCCGTGGCGTCGACGCGGACGATGGCGTGATTGAAACGCCCCATGCCCGGAAGATCGGCCAGGACGTCGAAGTCTTGCCCGGCGCGAAGCAGGGCCACATGCGCGGGGATGCCCGCCACGCGCAGCATGGCCACGAGTAGCGTCGCCTTGTCTTTGCAGTCGCCGTACTTGTTGCCGAGAACCGTCAGCGGCGGACGCGGGACGATCGACGACTCGCCCACTTCGACGCCGGCGTAGCGGACGTTCTTCTCGACCGCGGCAAGGGCGCGGGCGATGACGTCGCGGCGCTCGGTGGCGTTGCCGATGGCGTCGTGCGTGAATTTCTTGAGGTCGTTGCCGGCGATCTGCTTGTCGACGATCTCGCTGTAGCGCGTGGCCAGGTTCCGCCACGAGGAGCCCGTGGAGAAGGCGATGTAGGGAAGGTTGATGACGTCGAAGGGAAGGAAGTTCTCGAAGCCTTTGCGCCCTTCGATACGGCCGCTTTCGAACGTGGTGATGCGGCGCCCGTTCTTCTCCTCGGTTTTTGCCTGCAGGTCGCTCTTGTTGACGATGCGCGGCTCGAGCGACGACGGTCCGTCGATGGTCATGCGCGTCCGTTGCGTCGGCGCGTACCCGCCGAGGACGAAGATGTCGGAGGTCCCGGCATCGCCGATCGGATTGTTGCCGTTGAACTCGATGACGTATTCGATGACGGAGCCGACCGCCACCCCCGGCAGCGGAGCCCGCAGCACGCGGTTGTCGCTGAAGATGTCGAGATCCTCGCGCGCCGGCGACTCGATGATGGCCTTGGCGTCGAGCGTGTGCACCGTGCCGTCCTTCGACACCACCCGCGCCGCCACCGTCGGCCGGTCGTTGTACCACGGCGCCCACGGCACCTCGATCGTCCCCAGCCCTTCGACCGCCGAGTCGTCGACGACCCGGTAGAGGTGCCGCTGCGTCGTATGCGACTTCCCGTCGGCCTCGAACGTGTAGTTCGCCTCATCGAGCAGGACCACAAATCCCGCGTCTCCGTTCGATACCTTCTCCGCCGCTGCCACCAGCTCCTTCGGATCGGAAGTGAACGCCGCCGAATCCCACGGATCGGAGGCAAAGAGAGGACTGACGCAAAGGGTCAAAACCGCCGTGAATGCGGCGAGACGAAGGCGACGAAAACCGTTCATGGAATCTCCGATTGACAACTTATTAGGACCGCCGGCGATCGTAGCACGCGAGAGGGAAACGGAATTCCAACGAAACAGCGTGCTCTGCAACGGGGCTGTGCCACGTCCGGGTACTTGTACGACTGAGCCAGCCCCCGGCGTTGCGAAGGGCAAGGATGAAGGCGGAAGGATGAAGGATTGAATCAAACAGCGCCTTCGTCCTCATCCTCTGATCTTCTCTGTGTCCTCTGTGCCTCTGTGGTTGGTTGCTCTTCGACACGGGGACGACCAACCTACCCGGAAGGGGCGTTCACCGCCCCCCGGAAGCCATTCATGGGCTCCACGAGGATTTCGGTAATTGCCGGGGCCCTGGAGATTCGACGTTTTGCCGGCGAAGCCGGCTTGAGATCGTAGCCCCCGGTTTCAACCGGGGGTTTTCGAGGTCGCACCCGGATTGCAAGCCCGCTTTAGCGGGCGACAG
>JADGNY010000066.1 GCA_017883235.1 Thermoanaerobaculia bacterium | reverse complement strand
GGTCAATGGATCTCGATCCCCCCGTTCGCGGTCTCGAGCTGCATGTGGCAGGCGCCGTTGCCGATCGTCCCGGTGAGCGAGTTGTCCGACTTCGACGTCATCGTGATCGGGATTGCGGCCGTGATCGAGCCGAAACTGGTGCGCGGCGATCTCGGCGTGGCTGAGCCCTTCGATCTCGAAGAGCGCGAAGACGGTGCGGCGTTGCTCGGGCAATTCGCTGAGAAGCTTGCGGAGGGCCATACGCTTGACGTCGTCGACGGCGTTCGCGGCGCGTCCGCCGGCAATCTGGTCGTCGATCGGCGTCTCCCGGATCCTGCGGCTCCGCCGCCGCAGCATGTCGTAGCAGGTGTTGATCAGGATTCGGTACAGCCACGTGGTGAAGGCCGCCTCGCCGTTGTAGCTCGCCGCCGCGCGATGTACTTTGATGAACGTCTCCTGCACCGCATCCTCGGCATCCGACACGTTGCCGAGCTGGTGATAGGCGATCGACTTCATCCGCTCGCCGTGGTTTGCGTAGATCGAGGCGAAGACATCCGAATCGCCGCCGGCACAGGCGCGCGCCAGACGAAGATCGTCTTCACTCATGCGCGGCAGCGGTTGCGGTGTGATGGTCAGGTTCACAGGCCTGGGCAAGTCTACGGCGGAGGCTACGGCGTCCATCGGTCTGCGTGGATAGACGCCTAGGGTGGGGGAAAGTTAGAGACGGGGGTTGCGGGGTCTCGCGGTCTGTCCGCGCCGGCAATCACGGTTGACGGGACACCACCTCACGCCGCAGACTTCAATCCTTCATGCGAGCCCGGATTCAGAAGTGGGGAAATAGTCTAGCCCTGAGACTTCCGAAGGCGCTCGCTCTCGAAGTCGGCCTTGAGAAGGACGGCGAGGTCGAACTGTCAGTCGAAAAGGGTCACCTTGTCATCACACCTCGGGTGACGCGGTCGTACACTCTCGACGAGCTTCTCGCGGGCGTTCGGCCTTCCAATCTCCACGCCGAGACCAGATGGGATCCGCCAGTCGGTAAGGAAGTCTGGTAATCGGATGGCATGTATGCTGGATCAGGGCCCTGTACACTGCCCTCGCCGAGTGGAGAAACCTCATGGTTGACGTCGTACACGCGAAACGAGAACAGATCCTCCGGCTGGCCCGCCGCCATGGCGTGACGGGAGTCCGCGTGTTTGGCTCGATGGCGCGCGGCGATGCTGGGCCGGAGAGCGACGTGGACCTGTTAGTTGAAGTCGGCGCCGAGCCGAGCGCGTGGTTCCCGGGTGGACTGGTCGCCGATCTGGAAGAACTTCTTGGCCGGAGAGTTCAGGTCATCACGGAGCGGGGACTCGATGCGTTGCTCCGCGACCGTGTACTCGAAGAGGCCGTCCCGTTGTGAAATCGATGCTGACGGCGTCAGGAAGGATGCTTAAACCCGTGCCCGGAAGTTGACCAGCGTTGCCTACGCCGGCAGGATTGAGCTGGTTCCTCCTCACAGCGTAGCGTCTCGATGACGAAGGAGAATGGGCTTGGTCGATACAATTGACTTCACCGGTTGCTCCCATATCAACCGCGACGGCTTCAGCCGGTCGGTGTTGGAGGGATTCTTCGGCCCGGCGAAGCTTGCTGATCTTTTGGTTGAAGTTTGGTTACCCTATTTCGAATGCGACGGATGCGGTAGGTGGAAGTACTGCGGTCTCGCGGATCCGGAATACGACCAGCGCCTCGATTCCTCGCGAAACTATCGATGTGGAGTCGCTCGTCTCGCGTTGAGCCATTTTCTACGCACGGCTTTTCCAGCTCTGGAAAGATCCGAAACGACACAACGGAACGGCCTGCTCGATGCGGCCTACCATTTTGCGCAATACGTATTCCGAAGCGAAGTCAATGTTGGAAACTTTCTTTCTACAGAAATGGTGGACTACTACGGCGAACTATCGCATCTGATGGCGTCAAACTTAAAAGGCGTCCGACAGCACCTTGGTTCCTTCTTTGCCCACATGAGCGGCTTCCCCGAGTTTCGTCTCCGTGAACGCATGTTGCTCGTCGAGGGACAAGTCGAACTGCGCTTTGTTGAGCGCCTACGATCGTCGGGTAATTGGTTTCCTTACGACTTACACGTGGTCACCTACGAGGGAAAGTCAAATCGCAATTCGCGTCTGACGCTTCTCGTCAAGCGCTACGAGGCTGATGGCTACGACGTCTTCGTTCAAGGAGATGCCGATGGCAGAGACAAATCGAGCATCTGCCAGCAGATGTCTACTCAACACGGGATCGCCAGCAAAAGAGTGTTTTTGTTTACCAGAGATTTTGAGCATGCGGTTGGCCCGAAGTTGATGGCGGCTGGGATCGCCCGTCTGCTAGATCTCGCGGTGGACCACTTTGAGCCGATTTCATCGGCTCTCGAGCGAGGCGAATCAATCGCCGACGTGTTTTCCCGATGGGCGGTAGGTCAGGATTTCTCTGAAAACAAGGTTCGTTTGGCCGAGTCCATGGCAGAAGTACTCTTTCACGCCAATCCTGTGTCAGCTGAGCCAGCGCTCTCTGGAACTGAGATCAAAGACTTCGTAGCTTTCGCGAACGGGTGGCGTCAGCATGACACGCACACGGCAGAACCGCTCGATTAAGGAGAGTTGGTCGGCCACCGCGAGGCGTGCCGTGGTATCGTTCCCACGTGGCTGTAACCGACACGTCGCCCAAGGCCGCTGCGCTTCACCTTGAACTGTACAGATCTCTCTCGCCAGCGGATCGTGTGCAGATTGCCGTTGATCTGAGTGACGCGGTCCGTGAAACTGCTCTCGACGGGATTCGGCGTCGCCATCCCGAATACTCCGATGAGGCGGTGGCTGAGGCTTTCCTGACATTGCTGTACGGTCCTGCGAAGAAATCCGTTGAGCGCTAAGGGTATCTTCGAAAGACTTCGTGCGGCGCTGGAATCAGCGGGCGTTCCCTACTTCGTGACCGGCTCATTCGCCAGCTCTGCATATGGCATCCCGAGGTCCACGAATGACATTGATATCGTCATTGCTCCGACCCATCAGCAACTGAGTGCGCTGCTTGATCAGTTTCCTGAGTCGAAGTTTGGTTCGAGCAGGGAAGACGCCTTTGATGCCCTTCGCCGGCGTTCTCAGTTCAATGTGGTCGATTACGAAACGTTCTGGAAAATCGATTTCATTGTTCGTCAGCAAACGCCCTTCGATGCTTCCAGATTCGCACGGCGGGAGCTCGTTAAGATAGCCGGAGTACGACTTTACGCGGCGAGCGCCGAAGATGTGCTGATCACGAAGCTCTGGTGGGCGAAGCTGGGAGAATCTGAACGCCAGATCATCGACGCGGCCGGAATTATCCGCGTGCAAGGAGCGAAGCTCGACTCTGACTACGTCGAGAAGTGGGTAGCCGCTCTTGAGTTGGACGAGCAGTGGAACGCAGCGCGCCAGCACGCGGTCTAACCGCTTCCCCGACTCACAGCTCATCAATCGACTTCGGCCAGTCGCTGTGCAGCAACCTCGATAGCGCCCGGTCGGCCAGGAGTTTGCCGCCGGTCTGGCAGCGGGCGCAGTAGTTCGTCTCGTTCTCGGAGTAGACGATGTGCTGCACCGGGGTGCCGCAGTCGGGACAGGGTTTGCCGTAGCGGCCGTGGACGGCGAAGTCGGGACGGAACGCCGTGACTTTCTCCGGGAACTTCCCGACAGCCTCGGCGCGTAAGCGCTCGGTCCAGTCGAGGAGCGTGCGGCGCGTGGCGCCGTAGAGGCGGGCGATCTCGTCGGCGGAGAGGTTCGTCGTCATCTGCACGGGCGAGAGGCGGGCGCGGTGCAGGATCTCGTCTGAATAGGCGTTGCCGATACCGCTGAAGACATGCGGATCGGTGAGCGTCCGCTTGAGCGTGTGGCGCTCGCGGGTCAGCGCGGCGCGGAAATCATCGAGCGACGCTTCGAGAGGCTCGATGCCGCCGGGGTCGTGCGCGCGGACAGCCTCTTCGCCGCGCACGATGTGGATCGAGGCCCTCCGCTTCGAGCCGGCTTCCGTCAGGAGCAGGGTGCCGTTGGGAAAATCGAACGCAGCCAGTCCCAACTTTCCCGGGATCTTCGCTCCTGACGGCAGCCATTTGAAACGGCCGGCGATCATCAGATGGATGACGATGAAGAGATCCGATTCCAGCCCGATGACGATTCGTTTGCCGAAGCGGCGGACCGTGGTGACGTGCTTGCCGGCCAGTTCCGCGGGGGGAGGATCGACGGTGCGCAGCACGAAAGGATTGCCGAGGCGAAGCTTCAGCAGAGGCTGGTCGACGATGCGTTGCGCGATCGACTCGACGTAAACGGTAACGTCCGGCAGCTCGGGCATAGGAGGGATTATCGCGGCTCCGCCCGGTTTTATGGTGTGCATCCCCATGCGCACGACTATCAGGCTGCTTCTCGCCGGCATCGCCGTCTCCGCGCTCGTCAGCGGGCGTGGCGTGGCTGTGCCGCCGCCGGAACCGAGGGCGATCGTCAGCGGTGACGCCATCGTCATCCCTGTGGCGGGCGTCGCCAAAGCGGCCTTGCGCGACGACTTCGACAACATTCACAGCGGCCATCCGCATCACGCCATCGACATCCTCGCTCCGCGCGGCACGCCGGTGCTCGCGGCGGTCGACGGAACGATCCGGAAGCTCTTCGAGAGCCGCGCCGGCGGACTGACGATCTACGAGTTCGACGTGGCTACCGAGCGGAGCTACTACTACGCGCATCTCGACGCGTACGCGAGCAATGTCGTCGAGGGGATGCGCGTGAAGCAGGGTGACGTCATCGGCTACGTCGGCACGACCGGCAACGCGCCGCCGGAGACGCCGCATCTGCACTTCGCCATCACGTTACTGCCGCCGAGCAAGGCGTGGTCGAAGGGGGAAGCGATCGATCCGTATCCGATCCTTGTCGCGCGAGGCGTGACATGGGACCGATGACGCCAAGAAACCGCGTGCTCCGATTGCTGTCTGTCGCGCAGCGTTAGTGTCGTACGCGGCGCATCGCTCTCTTTCTTGCGTCTCCGATCAGACTGAGCTGCACGCGAGTCGTTAGGCCTGCGGGTCAATATCGGCTGCGGGAGTAGCGATGGCCACGAGGCGATAAACCGCTTTGCCGGCATCTCCCTTGCTGCAGATAGATACAAGGTTCCGGACGTGCCCGCTCCCCGTCTGCAATTAAGCACGCCATCACGGCGTTCTTGACAGCATTAAGGAGAAAAAATGAAGCGAGCTGTTCCGGCCGCATTCGTAGCTCTCATATTCATCGGCGTCGTAACGTTGAACGCCGACTATCTTCACTCCAACAAGCCGTTGGCGAACCGCTACATAATCACATTCAACGATTCCGTGGCGCGCGGAGACGTTGACCGTGTTGCGAAGGAGCTGGCGCATGAATTCCAAGGGCACGTCATCGCCACAATGTCGTATGGAATGAAGGGCTTTGGTGCCGTAATGACAGAACAGCGTGCTCGGGCGCTAAGCCACCACCCATCCGTGAAGCTTGTCGAGGAAGACGGCGAGATCGATATTTCCGATGCGACGTCGCGGTTTGACTTTGCGTCCGCAAGGCCGGTGAGTTCGAGCACGGCGCTACGACCCTCGAAGCTGCTACCTCTCACGGTCCCGGACAATTGCCCATTGAACGGTTCGTATTTTGTTTGCTCGTATTCGGACGACACGTTTTGGCACCTTGACCTGCTCGATAACCAAGGTCCGATCAATGCGGACCACAAGTACGCTTTCGCTACGACGGGTGCCGGTGTACGAGCATATGTCGTGGATACTGGAGTGTACGGGCAGCATTCAGAATTTCTTGACGGGAATGGCAACAGCCGGGTCGAAACCGGCGCGAACATGGTGGTAGATCCCGACATCGCTGACGCGGTAGAGCGCAACGATGAAGAACCGCCGATCTCGCTTGATTACTCCCTGCCGAACTTTCCATGCGGCGCTTGGCAAACGCCGGCAAACGTGAGCGTGAACGTTGGCCACGGTACGGCTGTGGCGTCGGTGCTCGGCGGCAACAGCACCGGTGTCGCGAAGAACGTGACCATCGTTCCGGTGAAGGTGTTCAATTGCGCCGTGCCTAATGCGCAAAGCTCAAAGCTTGCAGTAGCGCGCGGCCTTGATTGGATTATCGCAGACATGCAGGGCAGATCCGGTCGCGCCGTCGTCAGCATGAGCGTATTCTTTGACACGGTATTGGGGCAAAACTTTGTCCGGAACGATGCGCAAATGTGCGAAGACTCGGAGGGCTCGCATACGTACACGAACTGCGTGAGCGCACTCGAGAACGAGGTCAACAACGTCATCGGCGCGAACATTCCTGTGGTGGTGTCGGCGAATAACCGCAACGACGGTGAATGCCGCACATCGCCTGCGCGAATGGGGTACGGCAATGAGAGCGCGTTTCCGAGCACGCACCGCACGATTACCGTCGGTGGCACGATGTACCTGAAGGACGCGGCGGGCAACTACTCGTATCAGCAATGGACGTGTGCCGCAACACCGGAAGGCTGTGACGCCGGATGGGTCGATTCGATTACTGGTTACGGCAGTGGCTCGAACTTTGGAGCGTGCGTGAGCATTTGGGCGCCGGCGTGGAACATCCATGTCGCGGGCGCGTCGAGTGCGAACAGCTACCGTCCTTCCGGTGGCGCGAACAGCGGAACGTCGTTTTCGGCACCGTTCACGGCGGGTGTTGTCGCGCGACTCTTGGAGCGAGACAGCTCTCTCACGCCTGACCAAATATGGCAGGCGCTTGTTACTCGCGCGAATCAGCGATGGGGTATGCCTGATTTCGACCCGTCCGCAGTAGAAAACCACCACCTCGTCTACATTTCGCCGTTTGAATAACCCGAGGTCATCATGAAGAAAACATTGGAGTGCATTCTCGGATTACTGATTCTCATCACTACCACGGCGCAGGCACAGCAACTCCCCGCCGACCAGGAGCAGCTCTTGGTCCCGATCGCGCCTGACCGCATCCTTGGCGCGTTCGGCTCCACTTGGGACACGAGTCTCGCGATTGCAAACGTCAGTGATGTGCCTGTGACTGTATGGGTTTACCCACCATTCTGTAACATCTTATGTTCGTCGATCCCCGAGCCGATCCCGGCACGCGCAACGATGTTTATCGGAACTGTCAGCAACCGCTGCACACCTGCCGTAGGTCAAATTTTCATTTCGGATCGGACGTCCGCGGAGAACCTCTTCTTCACTCTTCGGAGTCGCGATACATCTCGCGATGCAAAGGCTTGGGGCAGCATTGTCCCGGTTGTACGCACGCGCGATCGTTTTTCACGGCCGTTCTCGATCGTCGACGTGCCGGTCAGTAGTGGTTTGCGGTCACTGTTGCGCCTGTATTCGATGAATGCCGCTGGTGCAGCGAGCGTTCGTGTGAGGTTTTACGCTGTCGATCCGAACGCGGGCACACCGTTCGTCGGATCCACGTTCATTGCTGAGATAGTTCCGACCTTTGTGCTCCCGCCGACGGAAAGCGCGCCGTACTGTCCAGCATACGCCGAGATCGCGCTTTGGCGCGAGCCGTCGCTTCAGAACGCGAGCCGCATCAGGGTCGATGTCGTTCCTGGCGATTCCGTACAGCAGTACTGGGGTTTTGTCAGCGTTACGAACAACGACACGCAGGAAGTGAGCATTCTCACGCCACGATAGTGCCGCCATCCGCGCGTCATCGGCCGGGGTGACGCGCGGATGTTGTGTGGGCTTACGGCACCCTCTTCAACGCCTCGGCCACATCCTTCTGATTCGGATTGAGCTTGAGCGACGTGGTGTAGCTCGCCTTCCTCTCCGCCTTCTTCCCCTGCTTCTCGAAGATCCGGCCGAGCCAGTAGTGAGCGCGGGCCAGCGACGGCTCATTGTCCTTTGGTGAGTAGGTGAGGTACTTGCGCAGAAGCTCTTCCCCACGCGCGGGGTCTCCGTAGAACACCGTGATTTGTCCGGCGCGGAAGTACGATGGCATGTAGGCGGGGTCAACGTTCAGCGCGGTCTCGTACTCGTCGGCGGCGGCTTTGTAGTTCTGACCGACGAAGTAGACGAAGACGCCGAGGTCGAGATGGGCGCGCGCCGACTTCGCCAGAAAGCAGGACGGGTCAGAGCTTTGTTTCGCGGGCGCCAAACATCCGAACACTTGACGCACCGTATACCTGTGCGATATACCTAGCGAGGTGAACAGCCTTGATCCTTCAACGTGGGAAGGATGCGACTGGGACGATGGAAACATCGGTAAGAACTGGACGAAGCATCGAGTCAGGGATTGGGAGATCGAAGAAGTTTTTCTCAACGAGCCGATCGCGTTTGGATACGATGCTGCCCATTCCGGCGGTGACGCCAGATACTACGCTCTCGGTCAGACCAACCGTGGACGCTGGCTGTTCGTCGGGTTCACCGTACGCGGTAACCTGGTCCGTCCGATAACGGCTCGCGACATGAATGCGCGGGAGCGGAGATCCTATGAAACCTCGAAAGAAGATACCAACGTTCAAGGATGAAGACGCCGAGCGCGAGTTCTGGGGGAAGGCGGATTCCACCGAGTACATCGACTGGTCCCAGGCCAAGAGGATCATGTTGCCGAACTTCCGGCCTTCGCTTCGGACCATTTCTCTTCGGTTGCCGGAATCGATGATCGCGGAGCTCAAGCTGCTCGCCAATCAGCGGGATGTTCCCTATCAATCGTTGCTGAAAGTGTTCCTTGCGGAACGGATCAGCGAAGAGCGCGCGCGGCAGAGCGGCGCGAGGAAGCCGGCTTCTCGCAAGCGGGCGGGGTGACAGGCGTAGCGCCGCCGTCTCGGCGCGCAGACAGCCAGCGCTTGTTCCGGAGTGAACGCGAAGCTCGGATATCCGACAATCGAGATCCGATCCCCGAGAGAGGTGCTCGCCAATGAGTAATGCTTCAACCAAGACGTTCGATACGGTCGAAATGGTGAGAGCTGTTCGCGACGAATTGAGTGCCAGGATCGCGACGATGTCCGCTGACGAGGAGAATCGCTGGCTCCGCTCCACGGAGCTCTCCGATCCGACGCTACGCCGCCTCATGAAGCTGGCTGCCCAGCAAGGAGCGGTTGTCGACGGTGCTTCCGGTTCGTAGAGGGTAGGAACCGAGCGCTGCGTGACGCGCTGACTACGGCACCCTCTTCAACGCCTCGGCCACATCCTTCTGATTCGGGTTCAGCTTGAGCGACGCGGCGTAGCTCGCCTTCGCTTCCGCCTTCTTCCCCTGCTTCTCGAAGATCCGGCCGAGCCAGTAGTGGGCGCGGGCCAGCGACGGCTCATTCTCCTTCGGTGAGTAGGTGAGGTACTTCCGCAGTAACTCTTCGCCACGCGCGGGGTCACCGTAAAAAACGGTGACTTGCCCGGCGCGGAAGCAGGACGGCATGTAGGCCGGATCGAGTTTCAGCGCGGTCTCGTACTCGTCGGCGGCGGCTTTGTAGTTCTGGCCGACGAAGTAGACGAAGACGCCGAGGTCGAGGTGGGCGCGCGCAGACTTCGGTAACTCCCTGACCTCGTCGAGGTACTCCTTCTTCGCCTCCTCGGTTTTCTTCTGGTTCGAGTAGATGAACGCGGCGGCGCGATGGCCCATCAGCGGATCGCGCTTCCGGATCTCAGCCGCCTGGGCGAAGGCCTTGTCGTAGCTGCCGCCCATGATGCCTGGCGCGAATGCGTAGTACTGAAGGAGACCGAAGCGGGCCTCGAGGTGGTTCGGATCGAGCTCGACGGCCTTTTCGAACTCGTCGCGGGTCTTCCCCGCCAGCGAAGCCTGGCCGAAGAAGCTCGCTTTCTGGGCCTGCGATCCGTAGGCGCTGCCGAGCAGGTAATGCGCCTCGGCGCTCTTCGGATTCTGGGCGACGGCTTTCTCGAACAGCGCGGCCGCGGCGTCGGCATCGTTCCGCGTCATCGCGGCGCGTCCCTGGTCGAGCAGCGAGTTCTGGGCGAAGAGCGGGAGGGCCATCAGGCCTACCAGGACAGCGATGACGGCGATCGTGCGTTGCATAGGAACTCTTGTACGCAATTTGCGTAAGGGTGGTTTCAGCTCAGCTAGAATGCCCCCTCCTTTTCGATGACCGAAGCAATCGCCCTCAGCAGCCGACCGACCATTCCGATCTACGACGCCGGCGCGCTGGTGGCGGCATCGGAGCGTGCCCTTGCCGAGGCGCGGCGCAGGGTGGCCGAGATCGAGCGGCTGCCGCTGGAGAAGGTCACGCCCGAGTCGGTGCTCGATGCCTGGGACCGCATGTCCATGATGATCGAGGATGTGCATGGCCCGATCTCGCTGCTCAACAGCGTCCATCCTGACGCCGAGGTGCGCGACGCCGGCGACCGGGCCCTGATCGAAGAGTCGGTCTTCATAACCGAGCTCTTTCAGAACGAGCAGCTCTACGAGCGCGTGCGGCGCGTCGTCACGCACACCGGCGCACAGAAGCAGTTGAAGAAGGATCTGCTCGAAGCGTTCGAGGACAGCGGCGTGGCCCTTCCGGCGGAGAAGCGTGATCGCTTCAAGGCCATCTCCGAGCGCCTCATCGAGCTGGCGCAGGAGTTCAGCAAGAACATCCGCGAGAACAAGACCGTCCTTACCTTCAGCAACGAGGAGTGCCAAGGTCTGCCGCAGTCGTATCTCGATCGCGTGCCGCACGACGAGCAGGGGAACATCGTCGTCGGTTTCGACTATCCCGACTTCGTGCCGTTCATGGCCAATGCGGCCAGCGAACAGGCGCGGAAGCGTTATTACGTCGCCAACATGAATCGCGGCACGGCGCGCAATCTCGCGGTCCTCGACGAGATCGTGGCGCTACGGAAAGAGATCGGCGATCTCTACGGCGTCCCCAGCTACGCGCACTACGTCACGAAGCGGCGGATGGTCGAGAACCCCGAGACGGTGATGCGCTTTTTGAACGAAGTGAAGAGCCGCGTCACCGAGGCCGAGCTCGGCGACCTGCGGCAGCTCGCGGAGATGAAGGCGGAGCTGACGGGTCTGCCCATCGATCAGGCATCGATCGAGCGCTGGGACGTCGTCTATTACCGCGAGCGGCTGCGGGAGAAGCGCTACGCCGTCGATCAGGAAACGCTGCGCGAGTACTTCCCCACGCTGTCGACCGTGCACTGGATGCTCGACATCACCGAGCGGCTCTACGGCATTCGCTTCACCAAGGCCATCGTTCCGGTGTGGCACGACGACGTGATGTATTACGACGTCGAGGATGCCCTCTCGGGCGAGCGGATCGGCGGCATCTACCTCGATCTCTATCCACGCGCCGACAAATACAAGCACGCCGCGGCGTGGCCGGTGCGCGGCGTCTCGCGCAACGAAGGCCGCCAGCCCATCAGCGTCCTGGTCGCGAACTTCAACCGGCGGGGACTCACGCACAGCGAGTTGGAAACGCTGCTGCACGAGTTCGGGCATGTCATGCACGGCGTGCTCTCCCGCACCGAATACAACCAGCACTCCGGCACCAGCGTCGAGCGCGACTTCGTCGAGGCGCCGTCGCAGATGTACGAGGAGTGGGCCAGCCGGATGGAGAGCCTGAAGCTGATGCGCAACCACTGCGCAACCTGTCCGCTCATCGACGAGTCGCTCGTGCAGCGAATCCGTGCGGCCAAGAAGTTCGGCTCAGGAATCGACTACGGGAGACAGCTTCTTTACGCCAGCTTCGATATGGCCCTTTCGGGCGAGGGGGTCGGGAGCCGGGGGTCGGGAGTGGGAGCTAAGTCAGGCGAACCGACAACCGACAACGGACAACCGACAACCGGTTTCAACGCTCCGACCCCCGACCCCCGACTCCCGGTTCCCGACTCCCTCTCCCTCCACCTCTGGACAGACATGGAGCGCTCCACCCCCATGGGCAACGTCGAGGATTCCGAGTTTCCCGGTACCTTCGAGCACATCGCCAGCGGGTACGCGGCCGGGTACTACGGATACATGTGGGCGAAGGTCATCGCGCTCGATCTGATCTCGGCGTTTGGTTCCAACGTCATGAACGAGGCCATCGGCCGCCGTTTTCGCGAGATGATCCTCTCGCGCGGCAGTGAAGAGCCCGCCCGCGATCTCGTGGAACGGTTCCTCGGGCGGCCCGTTTCGAGCGATGCCTTCTTCGCCGAGATCCGCGGCGAATAGACTTATTCGCACAAGGGTTGTATGGTATGCACTATGAGGAACCTTCCTCATCCTTCAGGCCGCCTGAGCTGAGTCAGCGCCTTGAACTTCAATCTTCTTAGCAAACTACCTTTCCATGCCGCTCGAAGTGTGCCGGTGGAGAGAGCAGGAGCAAACCCAATGAAAGTCTATTTCGGAAATCTGCCCAAGGATATCGATGACGCGAAGCTCGGCGAGATCGTGAAGCCGTTCGGCACCGCAACGTCGGCGGAAGTGGTCAAGGATCGCGTCACCGGAGCATCGAAAGGCTTTGCCTTCGTCGAGTTCGCGAGCGATGACGAAGCTCACGCCACGATCAACGCCCTCAACGGCAAGGACATAAATGGTCAGGCCGTCGTCGTCAATGAGGCGAAATCGAAGAAAGACGCACCGAAGGCTGTCGCTGCTGTCTAACCCCTAGGAAGGAGCTGTGAATATGACGAACGTTTTGAAACCGAAACGCGCCCCGAAAGTTACTGTCTCGGAGACCAACATCCGGAAGGCGGCCGCCCGCTTGATGCAGCGTCCGCTTGTCTCACCCGAGGTGCAGTACATCCAGCGTGTCCTCGGCGCCACGGCAACGCAGGACGCGGTCGACGAAAAAGTCGTCGCCGTCCGCAAGATGCCGTGGTCGAGCATCGTCATCCCGGAATGACAAAGGGCGGTTCGCCGCCCTTTGTCATCTCGATGCCGGCGGTCGCAAGCCAGTGACCAATGTGGCACAGACACTCTTGTCTGTGCCCCCGGCCGGAGCCGCACCCATGAGGGCTTGCGATCTCGAGTCGTGCCGAGATCCGGCACAGACAAGAGTGTCTGTGCCACATCGGTCTCTCTATTGGCTCATCTACTACCTGTAGCAAAAGGATCGCGTTCACCGGATCGCGCTGACTTCCACCTCGGCGCTTCCTGTCGCCAGCGCGTGGATGATGATGCCGTTCGCGTCGAGCATCAGTGAGCCCGGCTCGATGGCGTCGACGCGGCCGCGCATCATCACGCCAGGCGCCAGCGGCCGCGTCACGGCGCGCGCGATCTCCCCGCGAATGGATTCGATCTGCGGTGACACGGACCAGTGCGCGGATTTCGCCAATGTCTCGCGCAGCTTTTCGTGTGCGATGCGGTCGGCGATCCGGAGGAACGGATTTTTCCGCCGGGGATCGAGCGAGTAGTTCAGGTTTTCCAGCGAGACCGTGCGCGTGGCGGCGTCGAAGAGCGGAGTCCCCTCGAGGTAGACCAAGCCGCTGTAGCGCTTGAGGAACGAGGCGCGGTAGTTGACGTTCAACTCGATGGAAACGCGGCCGTCCGCCCCCGGCCCGAGGCGGATGGAACCGACGGCGACGCCTTCGTAGGTCTGCTTCGCGAAGTTCTCCGTCATCAGTCGATTGGCCTCGGCGTATGGCAGCTCGACGTCGAACGGGATGCGGATGCCGTCGTTCGCCGCCTGCGCCACCCGCAGCGCCGGCAGCGGCTTCGGCATCACCGGCGGGCGATCGCCGACGACGACGCGCGTACGGGCTCGGAGCGTCAACGCGCTCGTGAGCGTGAGTCCGGAACCGGAGATCGGGCCGAGGGCGACATCCACCGGGTCCATCACCAGCCACGTGCGTGGGCCGATCGCGATCGGGGTCTGCAGCGCGGACCAAACCTGGTTGGCTGCCGGGCGGATGTTCGTCAATCGAGGGATGTTGGCGTCGATCGTCTTCACCGCCTGGCGCAATTGCTCGTTCACGATAGGACCGATCTTCCAGTCGGTGATGTCGATGTTGGCGAACGTTACCTGGCAACGGTTGGAGGAGAAGTCGACCGGCATTGCGCGCGTCGCGGAGCGAAGGCGCCAGTTGGCGTCCCATTCCAGATGCGACGAGAGCGAGATCCAGGCATCGCGCATCGGCTCGCCGAAGCCGCACGAGATGCAGGGCCACATGACGATCTCCGTGCTGAACGGCTTCTGCGTCCGCCGGCAGCCCTCGAGCGCGTAGTGGACGGTGGTCATGGCGTGAATGCCGCTGCCGAGGACGTTGAGCGTGATCGGATCGCGAACGACGCGGTACTTCATCCCGAACTGTTTCGCCGGATCGAGCTCGAAGGCGTCCGTCTTCGCCAGACTCTTCGGCACCTGCGATTCCAGTTGCGGCAGCAGAGGTGCGAGCGACGCGCGGATCGGGATGACGATCGTGGAAAGCTCGGGTGGGGGAGGCGGTGGTGGCGGGCTCTGGATGGCCGCGGCGATGGTGAGGAGGGTGATGAACATGGTTGCTAGGTTGCTGGGTTGCTGAGTCGCTGAGTCGCTTGGTTGCCGGAACAAGCGGCGCTGAATGATAAAGTCACTGGCAACTGAGAAGCCGGCAACTCAGCAACCAAGCAACCCAGCTACCAAGAAACCCAAATGTCAGACATCACCACACGCGATATCCGCATCCAGGTCGAGAGCATGTACGTCGAGGAGCGGAGCGATCCGAAGGAGAGCTACTACTTCTTCGCGTATCACGTGGTCATCTCGAACGACGGCGCCGAGGCGGCGCAGCTCATCAGCCGGGAATGGGTCATCACCGATTCCGACGGAAACGTGGAGCGGGTGCAGGGTGCCGGCGTGGTCGGTGAGACGCCGTTGTTGCAGCCGGGTGCTTCATTCGAGTACACCAGTTTCTGCCCGCTGCGGACGTCGATGGGCTCGATGCAGGGCGGTTACATGATGCGTCTGACCAGCGGAGAGACCTTCCGGGCGGAAATCGCACCCTTCACTCTCGCTGTTCCGGGCGTTGTCAACTGAAGGTGTCCGCGTGCGCCGGCCAGTCCAGATCTCATTCCTGTCCGTTTTCATGACGCTTCTGACCGTGGCCTTCGCGGCGGCGCTGGTCGTGCGCGTTCGCTCGTACTCGGTCAGGACCACCACCGAAACGGCAGATGCGCCGGCGCGGCTGGCGCCGGGCGGAACAGCTGGAGGCGCACACGCGCAACGAACCAGCTTCGTCCCTCTTCCGGCCGATGGCGCAAGCGGCACGTTCCCGCCGACGCCAACGCCGAAGACATCGTCGTCCGCTTCGATCTCGCGCGCGCAGAAGCTTCGCGAGTTGCTCGCGCTCGGTGTGCCGAAGCCGCCCACTCCGGTGACGTCGAACGGGACGGCGCATGCGAATGCGACGACCACGAAGACGCCGCCACCGCCGGTGAAGCCGCAGTCGACGATCAGCAAGCTTCTCCAGCCGATCATGAATGCCTTCAGCTCGAAGCCGTCGACGACGTCGCCGTCCACCCAGCCTTCCAGCACGCAGCCGAAGACTTCGACGAACGATCCGCACGATCCGAACTCCGACACCACGCCGCCGCAGCTTCTCTCGATCGCGTTCGATCCTCCCCAGGTGCAGGACGGAGGCGACACCACGCTCATCATCACCGCCACCGACGACCTCTCCGGCATCCGCGGCATCTCCGGCACGCTGACCAGTCCCAACGGCAAGGCAGTGCAAGGTTTCGCACAACAACGCGACGGCGAGACCATGCGCTACCTCAGCCGCATCCACATCGCCGAACAGGCAGAGGATGGAATCTGGAAGGTGAGCTTTCTGACGCTGAGCGACCTGGCCACGAATTCGGTCACGCTCAGCTTCGCGCAGGGAACTCTTCCGCCGTCGGCGACGCTGAAAGTCATCTCATCGGCATCCGACGGGACCCCGCCGACTCTGCGCAACGTCTGGCTGGACCGCCGGGCCATGCGGATCGGCGAGCACGACACGCTCTTCGTCGACGCGCAGGACGACAAGTCGGGTGTTCATCTCGTCACCGCCGTCTTCCTCAGTCCGTCGAAGCTGGCGCGCATCGGCGTCGGCTGCCAGAAGGGGACGACCGACGTCTGGCAATGCGACATCGCCCCGCCCCAATGCATCGACTGTGGTGACTGGACCCTCGACCAGGTGCAGCTTCAGGACAACGCCACAAACTTCAACTCCGTGCGCGGTGACAATCCGGCCGTGGCCGCCGTCCGCCTCAACATCACGGGCGACAGTTGCAACAACGCGCCGCCCGCGCTGCAGGGAGTGGCGCTGAGCCGTACGGAGATCATCATGGGCCGCGACGAGCCGGTCATCGACGTCACGGCAGTCCTCGCGGATGACGCTTGCGGCGTTGGCGGGGTGAGCGCGCAGATCGTCGGGCCCGGCCCCAGTTCCAGCGGCCAGTTCTTCTCTTTCCTGCAAAAGGATGCCACCACCTTCATCGGCACGATTCGCCTCCAGGCCAACTTCGCGCGCGGCGTCTGGCGCATCTCGTCGCTGACCGTGAGCGACAAGGGACAGAATCTGAAGATCTACTACGGCAACGACCCCCTGCTGGCGCACGCGATGTTCACGGTGAAATAGCGGGAATGCGGTAGATTCATCGTCATGAACCGGCGAATCGGTGCGGCTCTCGCGATCATCGTCAGTCTCACATTCGCAACTTCGTCCCGGGCCGACGATGCGCCTCCTCCTGCCTCGGGCCACTTCCCGGCCTTTCGTCTCGGGGCGTTCGCCGACATCGTCCTGAGCCATCCGACGGGTCAGGGGAAGGATCATCAAACCGGAGAGGTCGATCTCTATGCCTCATCGCAGCTCGGCGGCGACTGGTCGTTCCTCGGTGAAGTGCTGGTCAAGAGCACCCCCAACTCGGGGAGCGATCGTCCGCTGACGCACCGGTTCGAGCTCAATCTGGAGCGCTTCTACGCGACGTTCAATCCCTCCGACCGGCTGCGGCTCGAGATCGGCCAGATCCACACGGGCATCATCCAGTGGAACGAGCGCGAGCACCGCAGCCTCTTTCTACAGACGCCGATCGACGTTCCTGCCATCGCCCGCCGGGAATCGCAGCATGGCGCCTGGCCCCTCCATTTCGACGGTGCGTGGGCATCGGGCCGCGTGCCCGGCTCGCTCGGAGCCGAATATGGCGTCGGCCTTGGCGGAGCCCGAGGGACCGAACGCGACGACATTCAACCCCTCCTTCGGCGGGGGATCTCGCCGGCCGGTCTCGTCGTCGTGAGTGTGGCTCCCGACGTCCTGACCGGTTTCCAGGCCGGCGCGTCCGGCTACGCGGGACGCATTCGGCTGAGGGGCGAGACGTTGCGTGAGCTCGATGCCACGCTTTTCTCCTCGTTCGTTCGAGGCGGCGTCGAATTTCGTGGCGAATTGGCACGGATGGTTCACTCGGACGTAGGAGGGCCGAATGAATTCGTCACGCACGGCTGGTATCTGCTCGGTTCGTACCGGCCGCACGGGCGGTGGAAGCCGCTCCGTCCATACGTGCTGCTGGACCATCAGACGGTCGCACCCGGCGAACAGTATCTGAGCGATGTACAGAATCTGAACGCCTGGTCCGCCGGCGTTCGTTGGGACATCTCGCCGCGATTGGTCTTCAAGAGCGAGTTTCGGTCGCAACTGGTTCCGGAACCGCGCACCGCCCGGCATCTCGTCCGCGTCGAGCTTGCTATCGCCTTCTGATCGTCATGCGAATGTACAGGCTGTCGATCGCGATCCTTCTCCTTCTCGTGTCGACCGCGAAGGCGGCGGAGACGTTTCATCCGAGCGTTTCGTTTCTCGTCTCAGCGAAGAATCCGATCCGCGACGTTTCGGCCGGCGATCTTCGCCGCATCTTTCTCGGCGAGATCAGCCGCTGGAGCAACGGACATCACATCGTCCTTTTCGTGCGGCCGGCGGAAACGCCGGAGGGGCATGTCTTCCTTGACCGTCTCATCCGGATGTCCGACATCGACTATTCGCAGTGGTGGCTCGGCGCCGTCTTTCGGGGACGTGCCGCCGCCGCCCCTCGGGTCATGAACAGTAGCGAGGCGATGGAAAAGGCGGTCACCGCGAACCCTGACGCCATCGGATTTCTCCTGATGACGCCGGCCGCGGTCGAACCGAGTCTCGTCGTCCTGACCATCGATCGAAAGCCGCCGGCCGACCTGGAGTATCCGGTACGTGAGCGCTGAGCTCTCTTCACCTCCGCTTCACCTCCGATCTGTTAACCAGCATCCCGTGAAACGACTGTGCGCCGCGTTGATTCTCGCTCTCACATCGAGCGGCGTCCTCATGGCCGGCGAACCCCTTCGCATCGGACGCATCACCGTCGACGCCCGCCCGATCTTCGATTCCGCGGAGGCGTCCGGCGGTTTTTACCGAGTCGCAAACCTCCTTCACATCCAGACCCGTGCGGCGCTTCTGCGCCGCTTTCTGCTCTTTCGCGAAGGTGATCCGTACGATCCCGTCAAGCTCGAAGAGACGGAGCGCAACCTGCGCCTCTTCGACTTTCTCGTGAGTGCATCGGTCACCGCGTCGCCGCCGCACGATGGCGTAGTCGACGTCGCCGTCGTGACGCGGGACTCCTGGACCACGAATATCGACGGCGATTTCTCCAATGACGGCGGGGTTGCCGCCTACGACGTCAACCTCACGCAGAAGGATCTCTTCGGTACCGGCGGCGAGCTGCAACTGCGCCACGAGCGCGGCGTCGAGCGGGACGGGAACGCCATCGAGCTTCTGCATCCGGCGGCGTTGGGGCCCTACTGGAATCTCGACGCGCTCTACGCGAAGAACTCGGACGGCGATGAGGAGAAGCTCGCTCTGGAGCGGCCCTTCTTCTCGTACACGACGGCATGGACGGCGAGCGTGCTCCTCGATCACGTGCTTCAAAATGAGCGGATCTTTCAACAGGGAGAGGTCGCCGCACGGTTCCGGCGGGAGCATAGAGAGCTGGCGTTGTCGCACTCGCACGTTCTGCATGCCGATCCGAATGGCAGGTCGAGCATCGTCGGCGGCATCGATCTTCTCGACGACACGTTCTCGCATCTCCCGGGCCGGGCGAACGACGTCATCCCTGGCGGGCGCCATTTCCGATTCCTCGACATCGGCTACGAGTCGGCCGGTTTCCGCTTCGTGAAACTCGACTATGTCGACCGCGATCTGGAGGAACAGGACTTCAACCTCGGCCGCTTCACCAGCGTGCATGCCGCGATTTCGCCGCGGCGTTCGGGAAACAACGCGCTGACCGTTCGTCTCCGCGCCAGCGAGGGGATGGGCTACGCCTTCAACAGCCATTCCTTCGTCATCGGCCAGATCAGCGCATCGACGCGCGCGCCGCATGACCGCAACACGATCGTCTCGCTCGACGGGCGCGCCGTCACCCGTTTCCAGACGCGCTATCCGCAGGCCTTCGTAGCCCGTGTCCGCCTCGACCTCGGGTGGCAACTCGACCGCGATGTACAGTTCCTCGCCGACGGCCAGAGCGGCTTGCGGGCATATCCCGACTTTGCCTTCGAAGGGAGCCGGCGTCTGATCGTCAACGTCGAGCATCGTCTCTTCCTCGGCCGCGAGCTGTTGCAGATCTTCGGGCCGGGCATCGCCGTCTTCGCCGATTCAGGCCAGGCTGTCGATGGCCGCTTCCGAGGGATGAAGAGCGACGTCGGAGCCGGTCTGCGCATCGGCATCGCCCGCTACGAATCGGCCCTCATCCGAATCGATTGGGCGTACGCGCTGAATGCCAGCCCGCTGAACCGGCGGGGTCCTGTGTGGTCAATCTCCACGATGCAGGCGTTCTGATCAGCGACGGAGCGCTGGCGTCTCGCCGGCTGGCTCAGCGGCGTCTCGCCGCTGAGGAGGTGCCAGCGAATGTATGGAGTCTTGCCAGACCGGAGGCGAGACGCCTCCGGGCCAGCCGGCGAGACGCCAGCGCTCCTTCAACCTCACGTCCCCCACGGCAGCGTGGCCACGAACACGCTTCCCCCCGCATCGGAACGCTCGAGCTGCAGCTGGCCGCCATGCACCTCGGCGATCCAGCGCGCGATGGGAAGGCCGAGGCCGGCGCCGCCCGCGTTCTGGGGTCGGGCGCGGTCGCCGCGAAAAAAGCGCTCGAAGATCCTTTCCTGATCGGCGGGAGGGATGCCGATGCCGGTGTCGGTCACGCGAATCGCGCAGGCGCCGTACTCGGTTTGCACGTCCACGTGCACTCTCCCTCCCTCGGGTGTGAACTTCACCGCGTTCTCGACGAGGTTCAGAACCAGCCGATTGATCAACTCTTCATCGGCCACGATCACCATATCCTCGGGAGCCGAAGAGGTGAGCGCGACGCCGCGCGCCTGGGCCACGCTCCGCATTCCCCGGACGCAGTCGGCGACCACGTCTCCCACGTAGAAGCGCGTGATCGACATCGGATAGCGGCCGGCATCGCCGCGCGCCAGAAGGAAAAGGTTCTGGACGATGCGCGTCAGCTTCCGCGCCGCCCTCTGCATCACCTCGATGCTCTCGCGATAATCGACGGCATCCCGGTCGCGGGCCAGCGCCACATCCGCCTCACCCTGGATGATCGCGATCGGCGTGCGCAGCTCGTGGGACGCGTCGGCCATGAAGCGCCGCTGCGATTCGAACGCCAGCTGCAGCCGCTCGAGGAGGCCGTTGAGCGTCGCGGCGAGGAACCCCAGCTCGTCGCGGTCATTGCCGATCTCGATCCGCTCGTCGAGCGTCTCCGCGCCGATCTGCCGCGCCTTCAGGCTCATCATCGTCACCGGCGCGAGGCTCTTTCTGGCCAGCAGATATCCGCCCGCCGCCGCAACGAGGAGCGCCACAGCAATGCCGAGGAACACGGCGTGGGCCGCGCTTTGGAGACGGTCTGCCTGCTCGCTGAGGCTGCTCGCCACCACGACCGTGTAACGCCTGCCGACGACGTTGATCGGCGTGGCGATGATGCGGACGCCGTCGCTTTCCTCGCCGCCGAGGATGGTGTAAGAGCCTTTGCCTCCGGCGCGGACGAACGCTTCGATTCGTTTCTTCTCCTCCGGCCCGATCCTCGATTTCGATGCCTCGACCAGCGCGCCCGCCGGCGACAACACCATGATCTCGCGGTCGCTGTAGCGGAGATCGAGCAGTTCGTCGCGCCCGCGGGAGCGGTCTCCGGGATCGAATGCAGCCGCGAACTCGTGCGCCGTATCGGCAAGCGAGGCATCGTTCTCGGCGCGGATCGCGCGCGCCAGCAGCACATAGCTCACCGCGCTGAAGATGATCAGCACCAGCGCCAGGATGGCCGTGTACCAGAGCGTCAGGCGGGCACGAACGGAATGAAACATCCGCTCTAGTGTCGTGCCGCAGGCGCCGCGGCGTCTACCTGCAGCATGTAGCCCTCTCCGCGGACCGTCTGGATCAGCCTGGTCTCCGACACCTTTGCGAGGTGGCGGCGCAGGCGGTTGATGTAGACCTCGATGACGTTCGAGAACGGATCGTATTCCGCGTTCCAGACGTGCTCGGACAGCTCCTGGCGCGAGATCACGCGTCCCGAGTTGTGCGCAAGAAACTCGATGATCGCGTACTCCTTCGTGGTCAGGGCCAGCGTCTGACCTTCGAATCGCACGCGATGGGACCGCGTGTCGATCTCGAGGTCGCCGATGGTGATCACCGGCATCAGCTTCGTGCCGGTGCGGCGCAGCAAGGCCCGGAGGCGGGCCAGCAACTCCTCGAACTCGAACGGCTTGGCCAGGTAATCGTCGCCGCCGGCATCGAGCCCGGCGATCTTGGCGTCGACGCTTCCACGCGCGGTCAGAAACAGGATGGGCATCGTCGAGCCGTCCGCGCGCAGCGTCCGGCAGACATCGAGACCGTCGGGAGCAGGGATGAGCAGATCGAGGATGGCGGCGTCGTACGTGTTCAGCCGGGCCATGTACAGCGCACGCTCGCCGTCCGGTGCCACGTCGACCGCATACGATTGCTCGACCAGCCCCTTGCGAATGAACCGAGCAACATCGACTTCGTCTTCAACCACCAGGACACGCATTACCGTACGAGCATGTGCGCTGACTGATGAATGGTCGATGAATGACTGGGGAGTGTCGTATCGATTTATCGAACGTTCATCGAATGTGGCCCAGCATCTGCTCCCCGCTCGGCATCAACGAAGGAGGAAACTGTGAAATCGAAACTGGCCGTATTCACACTTGTGGCAGCGTTCGGACTCGGAACGGCAGTCGTTCAGGCGGACCAAACCAAGAGTGTGACGAAGGAAACAAAAAAGACCGAAGATCAGGCCGCATTGCAGAAGGAAGCAAAGATCTCGATGGAGAAAGCGCAGGAGATCGCTCTGAAGAAGGTCCCCGGAAAAATCGAGAGCAGCGAGCTGGAGCGCGAGCACGGCAAGCTGATCTACTCGTTCGACATCCGCACTTCGAAGCCCGGCATCATGGAGGTCAACGTCGACGCCCTCAACGGTAAGGTCATTGCCGTCGAGCACGAATCGCCGAAGAAGGAAGCGGACGAGAAGAAGAAGGAAGCGAAGGAAAAGGACTCCACCAAGCACTGATGGCGGAGGCTCGTTTCGGGCAGGATGCTTTGGAGTGCACGACCGTGCACTCCAAAGCGCCGCTCGGATGTGCGAGATCGGCGGACCGTTCGGTTAAACTCCAACCCCCGATGTTGCGCCGCTGCCTTTTTGTGATTCCCGTCATCTTGGCAGTCCCGTTGTGGTCTCAGACCATTCCGCCGGTGCAACCGGCACCGGTACCGGCACCATCAACATCACCGGTAACCGCTCCCGCCACCATGACGATTCAGAACGCCACCCAAGCCGCGCTGCAACAGGCCAACGCCTACCAGCAGGCGGTCATCGACGAACAGACCGCGGCGATGGATCTGACGCAGGCGCGCGGTGCGCTGCTGCCCCGGTTGCGCAGTTCGTCCACCGCCACGTACAACAAGCCGCTCCATCCGGGAACGGCCGATCCGTCGTTCATTGCGCAGAACGCTGAGCGCGAGTATCAGGAGCTTCTCGGTTTCGAGGGGTCGCTCGACCTCGGCATGCGCGCTGCCGTCGCCAGAAGCCGCGCTCTCCTCGCCGCCGCGCACGCTGGGACGGAGATCGCGCGCCGCGCGCTCATCCGCGGCGTGCGCGAGGCGTACTTCGGTCTCGGCCTGGCCACTGCGAAACGGAGCAGCGCCGAGGAGACGCGCGCCGCGGCCGAGGAGTTCGAGCGCGTCACGACGTTGCAGCACAGCGGCGGCGAGCTCGCCGAAGTAGACGTGATCCGCGCGCGGCTGCAGACCGCGCAGAGGCGTGACGACGTCGAACAGGCACGCCTGCAGGAAGCGCAGGCTCTTGCCGTCATGCGCGTGCTCACCGGCGTCCATGCACCGCAGCCGCTGACGGTTTCCGAACTGACGCCGCAGCCCACCGCCGCCGATATCGAGCACTTCACCGCCGGGATGGCCGCGCGGCGCCCGGAGCTGACGCAGGCGGAAGCCCAGCGGAATGCCGCGAAATCCGACGTCGGCGTCGCCCGCGCCGGCCGCCTGCCGACGCTGACCTACGCCATCGACGAAGGCTTCGACTCACCGTCGCTCAACCCATCTGTGATCCGCGAGCACCGCGGCTATCTCTTCACCGGCAACCTCAACATCCCCATCTTCGACTGGGGGATCGGCCGTGCAAAGCAACGCCAGGCGGAGTTGAAGGCGCAGGCGGCGGAGAATCAACTGGTCATCACGCGCCGCGAGGTGGAGCAGCAGCTCGCCGGCGCCCGCGATGAAGCACTCACGGCGATCCGGCGCGCCGACAACGCACGCACCGCCGTTGCCGACGCGCGCCGCAACGTCGACATCTCCATCGCCCGCTACCGTGCCGGCGAAGCCCCCATCCTCGAGGTGACGGACGCGCTCACCACGCTCGCGCAGCAGCGGGCAAACTACCAGCAGGCGCTCTTCGACTTCGAGATCGCCCGCGCTCATCTGCAGGAGGCCGCCGGGGAATGACCGACAGCGACGTCACAATCAACGCCGAGCCGCCGCTGTGGCGCCGCCGGCGCGCGCAGCTCGGAGCAGCCCTGGCCCTGGTGATCCTCATCGTCGCCGGCTGGTGCTGGCACCGCCGCGGCGCGGCGGGCGATGAAGAAGCCGCCCAAGTGGTTGTCAGCGTTCGCCTTGCCAAAGCGGAGATCGGGGCCATCGCGCAGCCGCTCGATCTCGTCGGCATCATCAGCGCGCGCCAGGAAGCGACGATCAGCCCGAAAGTCAGCGCGCAGATCGCGCGGATGGGACTGATCAAGAATCGCATCGTCCACCGCGGTGAAGTCCTGGCCGTCCTCGAGTCGCGCGACCTCACCGCGCAGCAGGCCGAAGCCGCCGCCGCGCTGCGCGAGGCGGAGATCGGCGTCCGGAACACCGGGCAGGGAAACATCCCGCTGACCAACGCGCAGGATGTGAAAGCAGTCCACGACGCCCAGGGCACTGTCGAAAACATGCGCAAGACGTACGAGCGGCGAAAGACGCTGTACGAACAGGGCGGCATCTCGAAGAAAGATCTCGAAGCCTCGCAGCTCGACGTCGCCAAAGCCGAGGATGATCTGCGGCTGGCCGAGCGCGCCGCCTCGCTGCATCAGGGGACTACCAATCCCTCCGACCTGGCCACGGCCCGCAGCAAGGAGCAGCAGGCCGGCGGACATCTGGCCTCGATCACGGCGCAGGCCGGCTACGCCACGATCCGCGCGCCGTTCGACGGCGTCATCGGCGATCAGTTCCTCTACCAGGGCGACTTCGCCAACGCCGGGGCGAAGATGCTCACCATCGCCGACACCTCCTCGGTCATCGTCAAGGCACCGCTGTCGGTCGATGCGGCGATGCGCGTGCACGCCGGCGACAGTGCCAGCATCCAGCCCGACTCGCTTCCCGGCGTCACGTTGCAGGGGACCGTGAGTCTCGTCGGCAATGCCGCCGATCCGCAGAGCCGCGCTGTCGAGCTCTGGATCACCCTTCCCAATCCCGACGGCCGCCTCCGGCCCAACAGTGCCGCGCGCGTCACCGTTCAGAGCAGCAACGTCACCAACGCGGTCGTCGTCCCGGCCTCGGCCGTCACGCTCGACGCCACGAACGCGAACGCCGGTACGGTCATGGTCGTCGACGGCAAGTCGGTCGCGCATGAGGTCAAGGTCACCACCGGCTCCCACACGCGCGACCGGACGCAGATCACCTCCGGCCTCCACGGCGGTGAGACCGTCGTCATCGAAGGAAACTACGGGCTGCCCGACGGCACGAAGGTGCAGAATGCCGATGCGGCGCCGAAGCCGTCCCCCCCTTCGAAAAGCAACACGCCGGCGGAAAAGGACTGATGAACCTCGGCCGGGCCATCTCGAATCAGAAGCGGGCGGTGTTGCTCGTCATCGCCCTGCTCACCGTCACCGGTCTGATCGCGCTGGCCCGCATTCCGCGCGCTCTCTTTCCGCAGACCGACTTCCCGCGCATCGTCATCGTCGCGCAGAACGGTGTGGCGCCCGCGCAGCAGACGCTCGTCTCGGTCACCAAGCCGATCGAAGAGGCCATGAGCGGCATCCCTGGAATCGCGCGCATCAAATCGACGACCGCGCGCGGCTCCGCGGAGATCGATCTCTTCTTCGACTGGAAGACCGATATCGTGCAGACGCTGCAGATCGTGCAGGCGCGCCTGTCGCAGCTCGCCACTACGCTGCCGCCCGGCGCATCGATCGAGCGCTCCGACCGGCTCACCTTCGCCGTCTTCCCGATCATCGGCTACAGCATCACTTCGGCGAAGCGCGATCCCGGCACATTGCGCAATCTCGCCGAGGTTACGCTGAGGCCGCCGCTGGCAAGGATTGACGGGGTGGCCAGCGTGCAGGTGCTGGGCGGCCAGTTGCGCGAATACCACATCCTCGTCGACCGGGCCCGGCTCGAAGCGCGCGGCGTCTCGCTCCAGCAGGTCTCCGACGCCGTAAAGAACGCCAACGTCATCGACTCGCCGGGCCTCATCAACGAAAATCACCAGCTCGAGCTGGCGCTGGTCAGCGGCCAGGCCGCATCGATTGATGATCTCGCCGCAATCGTCGTCGCCACGAACAACAACGTCCCGGTCAGGATCGGGGACATCGCCACCGTTACTCCCGGTCTCGAGCCGCTCTTCACCATCGTCACGGCGGACGGCCGTCAGGCCGTGCTGCTCAACATCCTGCGGCAGCCGACGGCGAACATCATCTCCGTCGCGGACGGCGTGAAGACGGAGTTGGCGCGCCTCAAGAAACAACTCCCGCGCGACGTCGACATCCATCCCTACTACGACCAGTCGCTTCTCGTCAGCAGTTCGGTCGCCTCCGTGCGCGACGCCATCCTCATCGGCCTGCTGCTCTCCGTGGCCATCCTCTACGGCTTCCTCCGCAACTGGGGGACCACCGTTGTGGCCACGCTGGTCATCCCGGTCACCGTGCTGGTCACCTTCGTGGTGATGTGGATGGTGGGACTGAGTTTCGATTTGATGACGCTCGGAGGCGTCGCCGCGGCCATCGGCTTGGTCATTGACGACGCCATCGTCGTCGTCGAGAACATCTACACGCACATGACCCGCGGCGAGTCGCGCGCCCAGGCCGTGCACAACGCCGTCAGCGAGATCTCCGGCCCGATCATCGGCTCCACCATCACCCCGGTCGTGGTCTTCCTTCCGCTGGCGCTGCTCACCGGAATCACCGGCGTCTTCTTCCGATCGCTGGCGCTGACGATGAGCGTGGCCCTGCTGACCTCACTCTTCCTGGCGCTGACGTTCACGCCAGTGCTTGCGGAACAGTTCATACGGGTGCGGTCGCGGGGTCGCGGGGTCTCGCGGTCTCGCGGTGAGCTTGAATCCGAACACCCCGAGACCTCGGAGCAAGAAGCCGAGTCCGAAGGGGACGGTCCCCTCCTCACGCGTCTCATCAACGGCTACGAATGGCTGCTCGCGCATGCGCTGGCGCGTCGGGGGATGGTCCTCATCGTCATCGGCATCGTTGCGGTTCTCACGTTCGTCATTTACAAAGGACTCGGCTCGGAGTTTCTGCCGGAGTTCGAGGAGCACGGCTTCATCCTCGACTACAACGGGCCGCCCGGCGCCTCGCTCGATGAAACCAACCGAATGCTGCAACACGTCGAGCGGATGCTGAAGGAGAACCCGGACGTCGACGGTTACTCGCGCCGCACCGGCGCGCAGCTCGGTCTGGCCGGTGTGACCGAGGCGAACAGGGGCGACTTTGCGGTGAAACTGAAGGACTCGGCGTCAACCGATGCCGTGACCAGTGAGCTGCGGCACAAGATTGAATCGAGCGAGCCGGCCTTGCGCGTCGAGTTCCCGGGCATTCTTTCCGATCTGATCGGCGATCTGGTCAGTGCGCCGCAGCCGATCGAGATCCGTGTCTTCAGCGAGGATGCGGTGGCGCTGCGCCGCACCGCCGAAGCGATCAAGGCATCGATCTCCAAAGTCAGCGGCGTCGTCGATGTCTTCAACGGCATCGTCGTCAGCGGCCCGGCCGTCGTGTTCCAGATCGATCCGCAACGCGCGGCGATGTACGGCGTTACCGCCGCCGATGTGAATGAGGCGATGACCACCGCGCTCGGTGGCGATGTTGTCTCCAGCGTCATCGAGCATGGCCGTGCCGTCGGCGTCCGTGTCCTGCTCGGCGGTCCGCGTCCCCAGCTCGCCGATCTGCGTGCCCTGCCGATCCGTGCGCCGTCGTCGAACAGCTACGTCCGCATCGATCAGATCGCCACCATCAACTACGATCCCGGCCAGACCGAGATCGGGAGGGACGGTCTGCGGCAGTCGGTCTCCGTGACTGCCCGGCTGGAAGGCCGCGACCTCGGCTCCGCGATCCAGGACATTCAGACGCGCCTCGGGAAAGAACTGCATCTCCCCACCGGCACGACGATCGAGTACGGCGGTCTCTATCAGGAGCAGCAGGCGTCATTCCGCGAATTGCTCGTCGCCCTCGGCTTGGCCATCGCCCTGGTCTTCCTCGTGCTCGTCGTCGAGTTCCGATCCTTCGCCCATCCGGCCGCCATCGTCGCCGGCGCGGTCCTGGCCCTCTCCGGCAGCCTGATAGCGCTCCTCGTCACGCACACGACCCTCAACGTCGTCTCGATGATGGGTCTCATCATGATCGTCGGCATCGTCTCCAAGAACGGCATCCTGATGCTCGACACCGTCGAAGATCACCTGCGCTCCGGTGAAGACCTCACCACCGCCCTCCGCCGCTCCGGCCGGCGCCGCTTCCGCCCCGTCCTGATGACGTCTCTCGCCGCCATGCTCGGCATGCTCCCCCTGGCCCTGGCCCTCGGCTCCGGCTCCGAGCTCCTCCAGCCTCTCGCCATCTGCGTCATCGGCGGCCTGCTCTTCGCGTTGATGCTCTCGCTGGTCGTGACGCCCACGATTTACGCGATGATCAGAGGGGAGTAATTCGACGGATGCGCTGCCGCTTGCGGCCGGAGCGCTGGCGTCTCGCCGGCTGGCTCGGCGGCGTCTCGCCGCTGAGGGTTAGCGGCGAATGTGTGGAATCTTGGCGGGCGGGGGGCGAGACGCCAGCGCTCCGTTTTCCTCGTCTTGAACGACGTGTTATTGTTGTTCCGGAGGTGCTATGACCGGCGCCAGCGGGGCGGTTGATCTCTATCTAGGCAGAGACCCGCGCGAGTTGCCGTTATACGGCCCGCGTGATGCCGCCGCGTGTCTAAACATCCCTCCAAAGACGATTCTCAACTGGCTGACGGGACACGGAAAGTTCAAGCCGGTGTTGACCGTCGAACCGAGCCAGCACCAGCTATCGTTCTTTAATCTTTGCGAAGCATTTGTTCTGAACGAGTTACGCCGTCGTTCGCGCTACTCTCTCCAGTCGCTGCGGATCGTGGATGCAGAGCTACGGGCCGAATACCCGCAATTCAGATATCCACTTGCTGAGTTGGACGTGAACGTACTCGCCGATGGCGAGGATGACCTCGGCGAGGTTCTCAGTCCTTCAGGCAAGGTCTACACGAAACGTCAGAAGGGCCGCCCCAGACCCGAGTTATTTACTCGGACAGATACGACGCCGCTGATCAGTATTTCGGATCGTGGTCGAAGGCTGGTGCTCGCGGAAGTCATCAGCACCTTTCTACGACGTGTGGACAAAACTCCGATCGACGGCATCGTTCGCTTGTATCCTTTCATCACGAAGGACCACCATCCCGAGGCACCGAAATCCATAGTGCTTGATGCGAGGGTGGCGTTCGGGAAACCGGTCATCGCTGGCACCGGGATTCCGACCGCGGCCGTCTACCAGCTTTTCAACGCAGGGGACGAAATTCAGGAAATAGCGGATGAGTACGCGCGCGACGCCAGCGAAATCGAAGCCGCTATCCGATACGAATCAGTCCGCGCAAGACGGGCAGCCTGAAAAATGGCGAAGATCATCGAATCGGAGCCCGCGCCATTTGTCGCGCACATCCTCTTATCGAGGCACGTCAGCGTCGTTTTTCCGAACCGCTCAAAGTAAGCCGTTCTTGCCTCCGCCGTCCCGGCGGTTTGCGGCCGGAGCGCTGGCGTCTCGCCGGCTGGCTCGGCGGCGTCTCGCCGCCGAGGGTTACTCGCAAATGTGTGGAATCTTGGTGAGCGGGGGCGAGACGCCCCCGCGCCAGCCGGCGAGGACGCCAGCGCTCCGGTTTCATCGCAGAGCGCTTACGACTACTTCCCGTACGTTACTCGCCAGATCTTTCCGGCGCCGTCATCCGAGATGAGCAGCGAGCCGTCGGCGAGCACGAGCAGGCCGACCGGGCGTCCCCAGACCGTGCGGCTGGTCTCGTCGGTCATCCAGCCGGTGAGGAAATCGTCGTAGCCGCCGGTGGGGTGTCCGTCGCGGAAGGGGATGCTGATGATCTTGTAGCCGGTGCGGAGGGAACGATTCCAGGAGCCGTGCAGCGCGACGAAGGCGCGGCCGCGGTATTCGGGCGGAAACATCTTCCCCTGATAAAAGGCGATGCCGAGCGGTGCGGAGTGGGCCTGGATCGGCACGGAGGGGGGAATCGTTTTCGCCACCAGGTCGCGGCGCTCGCCGGCGCGGCGCGGATCTTCGTGAGCGCCGAGGTATGCGTAGGGCCAGCCGTAAAACGCGCCGGCCTGCACGCTGGTGGCGTAATCGGGGACCAGATCGTCGCCGAGGCCGTCGCGCTCGTTGACCGCGGTCCAGAGTGCGCCGGTCACCGGCTCCCACGCCGTTCCGACCGGATTGCGCATACCGCTGGCGTAGATCCGCTTGCCGCTCCCGTCCGGATTGAATTCGACGATGGCGGCACGCTCAGGCGGCTCACCGGCGCTGACGTTGGAGTGGGAACCGATCGACACATACATCTTCGTGCCTGCTTTGTTGAACAGCACTCCTCGGGTGGAGTGGCCGCCCCCCGGCAGCGGCGCGATCTGCTCCGGCGTCCCTTTCGCCGCCGTCTGCCCCGGCGCGTACGCAAAACGGACCACCGCGTTTTCATTGCCGACGTACAGCCAGCGGTCGTGAAAGGCCAGTCCGTACGGATCGTTGAGGCCGCTGGCGAAGGTGAACCGTTGTTCGGCGATGCCATCGTGGTTCGCATCCCGAAGAATCGTGATCTTCCCCTCGCCCGGCTCCGAGACGATCACGTCGCCGTTCGGCGCCTGCAGCATCGCCCGCGGATCGCCGAGCTTCTCGGCAAAGAGCGAGACGTGGAACCCCGGAGGCACATGAAGCGTCGCATCAGAGGGCTGGGAACGGACGAGCGGCGGGTTTCCCGACGACGGCGTGCCATACGGCTTCGGCAATTGCTCGATGCGAATCTCATGATGCTGCAACATCGGGTCATGCGCCTGCGCAACGACTCCGGGCAATTGCCCCGAGGCACGCGAACAGGCGAAGGCGGCGATGGTAGAGACGAGAAGGAAGCGGGAGGTCATGCAGGAAGTGTATCTCGGGGTTGCGCGGTCTCGCGGTTACGCGGTCTCGCGGTCACACGTTTGCCGGGGCATGGATTTGAGAGCCAGGAAGCTGGCCGTGAAAGAAAGCACCGCGAGACCGCGCAACCCCGAGACCGCGAGACCAAGTCCCACGGAATCCCAGCCACCCCGCAAACATTGATATGCCCGTGAAACCATGGCAATTCGACGGCGTCGTCCGCCTCACGCGCATCGGCACGTCGTTCGTCATCTTCACCGTCGTCATCGGGTTCGCCGCCATCAATACCGGCAACAACTCGCTCTACATCGGCCTCTCCTTGATGCTCGGCTGCCTGCTTCTTTCGGGCATCGCTTCGAAGGGGGGGCTCAAGCATCTCGCGGTGGAGCTCGACGGGGTCGAGGAAGTGTGGGCCGGACGGCCGGCGCACGGGCGGCTTCGCGTCATCAACCGCTCGCCCATCTGGAACGTGCGCGACGTCATCGTCACCTCCAGCGATCTCGACGCCCCGATCTGCATCCCACTCATCGAGCGCCGAGGAGAGGTCGTGGCGCATGCGATGTTCCGCTTCCGAAGGCGCGGCCTGGTGAAGCTCAGCCGCATCGATCTCTACACGCGCTACCCGTTCGGCTTTTTCCTCAAGAAGCGCCGCCCCCGGCTGGATGGTGACGTGGTCGTCTTTCCCCGGCTGCTCGAAGAAAACATCGCCCGCGATCGTTTTCGCCTCGTGGAGGGGGATGTCGATACCTCGAATCGCATCGGCGGTGGAACGGAGATCCACTCATTCCGCGATTACGTCCGCGGCGATTCGCTCCGCCGCGTCCATTGGAAGAAGTCCGCCTCCCTCGGGCGCTGGATCATCAAGCAGACGGAAGTCGAGGTCGGCCGTTCGGTCCACATCGTCGTCGACCCCTATCGGCCGTCGGATGTCAGCGAGGAGACGTTCGAGACGATGATCAGCGAGGCCGCCACGTTCCTCGATGACGCGCTGCACCGCGGACTGGAAGTGACCTTTTCCATCCCCCACATCACCCTTCGCTCCGGCCACGACGGCGACGCCGCCATGTTCCGCGCTCTTGCGCTCCTCGAATCGACGCGCGAACCGGTGGCGCAGACGGTGGATCGGGATAGTGTGATTTTCACCGTGACGGGGGTCGGGAGTCGGGTGTCGGGGGTCGGAGATCGGGTGTCGGAGGCCGGAGCATGACCGCACTCACCGAAAACCGACAACCGATAACCGACAACCGTCTCGCCCAATCCGACTCCCGACTCCCGACCCCCGACACCCGCTTCACCGACCTCGAGCTCCTCTTCCTCACCATGTTCGCCGCCGTCCCGCTCTACGTGACGCAGGCGATCTCCGTGATGCCGGTGCTGGCCTTTCACGCCATGCTGCTGGCGATCGCCGTCCGTGTCGCGCTCGGGAAGGGGCCGGAAGTGGTGCCGCCGATGGTCATGCGCGTTCTGGCCATCGCCTACGTTCCGTTCTACATCGTCGACGCGGCGATGATCTCGCGCAGCGCCATCGCCGCATCAACCCATCTCATCCTCTTTATCGCCGCCTATCAGCCGATCGAATCGGTGCGGACGCGCAACGCCGCGCAGCGTTTGCTCACCGCGTCGCTCATCTTCACCGCCAGCGTGGCCACTTCCACGCACATCGCCATCCTCCCGTTCGTGATTCTTTTCGGATTCTTTCTGCTGCGGCAGCTCATGCACCTCAGCCACGAGGAGACGGTCAGGATGACCGATGAACGCTCCGCGCACGAACCACCGTCCGGCCGCGCGGCATCGTTCTACGTCTTCGGCGCCCTGCTCATCGGCGCGTTTCTTTTCCCGCTGCTGCCGCGCGTCCGGAATCCGCTCCTCCCGGGCATGTCCGGATCGCTCAGCAATGCCAGCACCGGTCTCAGCGACTCGATCAATCTCAACGAGCCGCGCTCGATCAGCAGCGATGCCTCTGTGGTCAGCCGCGTCTGGATGGGGCCGGAGACCATCCCGTTCTTCACGCCGCTGCGCCTGAAGGGGACCATCTACGAGCGCTTCACCAACAACACCTGGCTGCAGGGACGGCGTGACTTCATCCCGCTCGACAGCAGCGACGGCAGGACCGTCATCGCGCGCCCCGCGGGGCTCACCAGGACGGCCAGCGTGCAGCAGCGGTTCACGATCGGAAGCCGCCTGTTCCTGCCGGTCGGGACTTATGAAGTCAGCGGCACCGGTCAGATCGCCGAAGGGCCGACGCGCGACATCTACACGGTCTGGCAATCGCACGGCAACACCATCACCTACGACGTCGCCCTCGCGCATGAGACCGCGCCCCGCCGGCGGCAGAAGGTAACCGTCTCGAACTATCCGGTCACCCCGCCGGTGCAGGCCATGGCGCGGCAGATCGCCGGCAATGAAACCGATCCGATGAAGCAGGCCGCGGCGATCGAGCGCTACCTCGCCACCCGCTTCCGCTACGTGCCCGACCCGGCAACGATCGGACACACCATGACCGTCGATCAGTTCCTGCTCCAGGAGCACCGCGGACATTGCGAATACTTCGCCGCGGGGATGGTGGCGCTGATGACGGCGCTCAACACTCCCGCGCGCATCGTCGGCGGCTTCTACGGGGGCACGCTCAATCCGATCACCGGCTACTTCATCGTCCGCAACGAAGACGCGCATGCGTGGGTGGAGGTGTGGGACGGGAGGGCGTGGCAGACCTTCGACCCGACTCCGGCCTCTCTCCGCCCCGGCACCGCGCACGACGGCCTTCTCCACGCCTACGCCTCGGCGCTGGCCGACTGGGTGAACTACTTCTGGGACCGCCACATCCTGACCTACGGTCTCGGCGATCAGCTCGCTCTGGCCATCGACCTGTTCGACCGGCTCCGCCTGGCCGTGGCCGCCTCCACCCTGGCATTGCGCAGCCCCGGCGCGCGCACTTTCGGCTTGTTGATGGCCGCTCTCCTGATCTCCGGTGCTGGGGTCGTCCTCCTCGCGCGCCGCCGCCGCTCTCTCTTCGATCTCCTCGCCCTCCACCTCGCCCGACTCGGCATCGAAGTCGGCCCGGCCATGACGATGGAGGAAGCGCTGTCGCAGCTGCACCGCATGCATCCTGCGGCGGCGCTCGAGCTGGCGCCGCTGATCGCTCTGTATGAAGCCGAGCGTTTTTCGCGGATGGCGGAGAAGGGGCGGGCGGGGAGGATTCGGAAGGGGTTGGCGGAGATGCGTTGATGTGGTCAAGAATTCTTCACCACAGAGACACAGAGATCACAGAGGTTTTCTCTGTGTCCTCTGTGCCTCTGTGGTTCAAATTCTTTTCATCAACGACACCATCTCCCGAACCGCCCGCTCCAGCCCCACCAGCGCGGCGCGGGCCACGATCGAGTGTCCGATGTTCAGCTCCTCGATGTCGGTGAGAGCGGCGATGCTGTCGATGTTGCGGTAGTTCAGACCGTGACCGGCCAGAACGCCGAGCCCCATCTTCCGGGCCGCCTTGGCTGCTGTGGTCACCTTCTCCAGCTCCGCGGACCAGCTCACGCGGCGCGCAAAGGCCTCGGCGAACTTGCCGGTATTGATCTCGACCTTCGGTACCCGCAGCTTCTGGCACTGCCGCAACTGCTCCAGATCGGGATCGACGAAGATCGAGACGTCGATCCCCGCGTCCAGCAACTGCCGGATGGTCTTGTCGATATTGCTCGAGTGGAGCAGCACGTCCAGCCCCCCCTCGGTGGTCAGCTCGTCGCGCCGCTCCGGGACCAGCGTCACCTGATGCGGCTTGACCGTCTGCGCGACCCGAACCATCTCCGGCGATGCCGCCATCTCCACGTTGAGATGCGTCGACACCGTGCGCGCCAGAATCTCGGCATCACGGTCCTGAATATGCCTCCGGTCGCCGCGCAGATGCACCGTGATCCCCTGGGCCCCGGCCAGCTCGCAGATCGCCGCTGCCGCGACAGGATCCGGCTCGTCACTCTTGCGCGCTTCACGGATGGTAGCGATGTGGTCGATGTTGACGGCGAGACGCATGGAGGAAGGTTAGCAGAGAGGCGCGCAGCCGGAGGAAGACAGTTAACTGCCTCCGGAAGACAGTTAACTGCTTCCGAGAGGCAGTTCAACTGCCTGCGGGAGCGTGTTTACTGCCTCCGGGAGCGTATGAACCGCCTCCGAGAGGCAGTTCAACTGCCTGCGGGAGCGTGTTAACTGCCTCCGAGAGCGTATTAACTGCCTCCGAGAGGCAGTTCAACTGCCTGCGGGAGCGTGTTAACTGCCTCTGGGAGTGTATTAACTGCCTCCGAGAGGCAGTTTAACTGCCTCCGGGAGCGTGTTAACTGCCTCCAGGAGCGTATTAACTGCCTCCGAGAGGCAGTTCAACTGCCTCCGGGAGCGTGTTAACAGCCTTCATGAGCGTATTAACTGCCTCCGAGAGGCAGTTCAACTGCCTCGGAGAGCCTGTTAACTGCCTCCATGAGCGTATTCACTGCCTCCGAGAGGCAGTTCAACTGCCTCCGGGAGCGTGTTAACTGCCTCCGGATGTCCGTGAGCTCGTCGCCGGACCACCTTCCGCAGCAACGGCCACCTGGTTTTCCGTTCCGAGCGGCCGGTAACCTTCAGCACCGTATACTTGTCTAAGTAAAGAGGGGGGTAGGGATGTACCTCGGTCGCGACGCTCCTCTTTGTAGGGAGACCTCTACGCATGGAAGGGCCGCCGACCCGTAGGTGTATTGATCGTAGCGGCACTTAGCGTCACGGTGCCTGCTTTTGCCTCAGCTCCAGGTAGCGACAATTTCGACCTGCAGTCGCTCCTAAGCAGGTTCAAAACGTGGGTAGTTCGCGCTTTCGACTACAACGGTGTGTCGCTCCCCCCCGGCTGACCAACGCGCGCCGCCCCCACCACCTGTCATCCTGAGGCTGCCGCAGCCGCGCCTCAAATGTTGATGCTTGCTCGGATCGATCGTCGCGGCGGAGGACGCCGAAGGACCCCCAAGTTGAAACCCGGACAGGGAGGGGGCTGTCGACCATTCCGCCGCCCCAACCGGGATACAACTTGGGGGTCCTTCGGCCGTCCTCCGCTGCTTCATCGCTTCGCGACTCGCAGCTCCGGCGCCTCAGGATGACAGTAAGGGTCACGACTCACGATGCCAGTCTGAGCCCTTGCACCAGTGCAAACTTTTTTTTGACCCCCACCCTCGCTCCGGCTGGGTGAAAAGGTACCATTTCCGGCACGCCACCACCCCTCCGTAGAGAGCGAAATGCCCAGTAAGTGACTTATAAGTCCCACTTTTTTTCTGGGTAGGAATCTTCCCCCCTCACGGCTCTCCCCTTGCGTGACGGACGAAACCAGCCTCAGACGCCAATCGCCGCGGAACGGCCTCGAGCCCGTGCGGCTCCTTTGTGGAACGCGTCTCTGCAGACTGGGTAGCGCCCCCTCACACCCGATCGGCACGCGTACGAGTGCCGCATGCCTGGAGGCTCCCGATCAGAGCCGTCCGGGTAACCAGGCCGCGCGTCCGCGCGTGTGGCGCGAGCTCGCGGCCTTCAACAGGAGGATAGAGATGTCCAACACCAAAGCAGCGGGAGATGTGCCGCAGGTACCGGCCGATCCGGTGCAGCCTGCACAGACCCCAACCATCACGCACTACCAGCAGATCGCCGAGAACCTGGCCAAGGCCATCGACGACATGCTGGCGCTCATTCCCACCTTCGTGGAGGCCCACCCCGACACGACGGTATTCGTCAACAGGCACCAGAACGTGCCGCTGCAGTTCATCGCCACGGCTGTGGCCGCGGTCGAGGCGAACCCCGAGCTGCAAGGGGGTACCTTCGATGCCACCGAGGCCCGCGACGCGCTCCAGTTCATCGACGCGTTTCGCCCGATGGCGGACCGGATGTACGCGGCGGCAAAGAACCTCACCTTCAGCATCAACTCCCGGAAGGCAAACGCCGGGAATGGAGCGCTGGAGGTCTATGCCATCGCCAAGCGCGTCGCCCTCAATCCCCTGAGCACGACGGTGGCCTCGCACGTCGGCAACCTGAGACGAGACCTCGGCAAGGCGGGCAAAGGCGGACGGAAGAAGGTGACCCCAACACCGGGCACGCCAGTTCCGGTACCAACTCCCGTCTCCGCGCCGGGCACTCCCGCTCCGGTCCCCAGCGCGCCCGCTCCGGTCCCGGTCCCGATTCTTCCCATCCCGTCAGCCATCGGAGGGCTCACCGCAGACGAGCGGGCATGACCGCGTGGCCCGCGGTCATGCCCTGACACTCACCCCATCCTGAGAGAAAGGAGATTCATGTCACATACGAAAGTACAACATCCGGCATGCTCTGTCATCCCGCTGCACATCCAGCGGCACCTGGCCGAGCATGGGGACGACGACGTCCGCGAGCGCATCGCCTCGACGCTGTATCACAGCCGGCTGATCACCGCCGGCCGTGCCAACGCGCTGATGGCGCCCGCCGCGCCGCCGCCGCCGCTCCCCGGGAAGAACCGGCGCGTCTATGACGCCGGCCATTCGCGGCACCTCCCCGGCAAGCTGGTCATGGCCGACCACGCGGCCGTCAGCAGCGACATCGAGGCCATCGAGGCCTTCGACGGCTCCGGCGCCACGTACGATTTCTTCGCCCGCGCCTTCCTTCGCAACTCGATCGACGGCAAGGGCATGCCCCTCATCTCCACCATCCACTACGGCACGAAGTTCGACAACGCCAT
>JADGNY010000234.1 GCA_017883235.1 Thermoanaerobaculia bacterium | reverse complement strand
TTCACTGTCATCCTGAGGCTGCCGGAGCCGCGCCCGTGGTGTTGGTGATTGCTCAAATCAAACGTCGCGGCGAAGGACGCCGAAGGACCCCCAACCTACAGGCCGGAAAGGGAGGGGGATGCCCGGCGCGCGACACCCGTCCACCACCCTTCCCCGCACGTAGGTTGGGGGTCCTTCGGCGTCCTTCGCCGCGACCGTGATCTGCGCACGTGCCAACATTCGAGGCGCGGCTCCGGCAGCCTCAGGATGACAGTGAAGTGAGAGGCGCTCAACCACCGATTTCAATCTTGACGCAGCACTAGCCGATCTTCGCCAGCTCGCTATCCAGATGAGCCAGCGCGGCGCTCAGCGATTCGCGGCGGCGTTCGTTGGTGGCCGACTCGAGCTCGTGGACGATGCGCCGCCGCGAGAGCTCGAGACCTTCGCGTTTCTGACGGCGCTCGATCTCGTGGATGTCGAGGCGCTTGCCGCTTCTTCGCGATGCGCGTTCATCTTCGGCGTCCTGCCGGTTGGACTCAACGGACTTGCTTTCGAATCCTCTTGCCATAGGAAAAGGCGGCGTGCATGGATCGCGCCGTTACTTTGTCGCCTCCTCCCACTCCGCGCTGACGCGGCCGAGGATGAGCGGGAGATCGTCGGCGACGAGAAAGCGGTCGTGGATACGATCGAGCGCGGCACTGGTGAAGCGGCCGAGGTACTCGTCGCGATTGTGGTAGCGGTCGATGATCTCCGCTTTCGGCCAGGGGATGTACGAGCCGACGAAGCTTGCGCGCGAATCGGGGAAGCCGATCTTCGGATCGCGAAGGTTCCAGCCGGTGTAGGTCGCCAGCGGGACGGCGATCTCCGGCAGGTGAACGCCGGCGATATCGATGCCGTCGCTGTCGATCTGCGGCACGAGCGAGGGATAGACGCCGTCGACGCGCGGCGGCTCGGTGGTGATGCCGCGGCTCCAGTCGTCGCCGAGGTCGGTGCGGTAGACCTCATAGTTGAAGCGGGGGAGATCGACGCCGTGAATGGTCTTCAACGCCAGGCCGCTGACCGGCACGAGCGTGCCGAGGGAGATGCGCGGGTAGCGGCTGTCCGGAGGCGCGATCGCTTCGCGAGCCCAGGCGTCGAGCGCGGCGGCGAAGCCGTGCCGCAACTGTTCGATGCGCATCGGGTTGTCGAACTGCTGTCCGAGAAGCGAGCGCTCCTCGCTGTGCGCGGGCGGATACGCTCCTCCGATATGCGACACGCTGGCCACGAAGTAGATACGCACCTCGGCTGGGATCTCCGCGTCGGACTTACCGTCCGGAGAGGTGTGGATGAGCGAGCCGCCCCGTGACCAGTACTCGTAGGCGGTATTGACGTAGAAGATCTTCGGTACGACATGCTCGGCGCGGGCACGGTCGAGCAGGCCGGCCGTGACGCCGGTACGCGGATCGGTCTCGGGATTGTCGGTGAAGGGAAAGACGTCCGTCGGATAGAAGAGCGGCGAGAGCGGCTGCGCGTCGCGCGAGGGCTGGGCGAAGCGGTGGTTGAAGGATCCGCGACCTGCGCCGGCGACGTAGACCAGCAGCGCGTCGAATACCTGCCGCCCCTCTTCGTCCGCGTTGAATCCTTGCCAGACGAGGTGTCTCAGAAAACGCCCGGTCTGTGAGATGCCCATCGCATACGCGCGCGTCGCATGCACGATCGCTTGCGGGTCATGTTTCGCGTATGCGGCGAAGTCGCGCACCGCGGCGAGGCCGCAGCCGACGACGGCGGGATCTTTGGCGGTGTAGATGACCTCGTAGATCCGCCCGGGGACGAAGCCGTCATCGAAGTGGATAGTGTGGTCGTCGCTGAAACGCCAGCTTTTCCTGGCGATCGATTTCCGTTGGGCGAGCGGTGCGTCACGCTCGGTGAGCACGGCGTCGCCGGCGTTGATGTCGGCAACCGGGTAGCCGGTGCCGCCGATTGTGCCGGTGATTACATGACCGAGAGGATGGTCGAGTGTCTTCCCGGCGACGACGAAGTCCGCGCGGACGCGGCCGGTGATCCCGCGCGCGGCCGGTGCGTAGAGCCGCAACAGTTTCGGATCCGGCCGCACGTCGAACTGCCATGCCACCTCGGCGAGCGTGTAGCCTTGCCGAAGGTAGTACTCGTCCGTGTTCTGGTCGCGGATGAAGAAACGTCCGCCGCGGTTGGGGACATCGATGAAGAGCGTTCCGTTGCCGCCCTTCTTCGGCACGAGCAGATCGACGTCCGCGGAGAACTCGACGTCACCCTTCGCGTTGCGCGGCGCTTTGTCGAGATCGACGATGGCGCGGTCGTGCGCGTTGGCAGGATCGAGCACGAAGTAGGCCCGCCCCTGTACCCGCTCGTAGGCACCGGCGAGGCCGAACGATTTGCCGCCAAGATAGTCGGTGCGGGAGGTGACGTCGAAGTGTTCGACGCGGGCGAGAAGGGTGGTGGTGAGAACCAGCGTGAGGAAGGCGAGGCGGTGCATGAGCGGAATTGTAGTTCTGTCATTCCGAACCCGGGGGCGCCTCTCCAGCCTATCGGCTGCAACCGAGGGCGAACGCGATTGCGGAGCAAACCTGATCCATCTTGCGTGCGTCGAGACTGACCACGAGCCGTCCCAGCCCGGCCTTCGGGACTGTCACGATGTTGTGCAGGTTCACGGCACACGCGTCCTTCATCCCATCATCCGGGCCGAGCACGAGCTCCGATGCGACGCCGCGGATCGTGGAAGTCACGGGAGCGATCGTGATCCGCGAGAGGCGGTCGATGATTGAGTCGCGGGTCAGGACCAGAACCGGCCGCTGTTTGTCGGGCTCAGGAAATCGGAAGAGGCGGATATCGCCGCGCGCTACTTTGCCGGCCACGCAGCGACTCCGTCCCAGGGGGCAAACTCGGCGGGATCGTCAGGAGTCCGCTCATAGGCATCGCGCTCGCGACGCTCGAGATCCGCCGTACGCAAACGCTGCAAGTGTCCTCGGAGCGCATCGCGTATCAGGGCGGAACGGTTGACCTTGAGTCGCCGCGCCACCCGATCAGCAGAGCGGAGCAGATCCTCTTCGATCACCACCTGTATCGTGTTCATATGTGGAGCGTACTCCACACCCGATTTCACGTCAAAAATGGTTTGTGACTAGAGACGACGATCCGCAGATGACGCAGATGTACGCAGATAAAACCGTCCTCCATCTGCGTTCATCTGCGTCATCTGCGGATAAAGCTTTTCGTCAATCACCCGGCCACGCCATCGCCTCGGCGAACCCCGGCAGCGCCGCCGACAGCTCCTCGATGTGCGCGCTGGCGATGCCGTCCAGCTCCCGCTCCAGCACCCCGCTGACGGTGGTCTCCTGCTGTTCTGCCCGATACTCCAGCATGTCGATGTGATGCCGCGGCAGCCGGACGCGCAGCTCCGCGCTCCGGATCGCCTGCGGCAGGATGCCGTCCGCCTCGTCCCCGAGCGCCTCTTCGATGACGTGCAGCGGCCAGATCTCCAGCGCCTTGGCCATCATCTCCGCCCGCGGAAACCACTTCCCGAGCGCCGTCGTCCACAGCTCGACGTCACCAGAGGCAATGGCCTCGGACATCTGCCGCCGCGACCACCCGAGGAGCCCCTCCGCCTGCATAATGCTGACATGCGGCCGTGGCTGTAGGAAGATG
>JADGNY010000065.1 GCA_017883235.1 Thermoanaerobaculia bacterium | reverse complement strand
GGTGGGGACGTGCTGGTCGGCTTCGACGGGCTGGCCGTGTGTTGTGCCGGTGGGAGGGTCGGAGTAGTTCCAGATGTAGCCGGGCTTGAGGGTGATGAGGATGTCGCCGGAACGGTCGGCGCGGAAGGAGAGGCGGACGGCGGCTTCGAGCGGCGAAGCGCCTGCATTCGGCATCATCAGCTCGCTGTTCGTGAAGGCGCCGGAGACGCCGTCGATCTCCTTGGCGGCGTCGCGGACGATGCGCTTGACCCGCTCGCCGTCGAGCTTCAACTCGCGGACGCGCGGCCAGTTCAGGTAGATGGCCGGCTCGTCGAAGAAGACGATGAAGGCTTTTGCGAGCGGCGTGGCGTCGGTAACGTTCACGCCGAGTTTTTTTGCGATGCGTTTCTCGAGCTCGCGGCGCTGCGGAACGAGGTCGGCGAAGGTCTTGGCGGTCTTCGGCGGGTTGCGCAGCCCGACTCTCCCTGCGTCCCTCCCCATATCTTTGGCGACTTCGGGGATCGACTGCACGCCGTGGTCAGCGGTGACGGCGAGGGTCCAGCGGTTGCCGAACCTGGCGTCGAGGTCGTGGAAGAAGCTCTCGAGATCGCGGTCGGTGCGGACGACGGTGTCGGCGGCTTCGAGCGAGTCGGGGCCGAAGGCGTGGCCGCCGTAGTCGGGGGAGGAGAGGCTGACGAAGACGAGATCGGGGTTGCCGTCGTCCGTCCCGAGTCCCTCGGCGTCGATGAGGCGCTCGGCGAATTGCAGGACGATCTGGTTTCCGTACGGCGTGTAGGTCAGCGCCTCGGCGTTCTTGATCGGGTGCGGAAACTTCGTGCCGAGGCTCTTGGGATCCGATTTCCACTTCCGCAGCGACTCCCGATCGTGCGTGGTGCGCGCCAGGTCGTTGTCCGGTATGTATGACGATTGCTCCCAGGCCGTGTGCGTGGCGACAAACGGCGGGACCGTGGCGTTGAAGGTGTCGACGAGCGGCTTGTCGGAACGGTAGTAGGCGCTGGAGACGAAGCCGGGAACGGCGGGATCGAACCAATAGGCGGCGGTGGCTTTGCGGCCGGCCATGAGGATGGCGGAACGGTCCTTCAGCGAGACGCCGTAGACCTTCGATTTGTCGTAGTGCTCCTGCAAGCGGTCGCCAAGCGAATCGGAGTCGAGGTTGAGCGGGGAGAAGCCGCCCTTGGCGCGCTTGTCATCGACGCAATATTCGATCGTGCCGGTGATTCGGTCGTACCAGTTGTTGGCAACGATCCCCGTGCGTGCCGGAACATTGCCGGTGCCGATGGCGGCGTGTCCCGGTCCGGTGTAGGTGACCGAGTAGGGATAGAGAGAGTGCGTGAAGTTGGCACCGTGCTTCAACACGCGGTTGAAGCCGTCCGGCCCGAACCAGGGCTGGAAGCGGGTGATGTAGTAGTAGGGAAACTGGTCGATGGAGATGACTACGACCAGGTCAGGACGGGCGGGCGTCTGGCCAATGAGCGAGGTCGCGCAGAGGACGAAAACGAGGGCGAAGGTCAGGCGTCGCATGGCGCGCGGGAGTTTACGTCGGGAAGGCTTTTAACCACAGAGACACAGAGATCACAGAGGTTTTTTTCTCTGTGTCCTCTGTGCCTCTGTGGTTAAAAGCTTTTCGGGTCACCCCGCGGGCCGGTGTTCCGATGTTCCCACCGGCCACCATCCTGTGTAACCGGAGAGGTCGTACCGTGCGCCGGCGGTATCACCGGCGTTCCAGACGAGCAGTCCGAAACGGCCAACATCGACAGCGGCGGCGATGCCGGACGTTCGCGCCAGGCTCTGCCAGGCCCGCTCCATGCCGGGTGTGAGATGAATGTCGTCCAGAATCACGACCGCTTCGCGCGAGAGCCGGGGAATGACGGTTTCGACGTAGTGCAAGGTCGCCGCTTCCTCGTGATGCCCATCGATAAAGGCGACGTCGATCGGCAGTTGCTCCCGCGCGAAACGCGCAAGTGCTTCCTCGAGGCCGGTGTCGAAGGGAGCGCGGATGACCTCGGCGCGGTCGGTGACCGCGGCCAGCGTCGCTTCGGCGATGGGGGCGATTGCCGGTGAGCCCTCGATCGTAATGAACCGCGCACGCTGGCGGGCGGATGCCAGGTAAGCGCCTGAGATTCCGAGGCACGCTCCAATCTCCAGAATGGCCCGCGCCGCGAATGCGTCGGCGCACAGGTGCAGGAACTGGCCCCAGTGCCGCGGCACGCTGAAGACATTTGCCAGACGGCGAGATGGAATCACCGGACCGGCGGCTCCGTGGCTGGCGTGATGGAGCCAGCGCGCCATCCCGAGTGTGGTGGGGCTGTATTCGAAACGATAGGTGTCCGAACGCCGGGAGATTTCCTCGCGCATCTCCTCGATGCGCGCCGCGATGCCGACCGCTTCGATCGGAAACTGTTGCGTAAACAGGAATCTCAGAGGCGGCCCGAGGCGGGCCGGGAAGCCGTTTACCAGCATGTCGTTGAGGGCGCGGAGACCGAATGGGGCGGCGCATCGGCGGTACAGCCGGCCCAGGAGAGGGCGGATTGCACTGCCCGCTCTCATCGTTTCGCCGCCAGCAGGCTTTCCATCCAGCCGCTCATGCGCGCGATCTGCTCGCTCCAGTCGTAGTGCCGCGCGACCTCCATCCGGCGGGCCACCGACTCCGGCGCGTTGTCGGCAGCGGCGGCGCGGAGGCCTGTAACGAAGGTCCTGGCATCGCCGGCAAAAGCGATGAGGCCGGGGTGCTGATCCGCAAACCGGCAGATCTCGGGAAGCGCAGTCGCCAGAACCGGCAGACCTGCAGCCAGAAACTCCTTCAGTTTCACCGGCATGACGTCCGCGGTGTAGTCTGAGATGACGTAGGGGAGGATGCCGACGTCAAACCCCGCGGTATACCGAACAACCTCGGAATGCTGCACCGGACCGATGAACCGGACGTTGCGGTGAGCCGCCAGGGCGCGAACGTCCACTTCCACGGGACCGACGAACACGAAGCTCAACTCGGGCGCGAGCCCGGCGACCTCAGTGAGCAGTGCGACGTCGATCTGCTTTCGCAGAGTGCCGGTGAATCCGATTACCGGACTGGCCAGGCCGTCAGCGGACCGGCGGTCCGTAGAACGCCGCGCTCGCTCGAAATCGCCGGAGCGGACGCCACACGGCAGAAACTCGACTCTTTTTGCCACCGTGGCCGCGGTGGCAAGCAGACCGTGTGACGTCGTCAGCACCAGATCCGCCTCCGCGAGCAGTTGTGGCTCGGAGTGGTGCAGCTTGCGCGCTTCGGCGGACGTCTCCGTGAGTCGGTCTGCGCAGTAGTAGACGGCGAGGTCCGGCTTCAGGCCGCGAATCACTGCACGCGCCAGGGGCGTCGGCAGGAATGTGATCACGATCAACGGACGGCCGGGATCGCGCCGCAACCACTTACGGAGGGTGCGGAGAAGAAGGCGCGCGCTGATGGCGACGGCGGCGCGAGCATACGGAAAGGGGAGAAGCAGTGGCGAGTGGACGTCGACGCCGTGGTCCGCCGTGTGCACGCCGCCCCGCGAGCGCCGCCAGTTTCTGAATCGTGCACGCAGCCGCGGCGCGTCCTTGAGTGTCGGACGACGCACGCCGGTGTTCTCCACGAACAGCATGTGGTTGCCGCTGGCTGCGAAGGCGGAAGCGACCTCCTGCGGAAGCTGCCAATTGAACGCCCAATCGATGGAGGAGAGGCAAATGATGTTGGCACCGTGCAGCAATCGTTCTCCTACCTGGGTGTTGCCGCGGTCACCATCGTGGCGCGAGGGGAACGGGCAAGAGCCGTGACTCCGCCCGTCAGCTCGATGAACCGGGTCATGACGGTGACCAGCGCAAAATAGGGAAGTGTGCTCAGCGAAACACCGATCTGCCGGCGATCGCGCAGTAAGCGGAGCCAATCGAGAACGACGCGCCGGCAGGCGAGGGCCACAAGTGCCAGAACGCCGAACCGCCGGAAGAGGCGAGTTCCTCGAAGGACCGCGCCACCATCGACACGATAGACGCTGACACCGTCGAATCCGCGCTCGAAATGTTTCTTCACGAAGCCGAAGCCGCGGATGTCGAGTCCGTGCCTCACGGTAGCGCGCGGCTCATAGAGGATGCGCGCGCCGGCGGCACGGAGCTGGTGATACAGCAGGTAACAGCCGCCGTTGCGGCGGATACGTGTATCGAGCGGATGTGCAAGCAGCACCTCGCGCCGGAAGGCGACGTTGTTGAGGTTGAATCCCGACGCGGCTCCGGTCTCATCACCGACGACGTTCGAAAAATCGGAGACCGAGAACGTCCGCGCTCCCAGCGAGTTTCCGGTATATCGCGTCCGTCCGGCGACGGCGTCCACTCCCGGCTCGAAGCGCGACGCCAGCATTTCCAGCCAGTCCGCTGCCGGCTCGCAGTCGCCATCGAGCAGGACGACGAGCGAACCGCTGGCAGCTTGCGCGCCGGCGTTCTTGGCAGCGAAGTAATTGTGCTCCGGCGATTCAACGAGCTTCACCGAAGGATGCCGCCGCAGCACCTCGCCGGCATCCCGCCGATCGAACATCTGGTCAACCACTACGATTGTCTCGATCAGCTCGCGCGGATAGGTTTGCCGTCGGACAGCCTCGATCGATCCTTGCAGGTCGTCCGCAACCGCCCCCGGTGCGTAGTCGTCGCGGGTGATCGTCTCGATGATGACGGAAATCGAAAGCCGGTTCATGAGAATAGGCGCCGCGTCCTGACGCGGATCTGGTTCATGGCAAACGCGGCAGTCCACGGCGCCGCTGCGAGATTCGCGGCAGCGGTGGCCGTCGCCCATGCACGGCGCAGAGGATGAGATACGTTGCCGGCCCGGTTCCGCACCGCCGCCAGCGCCAGGGAGCAGGAGAGATTGAATAGCAGCCGTTTGAGGACGGTGCGTGCGGCGGGATCGCTGGTGCGGGCCAGCTCGTCCGAAAAAAGCCGGATGCGGGCGTCGATCGACCGGCCGAGGTCGCGGCTGATCCCGTCGGCGCTGAGGGTGTATTCGGCGACGACGCGGTCGACGTAGTCGAGCTCATGGCGCAAGGCGATCCTGAACCACATCAGGTAGTCGGACGAGCGCACCTCCGCTTCCGAAAAACCGCCGGCTTCCTCGAGGCAACGCCGCCGCACCAGGACGGCCGAGGTGGGGACGAAGTTGCACCAGGCAAATTGCGCGGCGGCGCGGCCTCGGTGGGGTGGCGCCACCTGAAAGCTGGTGAGACGCGCGCGGTCCGCTGTCTGGCCGGGCAGCACGTGGACGACGTCGCCGAAGACCAGTCCGACTTCCGGCCGGCGCATCAATGGCAGTTGCACGGCCAGACGGTCGGGAAGCCAGGCGTCGTCGGAGTCGATGAACGCCACCAGCTCCCCTCGGGCGTGACGTAAGGCGCGGTTGCGCGCCACGTATGCGCCGGCGTGCGGCTGTTCGATGACGGTGATCCGCGAGCCGAATTCCTTCAGCACGTCGCGCGTGCCGTCGGTCGAGCCGTCGTCGACGACGATCAAATCGACAGACGTGCCGGTCTGTGCCAGGACGCTGTGGATCGCCCGCGCGACCGAGTCCTGGCGGTTGTAGACGGGAAGAATGACCGAGACGGGAGAATCGTACATGGGGGGGCCCGCCGAGGATGATAACGCCATCGCACGCCGCGTCTCGGGACGATAATGCGCGGCCATGTCGTCGCTGCCGTTTCGCCTGTCCACTCACTACGCATACGCCGTGAGTGCGGCTCTGTTGATCGGCCTGGCGGATGCGGTGACGATCGCCGGCCACATCGCCGGAGCCGACCGGACGTTTCGTTACATCCCGCCGCGGTTGTGGCTCGTTGCGCCGTTGTGCTGGGTCGCGCTGGCCATGTTTCTCCTGATTCCGGCGCTCCTCATCGCACGAAAGCGGGCGGCGCCGCTCGTCGTGACGGCGTTGCTCCTCTTCGGGATCTTCGCGCGGCTCGAGCGAGCCTTGACACCGGTGCGCGGCGTCATCGCGGCGGTCTTTGGGATCGTTGCGTGCTGGGCCATATGGAGGATCGGACGGCTCTGGCTGGCGCGTCCGCGTCCCGCTGCCGCCGTGATCGCAACATCCGTGGTTGTGACGCTGGGCGCCGTGTTGCTGTTTACCAGCCACGGGACGGAACCGCGTCCTGTGTCCGTTGTCGCGCTGCCGGACGCGCCGAACGTCGTCATCGTCATCCTCGATACGGTCGGCCACGATGCGCTGTTTGAAGCGTCTGCGCCGAACGTGGCCCGGCTGGCGCGCGCGAGTGTCGTTTTCGATCGCGCGTATGCACAGGCACCCTGGACGCTGCCTTCGCATCTGAGCGCCTTCACCGGAATTCCGGCGCAATCGCTCGGAATCGATTTCGATCAGCAGAGCTACACGCTTTCCACGCCGACGCTGGCGGAGGTGTACCGCCGCCGCGGCTACCGTACGGCGGCGGTGATCTCGAACGCGTTCGCCAATCGCGGCTCAGGCTTCCAGCGCGGATTCGACGTCTATGAGCACGCCGAGAACGCTCTTCATGTCTGCCGCACGGCGGCCGGCATGTTTGCCGACCGTCATTGGACGTGGTTCGCCGCAACCGTCTGCAACTGGTCCGCGGGTGAGGTTACCGGCCGCCTGCTCGCGCAGATGCGCGACGAGCGCCGGCCGTATTTCCTCGTGGCCAACTACATGGACGCGCACAACCCGTACTACGTCGAGCCCCGCTGCCGCCCGGCAGGATTCGAACAGCCGGACCAGTCGGATACGCCGCCGTCGGAGTATCGCCGCCGGTACTATCCGAGTCATCTCGCCGCGATTGCATGCATCGACCGCGATCTGGGGGCGATTCTCGATACCACGCGGCGATCGAAGCGGCCGACCGTCTTCGTCCTCGTTGCCGACCACGGCGAGCACTTCGGAGAGAAAGGCCTGGAGCGGCATGGAAACTCGCTCTACGCGCAGTTGCTGCATGTGCCGCTGATCGTGAACGCGCCGTGGCTCGCGCCGGCGCATGTGTCCGCGCCTCTCGATCTGATCCAGTTTCCGTCGATCGTGAATGCCGCCGCGTCGAGGACGCCGTTGCCCTCGCCTCTCCCGATCGCCACGGCGGTGCTGATTCCGCAACGGGCGGTCTCGTTCAACCGCTGGTGGTCGGTGATCGCCGGCCGTTGGCACCTCGTCGTCCATGACCCTGGCCGGGAGGAGCTCTTCGACATGCTCGCCGACCCGTCTGAAGCGGCACCAATGCCAGAGACGAGCGTTCCGAGCGAGGTCGTGGCGCGTCTCCGCATCGAAGTACAGCACCTCCGCAGCACCGCCGCTCCCGATCGCGGAGTGTATTTCCGTTCGCTGGGCTACGTTCAGTGACGGGATAACGGCGCTGCGGCGCGTTGTCGGTTGTCGGGAGTCGGGGATCGGAGATCAGGAGTCACCAGTAGCTGTTAGTCTCCGACCCCCGACCCCCGACAACCGACAACCCGAGCAACCTACTTCATCGCCACCGACGCACTCATCACCCTCTCCGCATCATCGATCATCGTCAGGAAGTCGCGGCGGTAGCCTTCGTAATCGCGGCCGAGGGACTTCTGGGCGAGCTGGCGGGCTTCGTCGTAGGTGGCGTCGCCTTTGTGCTTCGAGTTGCGCAGGAGCATGCCGAATTCGGCGACGGCGGAGGCGAAGCGGAGGTTGTTCGATGCGGCGATAACGTCCGCGTGGCTGTCGCTGATAGTGTAGGTCAACAGCTTCGAGGTCTCGCTCTCGGGCTCTTTGTAGCGGAGCTTGAGCGTCAGCATCTCGGGCGAGGATGTGGTGACGTGCGTCGACTGGTATTTGAGCGGATCGACGCGCGAGGTCACGGCGTCCGCGCCGGGCGGCACGAGCTCGTAGAGCGCGGTGACGGAGTGGCCGGCGCCGATGTCGCCTGCATCCTTCGCATCGTTGTTGAAGTCTTCCTTGCGGAGGATTCGATTCTCGTAGCCGATGAGGCGATACGCCGCCACCCTGGCCGGATTGAATTCGATCTGCAGTTTGACGTCCTTGGCGATGGTGAACAGCGTCGCTCCCATTTCCGACACCAGCACTTTCCTGGCCTCGGCGAGACTATCGACGTAGGCGTAGTTGCCGTTTCCTTTGTCGGCCAGCAGTTTCATCTTCGAGTCTTTGACGTTGCCGGTGCCGAAGCCGAGGACGGTGAGGAAGATGCGGTCGCTCCGCTTCGACTCGATGAGTTGTTCCAGCTCGCCGTCGCTCGACGCGCCGACGTTGAAGTCCCCGTCGGTGGCCAGGATGACGCGGTTGTTGCCGCCATCGAGGAAGTTCTCTTTCGCCACCTCGTAGGCGAGCTTGATTCCCGCGCCGCCGGCGGTCGAGCCGCCCGCTTCCAGCCCCTGAATGGCTGAGAGGATGGCCCCTTTGTTCGAGCCGGGCGTGGAAGGCAGCACGAGGCCGGCGTTCCCGGCGTAGACGACGATGGCCACACGGTCCTGCGGCCGGAGCTGGTTGACGAGCAGCTCGAGACCCTGCTTGACGAGCGGCAGTTTGTTCGGCTCGAACATGGAACCGGAGACGTCGATGAGGAAGACGAGGTTGTTGGCCGGCAGATCGGCGGTCTTCATCCGCCGCCCCTGCAGGCCGACGAGCAGCAGGCGATGCCGCTCGTTCCACGGACATCCAGCGACCTCGGTGGTGACCGAGAACGGCTGCGCACCGGATGGATCGGGATAGTCATAGGTAAAGTAGTTGACCATCTCTTCGATTCGCACGGCGTCGCGCGGCGGGCGCTGGCCGCCGCGCAGGAAGCGCCGCACATTGCTGTAGGCGGCCCGGTCGACGTCGACGGAGAAGGTGGAGAACGGGTTGTCGGCAACGGCGAGGAATTCGTTCTCCTCGATTCGTCCGTACTCCTCGGTGTTGAATTCCGCGGCGTCGGCTTTCAGCATCGGAGCCGGCACAACGAAGCGGCCAGTGCCGATGACACCGCCCACCACACCTCCCACTACGCCACCTTCGACGCCTCCTTCGACAGGCTGTGCCACTTTCGGAGCCCCGGTGGCCGCGTCGATTTCCGGCGGTTCGATCTTCGCCGTTTGCGGGGCGTTACGCCCGAGGGGCGGCGGCGGGAGCGGAGTCGACGAAGGCTTCACCTCGCTCTTGCAGGAGACGAGACTGAGCAGGGAAAAAAGGATCGCGGAGAGGATGAGCACGACGCCGTCGAGGGCGGAGTGGATCTGTCGGTTGCGCATGAAGGGTTCCTCCGTTTCGTCCGTTGGACACGGAGGGTGGTGGGAAGGAAACTGGTAGTCGGGTCGGAGCGCTGGCGTCTCGCCGGCTGGCTCGGCGGCGTCTCGCCGCTGACGTTAACAGCGAATGTATCGCAAGCTCCCGGAGCGGGGGCGAGACGCCCCCGGGCCAGCCGGCGAGACGCCAGCGCTCCGACGCGAGACCGCGCAACCGTGACTTCCTACCGCTTCCTCCTGGCATGATGCGGCTTCGGCACCTGCATCGGCTCGCGTATCGGCGCTGCCTGTTTTGTCTGCGCGCGGGGGCCGGGATTGATTTCGCCGAGGACGCGCATCTTGAGGGTGGGTGCACCGTAGGCGCCAAAGGCCAGTTCGCGGTTGATGAAGAGCGCGTCGGGCGAGCGATAGACGTTGCCGTTCTCGACGTAGACGTACATGCCGGCCAGCGTCTCCTGGAGGTATGCACGCGCGGCCTGCTCATCCTTGGCCGGGACGTTGACGTTGGTGAGGTGAACGACCTCGGTGGCGCCGATGCGCTCGACGACGATGGTCCGGCTGTCGATGACTCTGGCGAAGCGGGCCATCGGGACCGCCGCCATCACGTTCGTAGATACAACAAGGGACACGCAAAGAATGAATCGTTTCATAGTCGTTTTTGCGTGGTGCGGAAAGACGGAGAGCGAACCGCGCAGGAAGAGCGGCACTCGGGTGGGAAGCGAAGGCTAACACGGGTGTGCGACAATCTCAACCGGCATGCTGGGACGGGAGGGGAAGCGCAGTCTGAGGCCGCGGTCGGGCTCGCACATCTTCGCCCTGCTACTCATCCCCGGCGCTGCTCTTCTCGCCTTCTTCTTATGGGGCTTTCTGCGAGGGGCGGTTGAGCAGCTTCGCCGTCCGGCTCCGGCTACTGCCCACACGGAAACATCAGCGCTCGGGATACTGCCGCATCGCGGCGACATCGTTCTCATCCTCGACGATGTCGGCTTCGATCATCAACCGCTGGAGACGGCGATGGCGATCGATCCGAATGTGAACTTCGCCGTCCTCCCGAACGGCAAGCACTCGGCCGAGTTCGCCGCGACGCTGCACGATCACGGCTTCGAGCTGCTCTGTCATCTGCCGATGGAGCCGGAGGGCTTTCCCCGGGTCTCGCCCGGCGACGGCGCGGTGATGACGGCGATGTCGGATGCGGAGATCGCCCGGACCACGCGCGCCAACATCGAGACGATCCGTTTCGCGCGCGGTGTGAACAATCACATGGGCTCCCGCGCCACCGCGGACCGCCGCGTGATGACCGACGTCCTCGGCGCGTTCCCGAAGGGGATGTATTTCATCGATTCCAAAACGACCGGCAACTCGGTGGCCGGCTCCGTGGCGCACGAAATGCGCGTGAAGACGGCGTCGCGCAATGTCTTTCTCGACGATGTCCAGGACGTGGTGTTGATTCGACATCAGCTCGACGAGTTGGCCTCTACCGCCGCCTCGCGCGGCATCGCCATCGGCATCGGCCACATGCACCCGACCACGATGCAGGTGCTGACCGAGGATGCGCCGAAGCTGCGGGCGAAGGGGTTCCGGTTCGTGCGGGCAAGCTCTGTAGTCGAGTAGTCGGCGCTACACTCCACCTCCCAAATGCTCCTCTCCCTCTTCCTCATCGACCTCGCCGCCGGCCTCTACCTCTTTCTCCCCCTCGTCGGCCGGAGTAACGCGGGGGTGAAGTTCTACCGCCTCATCCTCATCATCAGCGGCGTGCTGGCGCTCTGCTCCTACCTGGCTGACTTCTCGGCGAGCGGGGGAACGTTCCGGATTCGCAGCTTGCCGGCGATCGCGCTGACGCTCATCGTCTATGGCACCCTGCGCTATCCGAAGCGGCTGATCTTCCGGATTCCGGCCGCGCTGCTGGGCATCGTCTACGTCATCCTTCCGGTCGCGGCGTGGCAGGAGGCGACGCATGCGTCGATCGGCTGGTCGATCGCCGGCGCGTTATCGAGCATGGCTCTCCTCGGCAGCGTGAACATGGCCATGCTCCTCGGGCACTGGTATCTGGTCGTGCGCGGCATGGCCATCGATCCGCTCAAACGCCTCACGATCGCGACGCTTGCCGCGACGATCGTCAAGATCGCCGTCGTCACGATTGCCATCGTTGCCGGCGGTGCGTGGTACGAGGTGGCCGTTCGTCAGGGCATCTTCTTCTGGATGCATGCCGGATGGGGCCTCCTCGGGCCGCTGCTGCTCTATCCGATGGTGTGGGGAACGGTAAAGATCCGCTCGACGATGGCCGCGACAGGCATTCTCTACGTTGATGTCGTGGCGGTGGTGATTGGCGAGGTGTTAGGTGCGTGGTTGAGTGCGATGGTGCATCTGCCGGTGTGAGGTAGTGGTTAGTAGATCAGTAGATCAGTGGATTAGTGGATTAGTGGATTAGGGAACAAAGGCGCTGATCTACTAATCCACTAACCCACTAATCTACGAATCCACTCACCCTATGCCCCTCTTCCGCCCCCGGAGGAGCGGCTCCATACACATGCCGGTCATGGATCACCAGATCGAACGGCTTGAGCGAAGGATTCGCTGCATATCCGCGGTGTACGGCCTGGCACTCGTAGCAGACGATCACGTCCTTCACGATGCGCCAGACGATGTAGTCGAGGATGGTCACGGCGAGAAGTGACAGGCCGTACGTCCACGGCAGGAAGATCGAGCCGAGGACGACCAGGGCGATGCCGGTCTTGCGGTTGAAATCCTTCTGAAAGTAGAGCTGCTCGTGTCCGCACGCGGCGCAGCGATCGATGACGGCATCGGCGTCCGGCGCGACGACCGCATTCGCGGCACCGCAGAAATCACAAGGGCGCGAGGCCTCGCCGGCATCGCGCCCGAGGCGCTGTTCGCATTGAAGACAGAGGAAGTGGACGGAAGGCATTCGTTTGAGATCCTTCGCCGCGCTCCGCCGGCTCAGGATGACACGTCGGCGCTATCGCGTCGTCGTGTCACTTCGCCCGCTCCAGATACCGGTTCTCGCTCGGGTCGACGATGATCTCTTCGCCCTCGGAGACGAACGGCGGCACGAGCACGGTCACGCCGTTCTCGAGCTTGGCGGGCTTGTAGGATGCCGAGGCCGTGGCGCCGCGAACCTGCGGCTCGGTCTCGGCGATGCGGACGCGCAACGTTTTCGGGAGCTCGATGCCGATCGGCTTCTCTTCGAAGAACTGCACCTGCAGCTTCACGCCGGGATTCAGCCACGCCGCCGATTCGCCGAGGTCATCCTCGGAGATCTCCACCTGCTCGTAGTTCTCGGTGTTCATGAAGTGGTGGGCGTGGCCGTCGGAGTAGAGGTACTCCATCTCGTGCTGATTGATGTACGCCTGCGTGATCTCGTCCTGGGAGCGGAAGCGGTGCTCGAACTGGTTGCCGGTGCGCATATTGCGCAGTTTCGCCTGCACCATCGCGCGGAGGTTGCCCGGGGTGTGGTGATTGAACTCCATCACCTTGCAGAGGTCGCCGTTGAAAACGATGACGATCCCTCTCCGAATGTCGTTGGCCTGCATGAAGGGTGAATCCTTTCGCTCGCGGTGACGCGGTGTTGGGGTTGCTGCCGTCCGCCAAACTGCGGGTGATGTGAGTGATATTCCTGTGCCTTCCGGAGCGCTGGCGTCTCGCCGGCTGGCCCGGGGGCGTCTCGCCCCCGGTCTGGCAAGACTCCAAACTGTTGCTCGCAACCCTCAGCGGCGAGACGCCGCCGAGCCAGCCGGCGAGACGCCAGCGCTCCGGAACGCAACCCCGCTTTACAGCGCAACGAAAAGTCTGTATTACCGCTCCTCGAATGAGCCGCCCAAAGGGAAAGCGCCGAGGGCCGAAAGCGGCGCATGCCCCTCCGCCTCCGCAACGTCCGGCAGCGTTCGTCATCGCGGCTCTTTCGGCCGCCGCCTTCGTCGTTCTCGCACTCGGCAACATCAGAGCAACGTCGCCGACCACGGACGAGACCGTTCACCTCGTGGCCGGCGAGCGCTCTCTCGCGGCGCATGATTATCGTTTGAGTCCCGAGCATCCTCCCCTTTTGAAAATGATGGCCGCGATTCCGCTTCGATCGATGCGGGTCTGGCCCGGCGAACGCGGCGGCTACGCCGATGGATCGAAGACGCTGGGCCTCCTCAACGAATCGTGGGCAATGGCGGTAACCAATCCTATGGCGGCGTGGTATTACGCGCACCATCTGCTCTATGGAGTGCGCGATGCGGCTCTGGAGCGCCTTGGAGCAGAGGCCTCCAGCGTCCCATCGACGGCCGCGCTGACACCGGGCGATTTTCTGAACGACTCCGCGACGATGTTCCTTCGTGCACGAACAGTGATGCTGCTGTGCGGTGTCCTGCTGGCGGTGGCGATCTTCCTCTGGTCGATGGAGGCCTGGGGACCATGGGCGGCGGCGTTGTCGACGCTGCTTTTCTGTTTCGACCCGAATTTCATCGCCAACAGCGGTCTGGTGACAACGGATGTCGGCACTTCACTGCTGATATTCGCCAGCGTATGGTTGTTCTGGCGGCTCTGCCGGGCGTTTTCGTGGCCGAACGTGGCCGCATTCGCGCTCTGCTTTGGCCTGGCTCAGGCCGCAAAATTCTCGGCGCTGCTTCTCGTCCCCACGGTCATTGTGATCGCGCTGATGCAGGGTCGCCGCCAACTACCACGGATCGCTCTGGCCATCGGCATCGCCTTCGTCAGCACGTACATCGTGCTCTGGGCCGCGTATGGGTTCCGCTTTTCGATGGCCGCCGACCCACAGCGTGCGGCGTCGGAGGAAGCGGCGGCGCGTGCAACGTTGGCGCAGCGAGGGCTCGACGGTCCAGTCACCGATGGGCACCCGCCAATACGGCAGTTCGTCGAAGAGTCGGCCGTTCGACGCGCGCTTGCTGACGAGTTTCCGAACGGTGCGCCGCCTGCCGAAGCGCGCCGCGCCCGAACCTCGACGCCCGTCGGCTTGCTGGGTCGGGCCATCATCTTCGCGGCCGGTAATCGACTCCTGCCTGAGGCGTACCTGTACGGGATGGCCATTCTGCAGGACAGTATGATCGTCCGCAACTCGTTCCTCCGGGGTGAATACTCGACGACCGGTTTCAGCGACTACTTTTTATGGACCTTTGCTTACAAGACACCGCTGCCAGCCATCGCGGCGATCCTTCTCGCGTTGGTGGTGGCGGTCCGCCGTGGCCTCGGGAGTCGGGAGCCGGGGGTCGGGAGCCGAAGTCGAGCACAGCTACGACCCCCGACTCCCGACTCCCGGCCTCCGATTAGGCCCGCGGGGCTGCTTCCGTTTCTGCTCTGGCCGATCGCGATTTACGTCATCGTGTCGGTCCGGTCGGGCGTCAACATCGGCCACCGCCACATCCTGCCGATCTACCCGTTTCTTTACGTACTGTGCGGATCGCTGGCATCTCTTTGGGAAACGATGGAACCTCGCCGGCGCATGATCGTTGCGGTCTGCGCAATCGCGTGGATCGTCACGGCAAGTCTCTTCGTGTTCGCGGGAACGCCCGCGCCGCTCTGGTCGCGTCATCTTTCGTACATGAACGAACTGGCTGGAGGCCCGGATCGCGGGTTCACGCGTCTTGTCGATTCAAATCTCGATTGGGGGCAGGACTTGCCGCGACTTTCGGCGTGGTTGCGCGAACATCACGCTGAGGATCCCATCGACCTCGTTTACACAGGCACAGCGGATCCGCGGTACTACGGAATTCGTCACCACAATCTTGCCCTCGGCTACTTTGCTGAGCCGGCCCTGGCTCCTGGTGAGGTTCCGCCATCCCGCTACTTCGCCATCGGTGCCACGGCGTGGCAGGGCGCGACGCTCGCCGCCGACAGCCGTGACTACTGGCGTTCATTTCTCGCGAGGAACGGAGCCATGCTCGAGGGCAAAGCCGGCTATTCGATGTTCATCTACCGTCTGAGGAAGCCGTCGAAGTAGCGGTAAACTTCGCGCCCTATGAACCGGATCATTTCGATTTCTCTCTGCATCGCGGCGCTTCTGAGCTGCCGTCCCACCGAACAAAAGAGTTCCGCTCCGGCCGACATCCCCGTAGGCGTCTACGCCGCGACCAGCGGTTCCGAGGCCGCGTTCGGCCAGGCCACGGTGCAGGGTGAACAACTCGCCGCCGAGGAGATCAACAAGAACGGCGGAGTCCTCGGCAGGAAAATCCGGCTCGTTACCGAAGACGATCAGGGCAAGGCGGAGGAAGCGGCGTCCGTCGTGACGAAGCTGATCACGCACGACAATGTCATCGCCATCCTCGGCGAGAACTCATCGAACCAGTCGCTCGCCGCCGCGCCGATTGCCCAGGCGTCGAAGGTGCCAATGATCTCGCCGTCGTCGACAAACCCGGCGGTCACGAAGAAGGGCGACTACATCTTCCGCGTCTGCTTCACCGATCCGTACCAGGGGAAAGCGATTGCGATGTTTGCGCGGAACACTCTGCACGTGACGACCGCGGCCATCCTGCGCGACAACAAGAACGACTACTCGGTGGGACTGGCCGAGGTGATCCGAAAGGAGCTCACGGCCCTCGGCGGCAAGATCGTGGCCGAGCAGAGTTACAGCGGCGGAGACAGCGATTTCCGTCCGCAACTGACGGCGATCAAGGGGGCCAACCCGCAGGTGCTGTTCATCCCCGGCTTCTACACGGAGGTCGGACAGATCGCCATCCAGGCCCGCGACCTCGGCATCACCGTTCCGATGGTGGGCGGCGACGGCTGGGACTCTCCGACGGTGATCCAGATCGGCGGCAAGTCGGTCGACGGATGCTATTTCTCCGATCATTACTTCTTCGACGAGCCGCGCCCCGCGGTGCAGCGTTTCGTCGCCGAGATCCGCAAGCGCTCCGGCAAGAATCCCGACGCGAACTCCGCCCTCGGCTACGACGCGCTCTACGTGCTGACGAACGCCATCAAGCGCGCCGGATCGCTGGACGGCAAAGCCATCCGCGATCAGATCGCCGCCACGAAGGATTACCAGGGCGTCTCCGGCGTCATCTCCATGGGCCCCGGCCGCGATCCGATCAAGCCGGTCGCGATGATCAAGATCGACGGCGGTACGACGCACTTCGCGGGGTGGATACAGCCGTAGGCTGCGCTTCGCGCGTTGTCGGTTGTCTGCGCCTGCGGGCGCGTGGTCACTAATCTGCATTTCTCACACGATCTTGAATTGTTCCCTCGAGAGCCTTGCCACTCCCTTCGTCGAGAGTCCTTCTCCCCCCGCGGTTTTTTTGCGGGGGGAGAAGGTGCCGAAGGCGGATGAGGGGGGCGTATACGTGACATGAACGATCTTGCAACACGGGCCTTCGAGACAGCCTAAAAGCACGAGTCGTGCGCAAGTTACGTATGCGTGAAACGCCCCCTCATCCGCCTGTCGGCACCTTCTCCCCCAGCTGAAAAGCGCTGGGGGAGAAGGGCTCTCGACGAGGTACAGGGTGCCGACGATTTCAGTGAGAGTGTGAGAAATGCGGGCTAAACAACCAGTAAGCGATGATTTCAGGCCACGCGGCTGCAGCCGCAGACAACGCGCGCCAGCGCAGACAACGCGCGCCAGCGCAGACAACGCGCGCCAGCGCAGACAACGCGCGGAGCGCAGACAACGCGCCGAAGGCGCAGTTACAGCCCCAACGCCTTGAACGCTGGAATGACCGGCGCGACCTGTTCGGCCTGGTGAACGAAATTCATGCGCTGCTTCTGTTCGTCAGTCAGCGTGGCGGCGAATGAGGCGGCGGCGGATTGGGCGATCGCCGCGATCTGGTGCTGGCCGGTGTTGATCTCGACCATCAGCGTTCCGACTGCCGCGGCATCGGGATTGGGCGTGTCGAGGAGGTTCTGAAGCGCCTGCTGTTTGGCCTGCAGTGCTTCGGCGATGGGCCGCATCGCGGCGTCGCGGCTTTGAATCATCCCGATGAGAGATGCCGTCTGCGCATCTGAAAGCTGAAGGAAGTTGCTCACGAATGCGATCGGCGGGGGAAGTTCACCTGCGCCCGCGCGCACGGTCGCGGGATGGAGCATCATCAATGCGATCAGGGAGGCAACGGCGAGGCAGGTCTTCTTCATGGCGTTCTCCTTCGGCTGGTTAGTGCATCCGGATGGCTCGCTATATGACTGCGCTTCGCGCGTTGTCGGTTATCGGTTGTCAGCCTACCCTTTCGCGTCTTCGGGTCTTCGCGTGAGATCAATGTTCACGCGAAGGCGCGACGTGGATGCGCCGGCGTGCCCGGGAACGCAGCACACCGGCGCGACGGCCAGAAGGGGTTACGCGTTCGCGACTTTGCGGAGGATGGTTTGAACGTTGTCGACGGAGTCCTCGACTACGTCCTTGACCTTGTCGGTCACATCTGCAACCTTCCGCTGCATCTTCTTCCCGGTCATCGGTGCATAAAGCAGGGCCACTGCCGCTCCGGTGAGTGCTCCGAGAAGGAACGTGTATGCGAAACTCTTGAAACTGCTGGTTTTGTTGAACATGCAGATGTAGTTGCAAGGGTGCGGCCAGAATGGCGCTTTGGGCTTTGAGCCTCCCCCATGAGTCGCTGGGAGGGCCCGATGAGTCGCCGGGACTGCCCCATTAGTCGCTCGGCGGTGCACAATACTTCCTTCACCGGTTGGGAAGTTTTCATTACAGGTTGGGATCGATGAGTCAGAAGAACGACAGAACCGAGAAAGAGATCGATGCGATCGTAGTGTCCGAGGCTGACGATCCAACGGCGTGGGAAGAGGAAGCTGTCGTCAGACCCCGGCTACGAAGCGTGAACCCTGATGGGACAGAAAACAGCGGAGAGGAGTAGGTCAGTAGTTCCGTTCGGCGTTTGGACGTTTTGCCGGCGAAGCCGGCTTGAGATCGTAGCCCCCGGTTGAAACCGGGGGCTACGATCTTTCGCCGGCTAACGCCGGCGAAAGTGCCGCTGACGCGGCACCAAACCTTGACATCTCTTTACCAGGGGTACTCGCAAAAAACGCTCGCACCACTGTCTACCGTCTTATTGCCGCTAGCGCGGCAAAATGGACGCCTCCGGCGCCTGCCAGCCTGAACGAAAGTGTGATGACGTCGAAATCGTCATCATCAACGATCGGGCCGTCACGACGGATCAGGTCACGCTATTCGGCGGCCCGATTCACTTCCCCTCATGCACCGTCGTCGGATCATTCCGGTCCTCCCTCCACCGCGGATGATGGAAGTGGAGGACGTGGTCGCCGTTGTAGGAGGCGACCGCGGCGTTGAAGGTCAGCTTGCCCACCGTTCGCCAGTTGTTGAACTCGCGCCGTTCCTTCAGGGAGCCCTTGCCGAGCGTTTTGCCTTCGTCGGTCGTTTCGATGCGGAAGGTGAGGGTGCGTTTGGGGAGCGGATCTCCGCGGTCGTAGATCTGGGCCATGATCTCGTCGCGGAAGTCGAGGGCCTCGCCGGGGATGACCGGCTGCTCGGGGATGACGGTGAACTGCAGGTACGCCGGCGACCGCGTCGGTTCGCCGGCGGGGAGGCCGAGCTCCGCGATCTCGTAGACCTGCCGGATGGTCGGCTCTGTCTCGGCGCGCTTGAAGGCGACCCCGGATGCCAGCAACGTCGGAAAGCCGAGGCCGCGGCGGAAGACGGTGGTGTTGGGAGCATTGCGCAGCACCGCCTCGTTGATGGTGTCGGTGTCTACGCCGCCGATGTCCTGCTGGGTGATGAAACCCGCCGGCTGAAGGCGCTCGGTATGCTCGGGATCCGTCGTCGGATAGACGCGGCCGACCAGCGATGGCGAGCGGGTGTGGCCGCGCCGCGTTTCCGTACAGCAGGTCGAGTAACGCGCGATGACCAGTCCTCGGCTGCCTTTCCTGAAGTAGCCGCTGTACGGCGTTTCCTCGGTGATCTCCCACATTCCGGTCAGGCAGATGGCGTTGGCGTGGAGGAGTCGCCGATAGCCTTTGCCATCCCGCCCCCAGCGCAAGTCGGCCTTCGAAGCCAGCGTGCGGCGCGCCGCGGCGAGCAGAACCCACGGCTTCCCCCTGGCGAGGAGGCCGCGCATGACCGTGCCGAACGTGACCGGGAACCTCTCGAACGGCGGCTCCCCCGGCGCTCCCCAGATCTTCTGGTACGGGTTGGCGAAGATCGCGTCGCGCACCTCGGCGAAACGCGATCCGGCGAAGTTTCGATCGTCATCGGACAGACCTTCGATGGCCAGCTCATCGTTGTTCATGATGTCAGTAGTTTACGCCTATGGATGGGCTTCCGTCTTTTATCCGTGCAGACATGGCAACGAATGTGCTGAGGTTGCTTCCAGGAAGAGGGACTCTATGACTGAATTGCTATGGTTTCTGATCATCGGTGCGATCGCCGGCTGGCTGGCCGGACAATTCATGAAGGGAAGAGGGTTCGGCCTGCTCGGTGACATTGTCGTCGGCGTCATCGGAGCCCTTCTGGGTGGTTGGCTCTTCGGGCAACTCGGTCTCTGGCCGGGCGGCGGCCGGATCGGCAGCCTGATCGTCGCCTTCGTCGGCGCGATCATTCTGTTGTTCCTGGTGCGGCTGATAAAACGAAGGTAGGAGCGGCGCTTCGCGCGTTGTCGGTTGTCGGTACCCCGGGCGCCTGCGCCGCAGGTTCGCGCGGTAGGATGGCCGGCGAAAAACGCGCACACGGCCCGGAGTACTGCTCGTGGCCGGCATGACCGTGAATGCCGCGTAACGATGTACACAGGTCGGCGTACCCGCAACCAAAACCTGGATGCCGGCCAGGGCGCGGCAAGCACGGCCCCCTCATCCGCCTTCGGCACCTTCTCCCCCAGATGAAAAGCGCTGGGCGAGAAGGACTCTCGATGTAAGGAAGCGCGAGCGCGGGGCACGAAGGTGTCGCCAATTTGCCGGCCGCGGAGGCGGCCGGTACAACGCCGCCTGGTTCGCAACAGAAGCGCGATACGCCAGCTCTTGTGGCGGCCGCCTCCGCGGCCGCACTTCCACATCACCACCGGTGCCCCCGCGCTCGCGCTACGCCGAGCGCGGGGCTGAATTGTGCGTGCGCGCCTCCGCGCGCAACCGAAATCTTCTCATTGTGCGCAGAAACCACGACTAGTAGTACAGGGCCATGCAAAACGAACTTGCAGCACCATGCGCGCGAACGTGCGCACCGAGGGTGGTCGCGTTGGGACGTGTGTGTGTCCGGTTGGGACGTGTGTGTGTCCGGTTGGGCGGGGGTGGTTGTCCGGTTGGGCGGGGGTGGTTGTCCGGTTGGGCGGGGTGGTTGTCCGGTTGGGCGGGGGTGGTTGTCCGGTTGGGCGGGGTGGTTGTCCCGCTGGGACGCGGTGGATGGCCGTTGGGACGCGGTGGATGGCCGTTGGGACGCGGTGTGCGTCCTGTTGGGACGCGGTGGATGGCGGTTGGGACGCGGTGGATGGCCGTTGGGACGCGGTGTGTGTCCCGTTGGGCCGCGGTGTGTATCCGTTGGGACACGATGGGTGTCCCGTTGGTACACGGGGGGTGTAGCGTTGGTACACGAGGGGGTAGCGTTGCTACAGGAGCGGGTGCACGTGGTTACCGAGGGCCGACCATGCGTATATCGTGAGTCGACCACGCGGACACCTTGAGTCGACTCCGAACCGGCTGCGTTCGAGTGGCTGAACCGCGACAACCGACAACCGACAACGCGCGAAGCGCAGTTACGCTACCAGCAGCACCGAGGGCACCGCGGCGGAGTCGTAGAGGCGCAGGTAGAAATAGCCGATCCCCGCGGTGCCGAGCATAAGGTTCGGCGTCTCGCCGCCGGACAGGACACCGCAGGGCCAGGGGTTGCGGTTCAGGTGGACGGCGTGGATGCCGCGGTCGCCGACCGACTCGGCGACGGCGCGATAGCGTTCGTCGCCGAGGGTGTCCGCGGCGGCGATGAAGAGCTCCGCGTTCCCGCCGAGACCGTGGCAGAGGGAGTAACCATCGGCGCCGGAGGCCATCGTCAGCGGCCGGTAGGTGCCGCCGATGGCCGACTCGGCTTCGCGGCGATAGGTCTCATCGTCCGTGAGGTGGAACGCGCGCAGACGGGAGAGGCCGATGCCCGGCGCGCCATGGCACCAGGCCAGCGAATAGCCGAGTTGCTGCGGTGTCGGCGAAGCGAACGAACGAAAGTCGGGCCAGTTCTGCTGCTCGACGGAGAAGTGCCTCCGCTCGTAGGCGAAACCGCCGAGGGCCCCCTCCATGAACCGGTCGTCCTTCGTGCGGACGAACAGTTCGAGCAGCGCCAGTGCGATGCCGGCGGCGCCGTGCGAGTAGCCGGCGAGGTCCTTCTGCTCCTGCGGCCCGAGGGGCGGCATCGTCGTCCACGACCAGGCGTCGTCGTCGCGATGGGCGTGCGTCAGCAAATGCTCGCCAAGACGGCGCGCCTCGTCGAGATAACGATCGCCGCCGAGCCGGCGATCGATGGCGCAGAGTCCGGCGATCGCCCCGGCCGCGCCGCTGATGACGTCGAGCGACATCGGCTCGATCTCGTGCCCGAGCTGTCCGTCGACGAGACGGAGTGCTTCCTTCTTCAGCGGCGGCTCACCGAGGAGCTGCGCCGCGTCCAGCAACACCAGGGCGATGCCGACCCAGCCGCTGTAGAGGGCGTGGCGAAATCCCGGCGGAATCTCATCCGCTTTCGATAGCGCCTGACGGATGGCGCCGCGCGCCGTCTGTGCAAGCACCGTATCGGGACGCATGCGATGCAACCGCGCCAGAAAGAGAGCGATGCCGATCGTCCCGGAGTAGAGATCGGGTCCGAATGATTTATGCGCGACCTTCCACTCGCCTCCGTGCGCTTCCATCGAGTCGCCCAGCCAGTTGCAGCGGTCGCCATCCCAGATGGCATCGCGGCAGAGGCGCATGCCGATCGACCATGCCACGTCGAGAAAGCGTTCCCGCGGATCGGCGGCCGGAACCTCGGCGGGGAGCGCGCTCATGCCGCGGCCTCGTAGATGTCGGCGCTCGCGCCGCGCAGGTGCGGCCGGTCGAGCGACAGTCCGTTTCGCTCGAACTGGATGGCCAGCTCCATCATCCGTGACTCTTCGCTCTGCATGCCTCGGGCGAAGGCGTCCCAGATCGCCTGCGCGATCAGCCGGCTCCGGCTCATTCCGAAGCTCTCCCCAGTGGCTGGATCTTCGGCCAGACCGATGCCGTCGTGCAGCTTCCTCGTGAGCAGCGGCGTGGCCGGGCGCAGGTACTTCCTCACCTCCGCGCGGATCGACGGGAGCACGCGCGCGACAATCTGGTAGTAGCGGGCCGCGAAATACAACACCGCCGCATCGGCCCGCGAATAGACGCCGCTGTACGAAAGCGTCTTGAAGCGGAACGGCACCTGATAACGATTGAGCAGCGTCGTCACGGAGTGCGTGAGCGGGACGGCACCATCCTCGGAGATGTGCCAGTAGATACGCGTCATCCTGCTGTCGGCGCCGAAGGGGGCGGGCGTCTCGCCGTTGACGATGTAGAAGCCGGGCTGCTGAGTGCGCGACTCGCGCGCGAAGAGAACGTGCAGCGCTGCGCCGGCGGCGACAGGTCCGGCGTTCGCCGCGGCAAATTCGCCCGGCGCGAAGACGTTGGACAGCTCACCCTTGCGGGCCATGGCGTGTCCGTTCGGCATCATCTGTCCGAGTGTCCAACCGCTTTCCCAGCGATCCTGTCCCGCATTGGCCGCGGAGAGCGGCTCGATGATGCTCACGGGATTGGCCGGTGGATCGATGCGCGATCCAAGGGGGCGGCAGTAGGCCTCGTCGTAAATGCGCGTCTGCAGGTCGATGACCAGCGGCGGTTGGCCGACGGACCAGGCGCTCCATGTGGGCGACTGCCCGGCGCCGAACGGAGCGACGTTGTGTGTGCGCCCGGCCAGCTCGTAGTCCAGCGGAGAGCGGACCACCACGGCGCGGAACAGCCGCCGGACATCGTCGTGGATGTGATCGGCGTCAGGCATAGACACCTGCCGGAAATCCGAGGAGGTCGGTGGCCGCGGCGCGCGGCGCCTTGAGGATGTTGATGCAGGCCTGGACCTGCCACACGGCGTGCTGCGTCAGCGCGGGAGCCCAGGCCATCGATTCGTAAACCGTCTGCAGCATCCGGGCGCCGGCATAGCTGACTGCCCGCTCGAGCTCCGCGTCGGCATCGCGCGCGCTGAGCATGCGGGCGGAGGCATACGACTCCCAGAAGGCGCGGATGGCCGGCTGGATCGACTCCAGCGGATATTGCGCGCCATCGTCCGGCTCGCTGCCGGGGACGCGCTGGAGCGTCGAGATCCACCACGTCAGATAGGCCTGCAGGATCGAGGCGACGTCCCACGCCGAATCACCGACGTCGGCCAGCTCCCAGTCGACGACGTGCATGGTCTGCTCAGCCGTTTGCGCTGCGCGGACGACGACGTTGTCGAACTTCATGTCGCCGTGCACCAGCACATTGCGGCGCCAGGAGTTGCGGATGCGGTCGAGGGCCTGGCCGAAATCGGGATAGCTCTGCAGGATGCTCATGAACTGCCCGTTGGCGGCGCTGAGGCCCTGCATCGACCCGTGCGGCATGAGATGAAAGGAGAGGATCCACGGCGGCTGCCCTTGGTAGATCGCGGCATTGGCGCGCGGCAGCAGCTCGCGGCTGGAGACCTCGTGATACCGCGCCAGCAGCGCGCCGACACTCGTGGCCACGTCGGTCGGAAAACCGTTCAGGCGGCGATGGAGCTCGGAGAGGTTCTCGCCGCCGCCGATCAGATCCATGACCAGGATGTGCCGGTCGGGATCGTAGGCGCGGAAGCGGGGCATGAGGGCATGGATTTCGGCGACGGCCGGATCGCTCTCCATCATCACGTAGCAGGCCGCTTCCTTCTGCAGCGTCTGCGCGGACATGGCCTGGTCCGGCTGCATCTGCTTGACGAAGAGCCCCGTGCCTTGGCGGCGGATGACGGAGTAGTTGTGATGCCGCCGGGCGCCCTCCACGACCATCACGTCGCCATCGACGACGGCGCGGCGATCCAGAAGTCCTCGCTCGATGAGGTAGTGGACAAGATCGTTCTTGTTCAAGGGTTCCTTATCGTAGCACCGTCAGGAATGGTGGAGAGGAGGCGGTCCGGCGAGGGGCCGGACCGCCGTCAAAAACGAAAGTCACTCGGTCTGCCAGCACTGCCGGAACGACGAGAAGCAGTGGTAGGACGTGCAGGGGTAATAGGTGTTGATCTGATCCACTGGGCAGACGAAGCAGCGCGTGGCTGGCGTCGGATGGATAGCGCCGCCGGCTGGCTGCGCGGCGCGGGCCTCCACCACCGTACGGGGACATTGCGGACCGAACGCCGTACACACCACGAACTGATGAGAATGAGGCGGACAGTGTGCCGTCGGGCACGCAGGAGTTAGAGGAGGCGGTGTCAGGCACTGAGGATCGAACGTGAAGATCGGCTGCACTACGCACTGTTGCTCGAACTGCGTGAAGAATGGCGGACAGTAAACCCCGAACTGCGTGCAATCCAGCCACGCCGTCACACCGATCCCGCCGCCACCCCCGGCCGCGGCCCGCGCCGCAAACTCCTGCTGTCCTCCGCCTCCAGGCTGGCAGGCGGCGCTCTGACAGGCGATGCTCTGGCAACCGAGCTGCGACGGGCAATTGAAGCCGCTGATCGGCGGACACTGCGGGGGGCGCAACGTGATGCCCGGGCAGAAGATCGGTTGCGTGAATTCGAGATGCGGGGGCGGACACAGTTCTACCAGATGGGTTGGACAGTCGAACTGCATCGTGCAGTTGATCCGTTCGGTTGGGAAGTGTTGTATTGGGCAGAACACCGTGCAATTGGGCTGGTGAGGGGTCGGCGGACACATCTGGTGAGGGGTCGGCGGACACCTGAAGAACGTGAAACACCCGACCGTACACCTGCTGCCCACCGTGGGGATCTGCGTCCCCCACAGTGTGCCTCCGGGCGCCGCTTGGGGTTGCGCGGCGCCGAATTCCTCTTGTACGCCTCCGCCCGGCTGACAGGCGACGCTTACGCAGGCGATGCTCTGACCGCAGGCGATGCTCTGGCAACCGAACTGCGACGGACAATTGAAGCCGCTGGCGGGAGGACACTGCGGTCCGCCTACTGTCAGCGGACCAAAGCACGCTGGATTCTGACTTTGTGGGCATCCCGGCGCGTTGTGCGTGCAGGCGAAGGTGCACTCGAACTGCTTGGATGGACAGTGTGGTCCCTGATGCGTCGGGCAAGGCGCAAATTGCGTACAGACCGTGGCCGGAGTCGGTGGGCAAGCCGGTCCGACGAATGTGCATTGCGGCTTTGCGTGCGTGGGACACTGCGGGCCGCTTTGCGTGCAGCCGCCACCCGGTCCCGCCGCTGCGAACTGCTGCGGGAGCGACGGGCAACCGAAGAACGTACAGTCACCGTTCGGCAGCGTCGGGCATCCTCCGAATTGCGAGCAGGCCACGAAATCGGATGCGGGACAACCAACGTGTGTCAGCGGTAGCGGCTGCGGTCCGACGGCGCGCGCGGCGAAGGCCTGGGCGCCGACGTTCGGAATATTGCAGACTGGCGGCGGCGTGGGCGCCGGGCACTGCGGGATGAGGTGCGTGCAGATCATCGTGCATTCAAACCCGGGCGTATGACATTGGATCGGATCGATGGTGCACGGGTTATGACCGCATGCCTGGCCGATCGACGTACAGTGCGGTTGCTGGCTCTGACAGTCGGGACCACAACTGGTTGGACATTGCGGTCCGCTCTGCGTGCATTGCGTCTGGGGTTGAGTCTGTATGCACGCCGGCGGCGTGGTCGGACACGCCGGACCTGATTTCGTACATCCGAAATCAGGCGACGTTGGTGGCACGGTGCAGCCATGCACACTTGTTGGGCAGATGACGACGCCCGACACGAGGCATCCCGGCGCCTGCGTGTTCGGGACGTTCGGCGCGGCCACGCCGAACGCCGCGAAGCGCTGTGCGGGGTCTCCACCGTCGCCGGGGCCGAACGGACACCCCGGCGTCACCGGGCAGAGGGGAGACGCGAGGCGGAAGCACTGGGGATGGAATCGCGTCACACAGACGGTCGTCGGATGACAGATATCCACAAAACGCGTATGACAGAGGAAAGTGATGTCGCAGCCGATGTTCGTCGCGCAGATGATGCTCGGCGGTTGTGCGGCAGCGCCACGCTGCGCGGCAAGATCGTCGACCGGTAGCGGTCCGGTGCAGGGGACCATTCCCTGCGAGACCGTCTGATGGCAGATGGCAGGCTGTTTGGTCCAGTTGCATCCCGGCAAATCGGTGCAGACCGGGTTCCTGCTCCAGCCGCAGCCGGGGGCCGCGGTCGGACAGTCAGGCAGATGGGTAGGGCATTGATTGCCCCACTCCTTCGTGTAGCCGCACCCGAGGAGGTGCGTCTCGCAGACTCCCCAGCTCTGGGTGTAACCGCAGCCGGGGATCTCCGTTGCCGGCAGCGGTTTCGCTTCTGCATCAGCCGCGGCTCCTGCCTTCTGCGCCGGATCGCCGCCTTGCGGAGGATTGATGACCACGCAGCCGGGATTCCCGGACGCCACGATGTTGCAGATGTGCGGGATGTGGGTGAGATCGTGAGTGGGGCAGTGGAGTTGGGTACAGCCGATGTAGCGGGTAGGGTTCGGCCACGGCGCGTGCGTACACTTGCCGGTGAATCCGGTCACTTCGAAGCAGTGCGGGATGGCCGTGATACAGGGCCATGCGCCGCCCACCTCGGGCTGATTCGTACACTCCCCGGTGAAGCCGGTCGGCTCGCCGCACGGAACCACGGTGACGCAGCGCAGCCCGGCTTTCTCGAGCGAGCCGGGGGCGCCTGCGCTGGCGAAATCCTGCTGGACCTGGCCCTGGAGAAAGCGCGCGGCACGGCTGGCCGCGGAGCCGCCCTGTTTCAGCGCGGCATCGCGCTTGATCCAGACGAGGACGCCGCCCGACGGCTGTACATCTTTGAGAGGCTCGCTGTGGAGGATGGCATCGTCCGGAATGTCGACGTAGCTGCTCAGCTCCGCGTCCGTGTAGAGGCGGCGATAACCATCTTCATCGGAGTCGCCAAACCAGCCGGTCAGCATCCGCGTTTCCTGCGGATTCTTGGCGTCACCGACTACGCTTCCGATGAAGTCAGCGTTTTTGGGTTTGTCGTCAGCCATGGTGGGCTCCTTTGGTTTTCTTCTGGCTATCGATGGTGCTGAGGCTCGTCTCGTTGCGCCGCTTGTCGTGCGGCGCGTCTTGGTCGGTTGTTTCTTCATGGCGAATTGCCGCCGGGTGCGGCGCTCCTGGGACTGAAATCGGCGATGTCGAGATAGTCGGCGCGCAGCAGGCACCACCAGTCGGAGGTCAGCCCTGCCCGGACATAGTCGTAGGGAAGCCATCCGTAGCCGCCGTCGCCCCACGACGCTCCCCAGGAGTTCCGGATGCGGAGGGCGCCGCCGGTCAGATTCATCCGCCCCGTGGACGGATCGAATGACGAGATGGTCTTCTCGTCGTCATAGCCGACGGCGACGAGCGCGTGCAGGGCCACTTTGGTATCGGAGGCTCCGGGCATCGGGATCTCGCCGCCGGTCCCGCTCTGGTACGAGCTGAAAAGGGCCAGGCCGAACATCGCCGGGATGTTGCCTGCCAGCGAGGTCCTTGCGCGCGCCAGTACGGTATCGGCGTCGGTGCCGGCGTCGTCGAGCCGGAAATAGTGTGTGGCCTTGTAGTTGACGGCGTAGGCGTAATGGAACGGCTGCGGCTCGACGTCGAGGAGGCCGGGGTCGTAGGGCCACGACTTTTCGGGAGGAACGCCGAAGGCGCACAGCGACTGCATGCCGGTCCGCAGGAAGGCCCCCCCGTCGCCGGTCTTGCCGAGGAGGTTGCGCTCGATCTTGTAGAGGAACATGACCGAGGGCGAGACGTTGCGGCCGAGGGTCTTCTTCTCGAAGAACCCGAGCAGCGCGGAGGCCGTCGCCGCTGTGCAGGAATTGAGGCTTCCCTGGTCGAAGATCGGCGGAAAGAAAGGCGTGAGATCGACGCGAACCGGCAGTGGCCCGGCAGGCTGCGCAATGGCATCCTGCATCCCGCTCTTTCCAAGCGCGGGCGTGAGGTTCTTGTGAGCCGGCCCGTAGTCACGCGCGTCGGGCTGGTCCGGGATCCATCCTGTACCTTGCGGGAACATCGTATTTGACCTCGGATACACCTCAGGACAATATCAAAGAACTTAAATCCTGAACTCAGGCTCGCCAAGTGACATTTCTTTCCTGAAGGCGGTCGGCGAGACGCCAGCGGAGCGCTTGAACGCCCGGTAGAACGTGCGGGGCGTACCGAACCCGGAATCGATGGCAATCCGGGTCGTGCTGTGGCCGGTCGTGCGCAGCAACTCCTTGGCCCAGGCGATCTGGAGCGTGGAGAAGTGATCCTTCACTCCGACGCCGACCGCGGCCTGGAATTCCCGCCCCACCTGGACCGCGGTCCGCTTCATGCTGGAAGCGAATTCGGAGACCCGCACCGAGGTGGCTGTCCTGCGGCAGTCTTCGATGTATCGCTCCGCCGCGGCAAGCCAGAAGGCCTTCCTTTCGTCCATCCTCATAGTAGTAGTGACGCGAAGAGGAGTCTTGCTACCACCCTGGCCCGAATGCATCCGCTTTGTAACTTGTGGCGTATCGTTATCTACATGAGCTCGATCGAATCGCCCCTCCCGCCCGGCCAGGACGGTCTTCCGCTTCTCGGGGAGACGCTGACATTCGCCAAGAATCCGTTCCGCTTCATCGAGGAGCGCCTGGCCCGCCATGGCCGCATCTTTCGCTCGAACGTCCTCGGACGCAAGACCGCGGTCGTCTCCGGCCCCGAAGCGGCCGGACACTTCATCGATCCGAACGTGATCATGCGCGAAGGGGCCATGCCGCCGCACGTGCAGGAGCTCTTCGGCGGACGCAGCCTGCCGCTGCTCGACGGCGAGGTTCATGCCACGCGCAAGAAGCTCGTCAATCAGGCCTTCAACCGCGCCGCCATGGCCGCCTACCTGCCGATCGTCGAGCAGACGGTGGAGCGCGCTTTCCGCGCCTGGCCGGCGGCAGGGGAGATGCGGTGGCTCGATGAGTTGAAGCGCCTTGCGATCGAGGTGATCTGCGCGACGGTCATGGGGATGCCGCCCGGCGATGAGACGGACCGGTTGCGTCAGGATTACGGCATCCTGACCGATGGTTTCGCCACTCTGCCGATCAACATACCGGGCACGCGCTACCGGAAGGCATTGCAGGCGCGCGACCGGATCCTCGAGGTGCTGCGGCGTCTCGTCCGCGAGCGCCGCCAGACGCCGACGGACGACGGCCTCTCGCGCATGCTCGCCGCCGCGGTGAGCTCGGGCGCAACGCTCTCGGACGACGACGCGGCGCTGGAGCTGCACCACATCGTCATCGCCGGGTTCATCGTCTACCCCGAGCTGGGATCGATCGTCCAGCAACTGGCCGCGCATCCCGACGTCCGCGAGAAACTCGCCGCAGAGATCGCGGCCAAGGCACCCAGCGGTCCGTTGTCGCTCGAGACGCTGATGACCATGCCGTATCTGCTGCAGGTGGTCAATGAGGTCAAGCGCCTTTGTCCGATCGTCGCCGCCGTCTTCGGCAAGACCAAAGCGCCGTTGGAATTCGACGGCGTCTCCGTCCCCGCCGGCTGGATGGTGATGTGGGCGGTAACGCCGAGCCATATCGCCCAGAGCCATTACACGAATCCGACCGCCTTCGATCCCGATCGCTTCTCGCCTGAGCGCGCCGAGGAGAAACGCCACGAGCACGCCTTCTCGCCGCAGGGCGCCGGACCGGCGACGGGACATCGCTGCCCCGGCCTCGATTTCGCCACGTACATCATGGAGATCTTCGCCGTGGTCCTGCTGCGCGGATACACCTGGCAGATCCCGCCGCAGAACTTCGAGATGGACTACAGCAAGACCCCGCCGGAGCCGAAGGATGCGTTGCGGGCGAGGGTGAGCGCGATTTCGTAGGCGAGCTTGCCTCCCTGGGACCGCGCGCGTCTCGCGCGCGCGGTGCTTGCGCGAGGTGAGGCCAGAACGATGCAGCCTGCCAAGTCCCGCGCGTGCGGGACGCACGCGGTCCCAGGGAGGGTATAGTCTCGGGGAGCGATGGCGTCGGAGTTGTGGCCGGTCGACCTGCCGCCTCAGTCGCCCGCTGAAAATGTTGGGGCTGGATTGTGCAGCGCGCCTTCGCGCGCAACCGGTCGAGGCTTTCTCAGGTCATTCGGATCCCGCGAAACACGTGTAATCTCCTCCCCCCATGACCACCCCCGTCCTCACCATCCCCGGCCTCTGGAACTCCGGGCCGCAGCATTGGCAGACGTACTGGGAGGCGCGGCATCCGTCGTTCACCCGGGTGCAGCAGCGCGACTTTGATCATCCTGATCGCTCGGAGTGGGTGGCGAACCTGGAGATGGCGGTCACCGACTGCGATCGTCCGCCGGTCCTGGCCGCCCACAGCCTTGGATGCTCTCTGGTCGCGCAGTGGTCGGAGGATTGTGGCGGACAGGGAGTGCTCGGGGCGTTTCTAGTTGCTCCGAGCGATGTCGAGGCGACTGACTATCCGATCGAGGGACGCACCTTCTCGTACATGCCGCTGTCGAAGCTGCCGTTTCCCAGCATCGTCGTCGCCAGCGCGAATGATCAGTACGTGAGCATCGAGCGGGCGAAGCAGTTCGCGAAGGCGTGGGGAAGCCGCCTGGTCATCATCGGCGACGCGGGCCACATCAACGGCGCTTCCGGCCATGGGCCGTGGCCGGAAGGGGAGGAGATGCTGCTGGAGTTCTGCCGGAGCGTCACATAGGAGCGCTGGCGTCCTCGCCGGAAAACCAGAAACCAGAAACCAGAAACCAGAAAGGTTTGAACCACGACTGATCGCATGAACACTTCCGCCTTCTGGTTTCTGGTTTCTGGTTTCTGGTTTGGCCCTCACCACACCTCGCACCGCTTCGGACGCACCATCGCCGCATCCGCCTTGCAGCCGAAGGCCTGCGCGAACTCCGGGAGATTCGAGAGCGGGCCGATGACGCGGTACTTCGCCACCGGATGCGGGTCGCCCTGCACCATCAGGCGCTGTGTCTCGGGGCGTGTTTCGTCGCCGCGGAACTGGCCCCAGGCGATGAAGAACTGTTGCGCGGGGGTGAAGCGGTCGATGTCGACGGCCGGCCGGGTCTGCTGCGCTTTCTGAAAGGCCAGCCAGGCGATCTTCGCGCCGGCCAAGTCGCCGATCGACTCGCCGAGAACCAGCCTGCCGTTGTGGTGGATGCCCGGCTCGATGAAGTAGTTGTCGAACTGATCGGCCACACACGCCGTCCGCTCCTGGAAGCGCTTCAGATCGTCCGCCGTCCACCAGTTGTTCAGCCGTCCCTGCGCGTCGTATTTCGCGCCTTGATCGTCGAAGCCGTGGCTGATCTCGTGTCCGATGACGACGCCGATCGCGCCGTAGTTGATGGCATCGGCGTTATGCACGTCGAACGCGGGCGGCTGCAGGATGCCGGCCGGGAAGACGATCTCGTTGAGCAGCGGGTTGTAGTAGGCATCGGAAGTCGGAGGAGTCATTCCCCACCGGCCGCGGTCGACCGGTTTGCCGGTCAGCGCCAGATCCTCGGCTGATCCGAACTCCAATCCAGCGACGACGTTCTCCCAGTGCGCCGTCGGACTGATGGCCACGCTGCTGTAGTCCTTCCACTTGTCGGGATAGCCGACCTTCGGATTGAACGTGGCCAGTTTCTCCAGCGCCTTCGCCTTCGTCTCGGGACCCATCCATTCGAGGCCGCGGATAGTGTCGCCCATCGCCGCGAGAAGGTTCTTCACCAGCTCCTGCATGCGCGCCTTGGCCTCGGGGGGGAAGTAGCGCTCGACGTAGCGGCGTCCCAGAGCCTCGCCGAGAAGCGCGTCATCGTTCTCGACGCACTGCTTCCAGCGCGGCTTCATCTCGGTCGATCCGCTCAGGTACTTGCCGTAGAAGGCGAAATGCTCCGCGGCAATCGGCGCCGAGAGATTCCGGGACGCGCTGTTGATGACGTTCCAGGCCAGGTAGGCCTTCCACGTGCTGAGCGGCGTCGTGCGCAATTCTTTCTCCACCGCTCCCATGTATTCCGGCTGATCGACGTTGAGATCCACGGGTGCGACACCGATGTGCTGGAGATAGCGCGTCCAGTCGAAATGCGGTGTGAACTTCTGCAGCGTTTCGACGGCGTACTTGTGATCGGTCGCAGCGGGATCGCGCAGGGCGACGTTGTCGAGCTGCGCCGCGGCAAGGCGCGTCTCCATGGCGAAGAGCGCGTCGGCAGCCTTCTTCGCCGCATCATGGCTGGTGCCGGTCAGTTCGAACATCTTCGCCACGTGGAGGCGGTACTTCGCGCGCGCGTCGGCGAAGCGTTTCTCCGGTTTGAGGTAGTAGTCGCGGTCGGGGAGGCCGAGGCCGGTGGCCGCCACGCGGGCGATGACGAAGCCGGGGTTGTGATTGTCGGAGGCGGAGCCCACACCGAACAGCGCGTACATCTGAAGGTCGTGAAGGTCGGCGATGGTCTTCTGCAGATCGCCCGGCGTGCGGATGGCGTCGATCTGTTTCAGGAGCGGACGGATCGGCTTCGTGCCGAGCGCGTCCACGCGCGCCTGATCCATGCAGGCGCTGTAGAAGTCGCTGATCTGCTGGTCGATCGACCCCTTCGGCCAGTCTTTCCGTTTGGATTCGTCGTCGAGCAGCGCCCGCAACTGCTCCTTGCTCTGCTCGCCCGCCGCCCATCGCCGGCTCCATCGCTGCATCGATCCCGGAATCGGATTCGCGGCGCGCCAGGCGCCGTTCGCGTAGTCGAAGAAGTTCGTACAGGCATCGGCTCTGACGTCGATGTCCCGGATGAAGACCCCGATCTCGAAGACCTGCGCGGAGAGGGTGGTGGTGAGAAGGAGGGAGAGGAGGAGGGAGGTGATGCGCATGGCGGGGGAGTATACGAGAGGGTTTCGGCAACGGTTCGCGCGAGCACCGGCACAGACAGGAGTGTCTGTGCCACATGCGGCCTCTCATGTGGATCGACAAGGGAATCCAGGGCAAGAAACCCGGACCAATGTGGCACAGACACTCTTGTCTGTGCCCCCCGTCAAGGCGCCGCAAACCTGGCATCGCTCACGAACTCTTTATCCGTCAACGACCGCAGAAACTCCACCAGATCGGCGCGCTCGCTCGCATCGAGCGTCAGCTTCCGTGCGACGACGTACCGTTCGATCACCTCATCGAGCGTAGCGATGCTGCCGTCGTGCATGTAGGGCGCGGTCAGCTCGATGTTGCGCAGCGTCGGGACGCGGAAGGCGCCGTCGGTGACGCCGTTGCGGACCAGCACCGGAGTCGTCTTCGAATGGCCGGCGTAACGCGACTCGGCGGAGAAGTTGAAGCCCTGATGGCATTCCGAACAGCCGGCCCGCTTTGTAAAAAAAAGCCGCATGCCGCGCCAGGAGGAAGGGGAGAGCGCGTTCTCCTCGCCGCCGTAGACCAGCCGGTCGTACGGGGAATGTCCCGAGATCAGCGCGCGCTCGAATGCCGCCAGCGCTTTGGCGATGTTGCGGATCGAGACCGGCTGGTGCTCGCCGGGGAAGGCATCGCGAAACATCGCCGCATCCCCGCGGAAGCGCGCCACGATCTCCTGTTCGTGACCACTCACTCCCAGCTCGACCGGATGCGTGTTGAACATCGGCACGATGGCCTGCGCTTCGAGTGAGCGGACGCGGGTGCTGTCCCACGTGTAGCTGGCGTTGTAGCCGGCGTTGGTGAGAGTCATGGCGTTGCGGGTGTGGTGCTGTCCCGTCGATCCGACCGCTGTCGGCCGGCCGTCGCTGAAGGCGCGGCTCTGCTGATGACAATCGGCGCAGGCCTGCGTACCGTTCAAGGAGAGGCGGCGATCGTAGAAGAGCTTCCGTCCCAGTGCGAACTTCGCCGGCGTCTGAAGGTTGTCCGGCTCCGTCAGCGGCAGGGGAAAGCCGGCCGGCAGCCGCCAGTCGAACCGCGATTCGGAAGGTGCCACCGCCGGCGAACCGCCGCCGCTGCACGCCGCGACGATGACAAGCATCGTCGCGGCGATCAGCACCGCGAGACCGCGAGTCACCACGAGCGGAACGTGGAGTTCTGCGCGGTCAGGGCGATGGTCTGGTTGTGGAGGATCTCGCGCTCTTCGACCCATTTGCCGAAGGCGTCGAGTTGGGCGGCATCGAGTCCGGCCGGATCGGCGCGGCGCGCCGCGACGTAGCTCTTCATCGAGAGCAGCAGCGCGTCCGCTTTCGGACGATCGCCGGAGAAGAGGTCGGTGTACGTTTTCTTCGCCTCATCCAGCCGATTCAGCCCCAGATACGCCTCGGCGCGGTATTCGAGCGCGGGGGTGTAGTTGGGCGAGATCTGCAGCGCCTTGTCGTACGCCTCCAGCGACTCCTTGAACTTGCCCATCTTGCGATAGGTGAATCCCAGCTCGCTCCAGGCCTGGAAGAGCGACGGATCGTTCTTCACCGCGCGCTCGAGATCGGCCGCGGCGTTCTCGAGCCCCTTGGCGAGCTTGCCTTGCAGCTTGGCCGCCTTCTTCGGATCGGTGGCCGCGGCAGCCTTCATCTCATCGTGCGTCTTGGTCAGACCGTCGATGCGCCGCTCGGCGTTGTTGTAGTAATCGACCGCCTGGTCGTGCGGCGACTTCTGCTGCATGCTCGGCATCGGGGCCGATCCCGATCCCATCCCGCCGCCGCTGGACCCCGAGGCGATGAGGGCGGGGGCGGCGAGTAAGGCAACCAAAGCGATCGCGGTAACTGCTCGTTTCATGGACTCCTCCTGTGCGGAGGATTATGAACCTGTGTTGTGCAATCGCAAGTTTGGCGAAGTCAGGAATCTGTCAGGTTTGATGGGGCGCGGTGGGTTGCTGGGTTGCAAGGTTGCTAAGTACCGTCCTCAGCAACTCAGCAACCAATCCCACCCCCGAGACCGCGCAACCGCGAGACCTACGCGCGAATGTCAGGAGTCTTGCGGGTTGCTCACCAGTATGCGGCGACGCCCAATTCCACTACCCGCCTCGCAAGCTTCCGGTCGAAGGTGGCGACCGCGTCGTATCGGTTGGCCGTAGCGACAGCGGCGATCGCTGCATCGGCGAGTGAGGGGAGCGGATTCGGCCACACGTTCATGACCCGTTTCCATGGGCAATCGTCGATGACCTGCACGCCCGGGAAGGTGATGACGTCGCGGATCAGCGACGCCAGCCGCTCGCCGGTGAATCCGTACTGGCTCTGCAGGACGTACGTGACTTCGAAGACGACGAACTGCGGGACGATCGCGACGAGCTCGCCCTCTTCGGCCTTCAGCAGAAGCGCTTTCGCGGCAGCGCGCTGCTCCGCGTGCCGCTCGATGAAGAACGAGACGATGACATTTGCATCGACGACGACGCTGCGCAAGTCAGATTCGCCCTCTGGTCTTCCGCGCTTCGGCAACGGCCTGCACCGCATCGGCGGGGCCGTGCTTGATCACGCCTTCCCAGCGGTAGAGCGCCGGCCGTTCGGTCGTGATGGCCACGCGGCCGCCGCTGATTTCCCAATTCAGTTTGTCACCTGCGTCGAGGTCGAGTGCCTCTCGGACTTCCTTCGGGACCGTAGTCTGGCCCTTGCTGGTAATGGTTGAAATAGGCATGGATAGTCTCCCTTACCAAGTATACCTCGGGTAAGGATAACGCTGTTGCCCTGGCGGGCATTTCGCGAGGAAGGCAAAGGTCGAGCCCGCGGGAGTGGCGCCGCGAAGCGGCGAACCGGAGCGCTGGCGGGTCATGGGTCAGTTTCAGCCGAAACTGTAACAGGGGCCTTTGCTGGCATGGATCACACGACGTCTCGAATGGAATAGCCACTCCGAACGAACACATAGTCCAGTTCGATCTGAAGGACTCGCCAACCGCGCGCTTTCACAGCCGCTACGATGTCGGCCCCTTTGGCGTAGCCGTCTTCGCACGAGCGGACTTCTAGTCGGCAGGTCTGGCCAGTCGCGATTCGCGCCCCCATCCGGTCAAGTTGCTGTTCAAGCCAAGCATTTGCCAAGACTCACCTCCCGCTGTCGCGATTTGAGTATAACGCCGCGCTCCATTCGGAACTCTTCCAGCCATTCGACAAGCGGCGGTAGCGACCCATCACGCCGCTGTCTGGTCCATAATGTTCTGATCCGCCGCGAAGAGCATGTCGCGCACGCCCCACACGGTTGTCGTGATCCCCGCCGCCATCGCCGGAGTCTTTCCACGCAGCGTCGAATGCTTGCGGGAGAAGTTGTAATAGAAGAACGTCAGCGCGGCGCGGTGATACTCGATTCGCTTGCTGTACGAATTCGTCAACCGGGTGTAACGGCGGTTGAGCATCCTGACCGCGAGGTTGCTGCGCTCAACGTAGGATGCCGGGGGTTGAGGCGTACTCCTTGATGACGGTCGCGTAATCAACACTGCCCGCGAACGCCAGTTCCACCGCGAATGGTCGGCAGAGTTCCGAGGCTGATACGTTCAACCCCTGCGCGATCATTCGACAGGTCACGAACGTGAGATCATGGAGGCTCACCATGCCGCTCATCGCTTGCCATGACTGCCAACGCGAAGTATCCGACCAAAATCCCTCCAGCCCCGGCCAGCCCGAAGTGCGGTCGCGACGCGCCAGCGGAGACGAAGTAAACGCCGCCCCATGAATGCTGTGTGGCTGATTCAGCGAGGTTCATCGCAGTTCAGTGCGCCTGACGCCGCAACGGTCGAGGAGTGGGCTTCGGCTGGCCGCATCGCTGAAGATGACTACGTTTACAACCCGATGCTCGGCCGCTGGCTGCTCGCGCGGGAGACGCCGGAGTTTTGGCGCGGACGCCAAAAGCGGAATGCCGTTGTCAACGCCAGCCGTCTTGCCCTCCGTGACGAATTCCGACAGGAGAGCAACCAGACACCGAGGAAGCCATTCAATGCACCACTCTTCATCTTCGTAGGGTTAGGCGTGTTGGTTGGAGTAACTATGATCGTGTTTCTTTTCAATGCTCCGACATCAGCGCCGCCAACGGCGACCGCGCAGGTAGCGCCGCCGCCATCAGCCCCACCTGACACTGTGGAATTGGGCAGCGTTAACGAGGGGGGTGTCACCGCAAAGCGAACGAACGTGGAAAGCTTAGTGGCTACCATGATTGAGCACCACGTGATTGTTTCGATCAGCCCCGATCGCTTCGAAGCACAGGTTAGTCCAGCCTTCTGGGATTCCGTCGACCTAACCGCAAAGCGCGGGATCGTTATCACGATCGCTGAGTACTGCAAGATTCACGAGCCATCTACTGGCGGGGCGGTCACGATCAAGAGCAGCCATAGCGGTCGCAAGCTCGCCGAATACAGCGTGTGGTCGGGAGTTAAGATCGCGGGCGAAGATTGACCATGGAGGCCGTCATTTTTTCCAGCGGCTCGCGGCAGCCTTCGCGGCGATCTGGCCCCGCCGTTCCGGTGTCAGCTTCGCGGCACAGGCAGCACCTCCGGCAGCGGCACGGGCAGCGAGAACCCGGTTCGGCATCTTCTGGCCGGTCACCCTTTTAAGGATCGAACGGGCAGCCGAGAGGGATTCGTCGGCCATTTCTTCGGTTCCCGCTCTCTGGGCGGCTTACTCACGGGTAGGAGTTTACCATCCCACCATGTCCCGCCTTGTCCCGCGATGTTACAACTGACGCTTCAAAGTGACCCATGACCCGCTGGCGTCTCGCCTCCGCGTTTACCTCGAATGTCAGGAGTCTGGTGGCTTGGCGGTGCAGTTTCCTACCCGCCTTGCCGAGCCTGCTCCTGGATGCGTTCGATTTCAGTGGTCAGCGAATCCAGCGAGTCATCAGGCAGCAGCGACGCTCGTTCCTGAGTCACACCTGTCCAAAACAGCTTCCGCGAAACGGTGTTGGGGACAGCATCTCTCTCTCGTGAACGGCCTTCTGGCGCGGCAGACTACCGGGAAACCGGCGTGAACACTCATCTTTCAGGTGACTTAGCGCGACCCTTC